>JAMONO010000103.1 GCA_027065715.1 Flavobacteriales bacterium
TTTAACTTTATTCGTCAGATCAATTAAATATCCCGAAAGGCACCGACTTCCTACAGTCGTAAAAACAACTCATGAAAACTTTGCTATATTTATCGTATGTCAAATAAAATAATGAAACGGACAAACAAAGTTTTTTGTTTAAAATATTCATTTTTCAGTTCAAATATCCCGATAAATTATTATGTTTGTCGCACTTAATCATTAATATACAATAAAATGGCTCAAGATTTATTTAAACACCCCGATTATTATTTGGTCGATGAACTTTTGACCGACGAACATAAACTGGTGCGTGATGCAGCACGCGAATGGGTAAAACGCGAAGTAACGCCCATTATTGAAGATTATGCACAAAAATCCGAGTTTCCTAAACATCTTATAAAGGGTTTGGGAGAAATCGGTGCTTTTGGTCCTTTTATTCCCGAAGAATACGGAGGTCCCGGACTTGATTATATGTCTTACGGATTGATTATGCAAGAGTTGGAACGAGGGGACTCGGGTATTCGTTCTACTGCTTCGGTACAATCTTCATTGGTTATGTTCCCGATATGGAAATTTGGATCCGAGGCTCAAAAAGAAAAATATTTACCCAAATTGGCTACCGGTGAATTAATGGGTTGTTTCGGTTTAACAGAACCCAATCACGGTTCTAATCCGGGAGGTATGGAAAGTCGTTTTGTCGATAAAGGCGACTACTATTTGCTTAACGGAGCCAAGATGTGGATATCCAATGCTCCTTTTGCCGATATAGCTATTGTTTGGGCAAAAAATGAAGCCGGAAGGGTTAAAGGTCTTATAGTTGAACGCGGTATGGAAGGTTTTTCGACACCCGAAACTCATAATAAGTGGTCGTTACGAACTTCGGCAACAGGCGAACTGATTTTTCAAGATGTAAAAGTTCCCAAAGAAAACCTTTTGCCCGAAGCAGATGGATTACGAGGACCTTTGACTTGTTTGGATTCGGCTCGTTACGGTATAGCATGGGGCGCATTGGGTGCTGCCATGGATGCTTATTATACTGCTTTGCGCTATGCTTTGGAACGCACGCAGTTTGAAAAACCCATCGCTTCATTTCAATTGCAACAAAAAAAATTGGCCGAAATGATTACGGAAATAACCAAAGCTCAATTGTTGGTTTGGCGATTAGGAACTTTAAGAAATGAAGGAAAAGCAACCGCTGCCCAAATATCAATGGCAAAACGCAATAATGTTGCCACAGCTTTAAATATAGTCAGAGAAGCACGACAAATCTTAGGAGCTATGGGTATTACCGGCGAATATTCCATTATGCGACATATGATGAATTTAGAATCGGTTATCACTTATGAAGGTACTCACGATATTCACCTGTTGATAACCGGTTATGATATAACCGGTATTCCGGCTTTTAAATAATCTTATTTAAATAAAAAAGGCTGTGCAAATATTGGCAACAGCCTTTTTTTATCCTTCTGTATTTAATAGGGTTTTAAAATTAACATTATTGGGGTAGATTCTCATCAAATCTTCTTGATAATGTATGGCTTTAGCCGGAGTTTCCAATATTTCCGTATATATTTTTATCAAAAAATATTTTGATAAAGTTTGTAACATAAGATTGTCAGACGTTGTATATTTTTCTAATATTCGTAAATATTCGGCGTTATTTTTATCGCTAAAAATCCATAATTTGCTTTTGGATATGTATAATACCGAATTAAATATTTGAAAAATATCTTTTTCGAATTCATTCAACGAATCGATGTCAAGTTTGTGATTAAAACTTTCAATTTGATAGAAATATTTTAAGACCTTGAATCGTTGATTTTGCATAGCGGAAAATCTCATTAAATAATTTTTGTAAAGCATAATCATGTGTTCGTCTTGCGGCACCTTATTTTCTTCAATATTTATTTTTTTTTCCAGAAATAATTGTAATTTTTGGTAGGCACTGTCCGTATCCGTATGGACGGCTTTCCACCACTGCAAATCACATTCTAACCAAGATTTGGCAAATGGTTTCATATATTGTGATTTTTCATTTAGCAATTTTTGTGCTTCAATAAAGTTTTGATTATAAATATGATAAAAAACTTTTGTTTCAATATCGTATTGACCCGATATTGAAAAAGTAATGAGAAAAATTAATATAAAAATATTATTGTGTAGCATGTTGCAAAATATTGTTGTTTTCAATTACTTTAATTATTTCATCATAAACTTTACTTTTTTGTTTTAAGATTTTTTGTTCAGCCAATTCTCTCGCTTTTCCTGCACCTCCATTGTAATATCTTGTAAACCAAGAAGATAATATAAGCAGGCCGTCAAACCACGAATAATTTACGGCGGTAAGTGCCGCATAATAAGAAATGGCTAAAATTAAGGCAAGGGAATTAATTCCATTTTTAATATCACCTGTATATATTTGTCCTAATCCGGGGAGAATACGGCTCATTTTTTCGATACGATCGGGGTTAAATTTTTTATTAAATTTTATAAATGATTTGAAAATTATTTTTATACTGTCCTTTCCTTTTTGATTAACAAGTTCACTTAAAGATTTTTCGGAAGATTTGTAATCACCCACTCCAAAAAGTGCGATGCCCTCATAAAGTTTGGTTTTTAATTTAAAATATTCAGAACTACTATCCGAAACCTCATATAATTCATTTAGTGCACCAAAATAATTTTCATCTTTTAATTGGCATAAAACTTTTTTAAAAATTATTTCGTTTTTTATACTGTCGTTCGGTATAATTTGCCATGCCAAATTGTAATATTTTATGGCTTGTTTGTAATCGTTTTTTTTATCAAAAATATTTGCAATCTTTAAATATATATCATTAAATTCATGTTTTTTGTCAAAGAGAAACACACGTTGATATTCTTTTAGTGCCAAATTTGTATTATTCAATCGGTATTGTTCATCGGCAAATTTTTTAATCTGATATATATCTTGCGCATAAAGATTAAGGACAAAATTAAAAAGAACGATATATAGTATTTTGTGCATCATTATAATAACTTTTATTTAAATGTTCATTATAGTCTTTTACAGCTTTGTATGATCCCCATAAATTTCCGGCATAAAAACTAACGGCAAAACCTCCGAAAATCCAACCGTTTGTGCTTTTTATACCTTTTTTTTGAAAAGCTCTGTATGAGAGAACCGTATTGGATACAACAAAAATAAATGACATTATTCCATCACCCCAACGTTTTGCATACATTTTTCCACTTCCGGGTATTATTGCCGACATCATTATTGCCAATCCGGTTTTTTTGTATTTTATTTTTTTAAATTTTTCGGTAAGTTGATACAATGATTTATACGGTTTGTATTGTGGCGTAATATTAAAACTGTATTTTTTTAATTTATCATAATCTTCCGAAATCCAATATTTGCTAAGTTTGAAATATTCTTGAAATTCCTTGTCAAAATCTCCCAAAAACTTATCATAATATCTAAAATCTTTACAAATCAAAGACATGTATATTATTTCATTTGTCAAAACGGGAGTTTTAAATAATTTTTTTTTGGTTGTAACCAATTTGTTAATTCTGTCCATGTTCTGACATTTTTCTCCAATTCGGTAGGTTTTGGTTAATTCATATATGACAATGGTATCGGTTGGAAAAGTAAAGTTTAAACGTTCGTATTCTTCCAGCGCAAAATCGTACTGCCTTGTTGTTGTAAGATATCGGGCAAATTTTAAATTATTATTATAGTTCATCAAATCGGTTTGTCCGAAAACCATAAGTGGAAATAACAGCAAAAAAATTATTTTATTCGACAGGGTCATAATATCTTTGGGTTTTATTATCAAATGGATAAAATTGAGTTTTGCCTAACGGCGGGTGGCACCTGGTTAAACGGTCAAATGTATAGAGCCAACCCATAAACAGACCTTTTTTTTGAAAAGCTTGCATAGAATATACCGAGCAAGAAGGGGTAAATACACATGAAGGTTTGTCTTGTGAAGAAATAAAGGTTTTGTAAAATAAAAAAACTGCCGAGATCAACATTGTCGCCTCGTTTTTTGCATTTTTTAAAGGTTTGGAATAATCAACATGATGTTCGTGAACTTTAAACAATTTTTTTAAGTCATCATCAACCAAATTTTGGGCATGAATTTTTGTAAAAGAAAAAAAAATGAATATTATAATGTAAAAGCATTTATTCATAAGAAAATATTATTGGTAGTGATAAAGATTGTCGTTGGACATATCATTTACTTCTATATTTTTAAATTCAAATACTTGATAGTTGGGTTTATTATCTTTGTCGTAAGAAATTTGTATAACTTTGCTTGGAAATTGAAAAGCGCCTATTTGTACATAATCTTTAAAAAACTGCTTATTAATAATCCGGTTTTTATTATCTATAATAATCACATTTAACAGTTTATTGTCTTTTTTGGCAATAATAATTTGATCCATACTTTCAAGTTTATTGTTAGGCAATTTCCAATAAGAGATAATTTTTCCGTCTTTTTTTTCTACCTTAACCATTTGATATACGGTATTGTCCAGTCCGAAATTGGTTAATGATACGTTTAAAGCCAAATGAAAAATCGAAAATTCGTTTATGGAAGGTATTTTATTAATTTGTGGTTTTTGCCCTTGTTTAATTTTAATAAGTAAGGTATCACGCATGATCCATTTTTCATGTTCGGGAAATTTTATGTCATAAATTAAGTCTTTATAATTTTTATCATAGTAAATTTTTCCTTTGGTAAGATTCATACTTCCGTCGGCTTTTTTAATCTTGACGGTAAAATCAGCTTTTAGCCTAAAATATTCTTGGGCAAAATTGGTTTGAAAAATAAAAATACTTAATAAAAAGAAATATATTTTTTTCATAAATGTGAAGTTTGTGTTTTTAAATCAATATAAAATTGGTTGATAGCAATTTATAAAAAAACAAGAAAATAAATGCTGCCATTTATTTTCTTGTTTTATAAAATTTTAAGTTTTAAAGCTTAGTATGATGATGAGGCGGCGGAGGCTGCTCCGGCAAATACCACAAAGTTAAGTATTAAAGCAACTCCTACTCCTGTTAAACAACCCCAAAGAGCTTTTTTGGTTTCGTCCATATCATTGTCGGTCATTAAATAAACCAACAAGATACCAATAACACCAAAAACACACCCCCATAAGAAAGAAGGGATACCAAGCGGGCCATCTCCTCCGGCAGGTGCTGCAATTGGACTTACATTGGCAACTAATTGAGCATTGTTTTTAGCGACATCTTGATAAGTAGCATCTTGGTGTTGTTGCAAATAGCTGTCTAATTTGTTTAAGTCTGCCATGGCTACTTCCAAACTTGCTTCGTCCAATTGGAAAACAGAATCGTCCACACCGGGCACATTGTTAAATTTGTCGGTTAAAGGAGCGTGCGCATAAACTTGCGTTTGAACAAACAATAGAGCAAACGCCATAAACATACTGATGGTTTTCAAAATAGGTTTTTTCATAGTTTTGATTTTTTGATAAGATTAATAACTGGACAAATATAATAAATTTATAAAACAAATTATAATTTAATGGTCATTTTGTTTAATTTTATTAACATTACATCAAAAATAATTGATTTTGAACTATTTGTTGCGAAATATGTAAACAAAATATCAATTTATAAAATTCTGAAAATCTTAAAACATTGAATTTCCTATTCCTTTAAAAACAAAACCGAATAAATTTGAGGCAAATTGTTCAACAAGTATTATGCCTAAACTTGTTCCTACCAAACAACCCCAAAGAGCTTTTTTGGTTTCATTCATGTTGTTGTCTGTTGCTAAATATACCAATAAGATGCCGATAATACCAAAAATACAACCCCATAAGAAAGAAGGGATACCAAGCGGGCCATCTCCTCCGGCAGGTGCTGCAATTGGACTTACATTGGCAACTAATTGAGCATTGTTTTTAAAGACATCTTGATATGTGGCATCTTGATGTTGTTGCAAATAGCTGTCTAATTTGTTCAAGTCTGCCATGGCTACTTCCAAATTTGCTTCGTCCAACCGGAAAACCGAATCGTCCACACCGGGTACATTACTAAATTTGTCGGTTAAAGGAGCGTGCGCATAAACCAGCGTTTGTGTAAATAACAAATAAAATGTAAGTAAAAACAATAAGTTTTTTTTTATCATTTTTCAATATTTCTAAATTTCAAAATCTTCATCTTTTACTTCCATATCTATACCACCGACTACGTATGAGGTTATTTCGGTTTCTTGGGGTAATACTTCAACGGCATCGTTGCGTAACCAATGGTTCATCCAGCTCAACGGGTTTTTGGTCTCTTCATAAATAGGTTTTAAACCAATGGCTTGTAAACGATTATTGGTAAGCCATTTCATATATTGTATCAGCAATTTGTCGTTTAAACCAATGATGGAACCGTCTTTAAATAAGTGTTCCGCCCAGCGCATTTCTTGTTCGGCGGCATCTTTGTATAAGGCATATACTTCGTTGTCGAGTGAACGAATAACATCGGCAAATTCTTCATCTTTGTTACTGCGTAAATCTCGTATAATTCGTTGGGTCATTTTTAGGTGTTCATTTTCGTCGCGGGCTATAAATTTAATGATTTTGGCATTGCCTTCCATTTTTTTGTTTTCGGCAAAACTAAAAGCACAGGCAAATGATACATAAAATCGAACGCCTTCGAGTATATTTACCGATACCAGTGCCAAATACAAATCTTTTTTGAGTTGTTCAAGACTAACCGGACTATCGGACTTCATGCCCATTTCCTGTGCTTGAAACTTAATAATGTTTTGATAAAAATCATTGTAATATTTGGTTACCGCTCCGGCACGTTCTTCAATCATTTTGTTGTCCATTATTTCATCAAATATCTTGGTGGGGTCGGGATAAACGTTTTTGATAATATACGAATATGACATGGAATGTATGGTTTCAAAAAAATCCCAAATAATAATGGCTTCTTCCACTTCGGGCAATGTAACGGCTTGTCCGAAGGTGAGAAAAGGAGAACGTCCCTGCACACTGTCCAAAAGAATTTGATACTTGAGGTTTTCGGTAAAAATAAATTTTTCGTGGTCGGAAAGTTCGGCAAAATCATTTACGTCTTTAATAAGGGATACTTCTTCGGGACGCCAAAAAAAACTCAACATTTTTTGGGACAGGTCTTCATAAAAAGGGTATTTCTGCACATCGTAGCGTTGCAAGTTGCGTCCTTTACCGAAAAACATTTTTTGTTCGGTGAAATCAATCTTGCAGTTGTCATAAACCGACGGAATGAATTTGTCCGAATTGCAATTGTCCGGTTTTTTTGTCATAATCTTTATTTTTTTTGAAAGTTTAAATGTATAAAAAAAGAGCCAATCATTAAATATCGGCTCTTGTAACTTATCATCATTTTTTTAACAATGTTTGTAATGGTTGATTATTTTCCCGGACATTCTTTTACCACGGTTTTTTTGATATTTTTATCACCGTAATTTTGGTCAAAAGCTCGAGCAAATTCGCGGGCTAATTTTTGAGCGGTTTTGTCGTAAGCTTTTTTGTCTTTCCACGTATTGCGGGGAAATAAAATTTCCGAAGGAACACCGGGTACTTTTTCGGGTATATTGACGTGAAATATCGGGTCGTAAACATATTTTACGTTTTTTAATTTGCCTTCGAGTGCGGCATCGACCATTTTACGCGTATAACTCAGTTTCATGCGTTTGCCTACTCCGTAGGGTCCACCTGTCCAACCGGTATTGATCAAATACACTTCGGTATGGTGTTTCTTCATTTTTTTACCGAGCATATCGGCATAAATGTCCGGATTGAGAGGCATAAAAGGTTGCCCGAAAAAACGCGAAAATGTGGCTTGCGGTTCGGTAACGCCTGTTTCTGTTCCCGCCAATTTTGAAGTGTATCCCATCAAAAACCAAAGCATGGCTTGATTGGGATTGAGTTTGGAAACCGGAGGCAATACACCGTAGGCGTCGGCTGTTAAAAACAAAATGGTATCGGGATGTTTCGATTTGGACGATTTTTTGATATTTTTTAAGTATTTTAACGGATATGAAGCACGCGAATTAGGAGTTAAACGGGTATCAAAAAAATCGAAAACTCCGTTGGGGTATATCATGGCGTTTTCAACTATCGAACCGTGTTTGGTATATTTGTCTTTGTGCATCACCGCATCATAAATTTCGGGTTCGCTTTCGGCGGTTATATCAATCATTTTGGCATAACAACCGTTTTCAAAATTGGCAATACCTTTGTTGCTCCACCCGTGTTCGTCATCACCCAACAATTTGCGTTTGGGGTCGGCCGATAAAGTTGTTTTGCCGGTACCCGATAGTCCTAACAATAGTGCCGACTTGCCGTTTTTACCTTCATTGGCAGAGCAGTGCAACGGCAAGATGTTTTCAAACGGCAACAAGTAGTTCATTACGGTAAACAACATTTTTTTCATACTACCCATATAAGCCGAACCGATTACTACACCGATACGATTGTCAAAATCGGTGGCAACAGCCATATCGGAGGTTTTACCGTCGGGTAGTTTTCGCAATAAACCTTTGTATTTTTCCGATTTTAGTTTTTCATAAGGCACATGCAACAGATAAAACGGGCGGTCTGCAAAGATGCTTTTGTCTATGTTTTTTGGCACAGGACGAAACATGTTGTCGGTAAATAAAGCCGCCAAAGCATGCGTGGTAACTGTCGTAACCGGTAAAGCATAATCGGCATCGGCGCCAATTACGCGATCGGTTTGATAAAGTTTGTCTTTTTTGTTTAATAATTTTAAGGCGTCATCGACCAACATATCGAATGTTTTTTCGTCAATAGGCAAATTGTTGGGCGATGTCCAATCAATATTGTGCGCACTTTCTTTGCGTTTAACAAAAACAGTATCTTTCGGACTGCGTCCGGTAGATTCGGGAGGTGTCCAAGTGGCTAAAGCACCGTTTTTTGAAACCAATGCTTCTTGATTTTTGACCGAATCCTTAATCATGCGACTACGCTTCGGATTGGCAACGATTTTTTTGTTATGTTTTTGAATGAATTTTTCAATTTTTTTTCGATTATTCATAATGAGGTTTTTAGATAAATTTTTTAACAAGGTAAATTTAATATAAATTTTGAATTATTAAAATGTCAAATGTTTCAAATCCTCTAAACAGCAGAGATTAAACAATATGAAATTTTTTTGTTTGCTTGTTTATTTAAAATGATTATAAATAATTTCTATCACTACCATAAATAATTGTTTTCGAATAGGCTTTGAAGCTGTCATATCCTATTGTAATTTTGTATAAAATCAATAAATTAAATACTGCCATGAGTTTTAAATTACCCGAATTACCTTATGCATATAATGCTTTGGAGCCTTATATTGACGAAGCAACGATGCGTGTTCATCACTTGGGACATCATCAAGGATATACCAACGGTTTGAATGCTGCCATTGCCGGTACTTGTTATGAAGGAAAACCTATTGAAGATATTTTGCGTGATATACATCTCAACGATACGGCTATTCGAAATAACGGTGGCGGTTATTGGAATCATATTTTGTATTGGCAAATCATGTCGCCACAAGGAGGCGGTCAACCCGAAGGAGTTTTGCTTGAAGCCATAAACGATGCTTTCGGTTCGTTTGAAAATTTTAAGGAACAATGGGCAAAAGCCGGAGCGGCTCGTTTTGGTTCGGGTTGGGTTTGGTTATTGTCGCAAGAAGGTAAACTTGGAATTTGTCATACGCCCAATCAAGATAATCCGTTGATGAAGTTTGTCGATTGTAAAGGAAAAGTTATTTTGGGAATGGATGTTTGGGAACATGCTTATTATTTAAAACATCAAAACAAACGTGCTGCTTATATCAATGATTTCTTTAATGTTATCAACTGGGAGGAAGTAGCTAAAAGATTTCAATAAATTTGTTTTTTCATAATACTACAAAAAAAAGCGGAGAACTTGTGTTTTCCGCTTTTTTTGGGTTGTTTGTGTTGTTTTCCTATTGAGTTAAACTGCAATTTTATAGTTTTCTTTTTACTTCGTAGTTTTGATAAGCTTCGATAACATCTCCTATTTCGAGGTTGTTATAATTTTTGACCATCAAACCGCATTCGTATCCTTTGGATACTTCTTTTACATCATCTTTATAACGTTTTAACGAAGCCAGTTCGCCGTCATAAATAACAATACCTTCTCGGATTACTCTCACTTTTGAATTGTTGTATATTTTTCCGGACGTAACCATACAACCGGCAACGGTTCCTATTTTTGATATTTTGAAAGTTTCGCGAACTTCGGCGGTTCCGGTTACTTCTTCTTTTATTTCGGGCGACAACATTCCTTCCATGGCTTCTTTTACATCATTTATAACGTCATAGATGATTGAATAAGTTTTGATTTGCACTTGTTCTTGTTCTGCCAGTTGGCGGGCACTTGCAGAAGGTCGGACATTAAAACCGATAATAATGGCGTCGGAAGCCGAAGCCAACAATACGTCCGAATCGGTTATTTGACCGACGGCTTTGTGTATGATATTTACATTGACATTGTCGGTTGAGAGTTTTTGCAACGAATCGGAGAGTGCTTCTACCGAACCGTCCACGTCTCCTTTTATTATCAAATTCAGTTCTTTGAAATCGCCTAAGGCAATACGACGACCGATTTCGTCCAATGTAATATGTTTTTGTGCTCTGAGTTGTTGTTCTCGGATAATTTGATCGCGTTTTTGGGCTATTTTTTTAGCTTCTCGTTCATCTTCATAAACTTTGAATCTGTCGCCGGCTGCGGGGGCGCCGTCCAGTCCCAATACGCGAACAGGGGTTGAAGGCGGCGCTTCTTTTACTTTGTTATCTCTTTCGTCATACATGGCTTTTACTTTGCCGTGGTATTTTCCGGCTAAGATATAATCGCCTATTTTAAGGGTTCCGTTTTGAACCAAGATGTCCGATACATAACCGCGTCCTTTGTCGAGTGCGGCTTCCAATACGGTTCCAACCGCTTTGCGGTTGGGGTTGGCTTTGAGGTCGAGCATTTCGGCTTCGAGAACTATTTTTTCCAACAAATCTTTAACCCCTTCGCCTGTTTTGGCTGATATTTCTTGTGATTGGTATTTGCCGCCCCAGTCTTCGACCAAAAGGTTCATATTAGCCAATTGTTGTTTGATATTATCGGGATTGGCAGCCGGACGGTCAATTTTGTTAATGGCAAAAATCATGGGGACACCGGCAGCTTGGGCATGACTAATGGCCTCTTTGGTTTGGGGCATAATATTGTCGTCGGCAGCGATTACAATGACTGCTACATCGGTAACTTTGGTACCGCGAGCCCGCATGGCGGTAAAGGCTTCGTGGCCGGGGGTGTCGATAAAGGTGAGTTTTTCGCCGTTGTCAAGTTCTACTTTGTAGGCTCCGATGTGCTGGGTAATACCTCCCGACTCGCCTGCAACTACATTGGATTTTCGGATATAATCGAGTAGTGATGTTTTCCCGTGATCTACGTGTCCCATTATGGTAACAATGGGAGGGCGTTTAACCAAATCTTCTTCGTTATCGATTTCTTCCGTTTCTTCCAGTTCTTCTTCGGTATCTATAAATTTAACATCATAACCGAATTCGTCGGCAACCAAACTCAAAGTTTCGGCATCGAGACGTTGGTTCATGGTTACCATCAAACCCAAATTAAAACAAGCGGTAATGACTTGTGTTACGGGGACGTCCATCATGTTTGCCAATTCTGCAACGGTAATAAATTCGGTTACTTTTAAAATTTTGCTTTCGGCGTCTTGCAAAGCTTGTTCCGCTTTGGCTTGTTCTTTGCGTTTTTGACGGATTTCGCGTTTTATTTTGGAGCGTTTGCTTTTGCCGCGACCTTGTAAGCGTTCGAGTGTTTCTTTAATTTGTTTTTGAATTTCTTCTTCCGAAACTTCTTTTTTCTCTACCGGTTTTTTATAATTGCTTTTTTTGCCTTTTAGGTTTTTGTCTTTTTCGTCTTTGTATATTCTCTTGCGTTTCTTTTTCTTTTTGGCTTTTTCTTCGGTTTTTTTGGTGTTATCTTTTTTCTTCGGTTTTTTTTCAAATTTGGATAAGTCGACTTTTTCGCCGGTAGTAGTTACTCCTTTGAGTTTTTGATATTGGGTTTTTATTTCGGTACTTTCGGTTGTTTCAGGTTTGGTTTCTTCTTTTTCTTTTTTTGTCGAAACAGGTTTTTCTTTTGTTTTTTCAGATTTTTGGGTATCCGTTGCCGTAGTTAAGTCAGGTTTTTTTTCGGTTTCGGGTTCTTTTTCAACTTTGACTTCGGGTTTAACTTTTGTTTTTTCTTCGGGTGGAGTTGTTTCGGTTTTATTGATAGCAGCCGGTTTTTCTTTTTTTTCTGTTTTTTCTTCCGCTACTGTTTTTTCTTCGGTTTTATCTACTTTTTCTTTAACGTTTTTTTCTTTTTTCTTTTCGGTTAGGCTTTCGACTTTACCCACTATTTTAGGACCGGTTAGTTTTACTTTTCCGGTAATTACCTCTTCTTCTTTTGCAGGTGCTTCTTTTTCTTTTTCTTTGCGAATACTGGCTTTGGCGGCTTCTTGTTCTTTTTTGATGGAAGTCGATTCGTCTTTTACGCTTTTGTCCGATTGAAATTCTTGTAACAATAAAGCGTAAGCTTCTTCTGAAATTGCAGCACGCGGACTTGCTTTTTTTACTTCTACGTTATTGGATTGTAAAAAATCGACAATGGTATTTAGCCCCACGTTAAATTCCCGCATTACATCTCTTATGGTAATTTTTTTTGCCATATTATTTTTGGGTATTTCTTTTTTTTTATAGTTATTTTTTATTGACTAACAGAAGTTTTATTGTTCAAATTCTTCTTTTAGAATACGCATTACTTCCAAAATGGTTTCTTCTTCCAAGTCGGTTCGACGCACCAAATCATCGACGTCTTGTGCCAATACGCTTTTGGCGGTATCCAAACCGATTTTGTTAAATTCTTTGATGATCCAATCATCTATTTCGTCGCTAAATTCGGTTAATTCGACATCTTCTTCGTCTTGTTCGCGTTGAATTTCGATTTCGTAACCTGTAATGTCGGTAGCCAAGCGGATATTTTGTCCGCGTTTGCCAATGGCTTTGGATATTTCATCGGGTTTCATATACACATAAGCGGTTTTTTTGCCTTCTTCATTTATTCCGAATTCCATTCGTTGTATTTTGACCGGTCCCAAAGCTCGTTGAATAAACAGTTTGTCGTTGTCGGTATAGTTGATAACGTCAATATTTTCGTTACCCAATTCGCGCACGATACCGTGAATACGTGAACCGCGCACGCCGACGCAAGCACCTACGGGGTCTATTCGGTCGTCATAAGTATCGACGGCAACTTTGGCTTTTTCGCCCGGGATACGGGCTATTTTTTTTACGGTTATCAAGCCGTCAAATACTTCGGGGATTTCTTGTTCGAAAAGTTTTTCGAGAAAACGGTTGTCGGTTCGTGATAAAATGACTACGGGTTTATTTCCTTTCATATCGACTTTTTCGATTACTCCTTTTACGCTGTCTCCTTTTCGAAAACGGTCGGAAGGGATTTGTCTGTCGCGGGGTAATACCAGTTCGTTACCTTCGTCGTCAATTAAGTAAACGGCATTGGGACGCACATGATGCACTTCGGCGGTGTATAGTTCGCCTTCGCGTTCTTTAAAAAATCGGTGCAGGTTGATATAATCGTATTCCATTAACCGGTTTTCTAAGTTTTGTTTGAGGGCGATTATGGCTCTGCGTCCTAAGTTTACCAATTGAAATTCTTCGTCTATTTCATCACCCACTTCAACATCGGGGTCTATTTTTTGGGCATCGGAAAGGTGAATTTCTTGGTATTCGTTAATAGGGTATTTATCGTCGGGCACAACCTTGCGGTATATCCAAATATCCAAATCGCCACGGTCGGGATTGATAATTACGTCAAAGTTATCTTCATCGGGTTCGCTTCCGTCGCGTTTTTTCTTAACAATACCGTTTCGTTTGCGCAAAGCATGTGAAATAACATCTTTGAGAATAGCCAAAATAGTGGCTTTGTCAATATTTTTTTCGTCTTTAAATTCCAGAAAGGCTTCGACCAATTCTTTATTATTCATAACTTTACTTTGTTTTAAAATTTTAATACGACTTTTGCTTCTTTTATTTGTTCAAAAGGTATTTCGTCTTGTTTTATAACCGTTATTTTTCCTTTTCCTGTTTTTTTGGGTTCACGTATTTTTTTTTCGAGCACTATTTTGTCGTTGTCAATCAGTATCAATTGACCTTCTTTTTCGCCGTTTTCGGTTTTGACTTTTAGGGTGCGGTTGAGGTTTTTTTGAAATTGTCTTTTCAACCGAAAGCTTTTTGTAATGTCAAATGAACTGACTGTTAATGAAAAATCTTCTTCGTCTCTATCCAAATTGTGTTCGATTTGACGACTCATAAAAACAATATCATCAATTGTGGCACCATTATCTCCGTCTATTACAATCTTAATGTCATTTTGTTCGGAAATGTTAAATTCTATTAAAAACAGATCGGGTCTTTGGGCAAGTGCCCGGTCTATCAGTTGTTTTACTTTATTGTTTAAACTCATCGCTAATTTTTTGTATAAAAATAGGGGACATCTGTCCCCACAATACTCATCTCCATAAATTCAACTGCAAAGATACAATTTTTTTTCGATAATAAAATAATTAATTTTTCTTATTGATTTTCAATATTTTTTGTCGTATCTTTATTGAATAAAAAAATAAGCTTATGAAAAAAATATTAGTTCCCGTTGATTTTTCTCCCAAATCGGAAGAAGCTTTAAAGGTGGCGGCTAAAATAGCCAGCGATATCGGTGCCGAAATCTATGTTTTGCACTTGTTGGATATTCCTAACGGTGAAGTTGATTTGATAGACGGCAAACAAGTGCCCAAAGGACCTATGGCTATGATGTTGTTTGAGGCTACTCATCATCGTTTTGACGAATTTTTGGATAAGGATTATTTGGATAATATTCCGGTTTATGAAAAGGTTTTGACCGATGCACCGGTTGAAGGAATTTCGGATTTTGCCCAAAAAAACCATATAGATTTTATCGTTATGGGTTCGCATGGAACTTCGGGTGTTGAAGAGTTTTTTGTGGGTTCCAATACCGAAAAGGTGGTGCGCACTTCCAAAATTCCGGTTTTGGTTATCAAGCAACCTGCCGATCAGTTTAAAGTTGAAAAGGTTATAATTGCCGGAAAATTTAAAGGCGAAAACATCGATGAATTTAAAAAGGTTATGGAATTTATCAAAATGTTTAATCCCGAAATTTACTTGGTGCGTGTCAATACTATTTCCAATTTTAAATCGACCAAAGAGATTGAAGATATTTTTGAGGCTTTCTTTAAAAAGGTGCCCGAATATAAATGTTTTAAGCCGGTTATTTATGATGATTATACCGTTCAGGAAGGAATTTTTAATTTTGCCGACAAAATCGGCGCCGATTTGATAACATTGGCTACTCGAGGGCGACAAGGTATCATGCACTTTTTGTCGGGTAGTATTACCGAAGATGTGGTTAATGCCGCCAAACGAAATATTTTGACCATAAAAGTTAAATAGACCTTAATTTAAACGACTTTTATAAATTTTATGATGTACTATGCTTCAATAAAATGAGCCGATTTGTCATTTTTGTAAGAAGTGTTTAATTTTTTTTCTTGAATTTGACAGAATATATAGTTAAACAATTGATATGTAAGATATTATAAAATCGGGCGGGCACTACATTTTTAGATAATACCAAAACAGCCTATAAAATAATTTGGACTATTTTGTAGGCTGTTTTGTATAATTTATTCATATCTTGTATTTCATATAATTTTATAAGCTTTTTTTATATAAAACGCATATTAATTTATTTCTTTTCTATATATCCTTCGGGATACCAAATACCGGTTAATCGATTACGGGCTTTTTTAAGGTATTTAACGGCTACTTTTTGTATATCTTCGGGGGTCATTTTTTCGTATTTTTCAAAATATTCATTAATTCTTTCAGGATTTGCTTTTTCATAATCGGTATCGAACAAATATTTTGTCCAATATTCGTTGTCTTTGAGTTTTTCTTGCAATAAGATTTTCCATTCTTTTTTGATTTTATTCAGATCTTCTTGTGTGGGACCTTCATAGATCAGCTTATTAATTTCGTCCAAAGTCGAAGCGATAAGTTTACGGGAATTATCCGGTCCGCAAGGAAAACTTATTTTAAACTCATAATGCGGTATAGGTATTTTATTGATACGGCCTTGTGCAGTTACACCATAAACGCCGCTTTCTTTTTCGCGAATACGTTCGATGAGTTTGTTGGTTAATATTTCGCCTAAGGCTTTTAAATACATTGCTTCGTTATTATCCGTATTGGGAACTTGACCATGGTATAGTATGGTTACTTTGCTTTTGGGATCTTTACCCGATTTGTATATAAATTCTCTGTCTCCTTGCAACAAATTATACTTGTGTTTGGCATAAAGACCTTTGATATGATTTTGAGGTATGCCACCTATATATGTTAGCACATATTCGCGAAGTTTATGTTCATCGAAATTTCCTACAAAATAGTAATTAAAATCATCTGCTCCATTAAAATACTTGGTATAATTGTCGTAAGCCAAGTCATAATTTTGTCGGTTTAAAGTTTCTTTGGAAGGAAGCATTTCAAAATAGCGCGGGTTGTTTTGATTGATAAATCGGTCGAAAGCCATCATAAATTTAAAGTCGGGCATATTAGCCAAATTGCTGATAAATCCGGATTGTCGTGCTTTCCACGATTCAAAAGCTTTCGGGTCTTTGTTGATTTTGGTTTGATTTAGGTAAATTTGTTGAAAGAGTACTTCCAAATCTTTGGGACGCGTATTTCCGGTCATCATTAAAACATTGTTACCAAATGAAGTTCTCAACATAGCTTTTTTACCTGCCAATATTTTTCGGATTTCGGATTTTGAAAATCCGTTGTATCCGGCATCCGGAACACCGTTTAAAGCGTAATTAATTTGTTTTAACAGACCCATATCCAAAACGGATTTTCCACCGAATTTAAATCCTTTCATTCTTATTTCGTCGGTTTTAAAATCCGTTTTTTTGTAAACTACCTTTGCTCCGTTGTTTAAGTATAAGGTGGTGGTTCCCAATTTAGAATTTTTTTCTTCTTTAATAATTTTTCCGGGAATCGGTTTTTGTTGCATCAGATTTTTTGGAAGTTCTTTTTCGTGAATAGCAATTTGAGGCTTTTCGAGGTCTGTTTGATTTACAATTTTTCGTATTTGTGTTTCGGTTATTTCGGGGATACCTTCTTTTTTTATTCCGGTAATTACAATTGAACGGTTGTTATTGTGTATAAATTTTTTTGCCAGTGCATTGACTTGTTCTAAAGTTATTTGCGGTAAATAATTTTTATGTATCTCATATTCCCATTCTATGGAAGGTAAAGGTTCGTTTTCCAAGAAATTTCGAATATATTGTCTTATTATTCGATTTGATTTTTCGGTATTTTTATTTTTCAAAATTTGTTCGTATCGGGCTAAGGTTTCTTTTTTGGCTCTATCCAGTTCGTCTTGATTAAATCCGAATTGTCTTACTTTGTTGTTTTCGCGTAACATAGCTTTTAGTGCTTCCAATTTTTTATCAACATCGGTATAGGCAATGGTAAAATACGATTGTTTGGTACGACTAAAATAAGTTCCGTGAAAGGCAAAAGCAAACGAAAAAGGAGGATTTGGTTGTTCGGACATGTCTCTAAAACGATTTCTCATCATGGTGGAAAACAGCGATTCTATCATTTGTTCTTTGTATTGTGCTACGGTATTATCTTGTTTATAATTTTCGGTATCGCGATAACCTATGGTAACAACATTGGTTCCGGCTTCTTTGTCGGAAGCTACGCTTATAACGGTTCCTTCAAAATTTGGCACATTAAATGTTTTGCGTTCACGGGGATTTCGGGAAGGAGGAATATCAGCAAATAACTTTTTTATTTTTTTTTCTATTTCAGTCGGATTGATATCTCCTACTACAATAACAGCTTGTAAATCAGGTCTATACCAATCTTTATAAAAACGTTTAAGGGTTTCATGTTTAAAATTTTCGAGGATATTTTTTTTACCGATAGGTAATCTTTCTGCATATTTACTACCTTTAAAAACAACCGGAAGCCATTGAGCAAGCATGCGTTTATCGGCTCCGAGCCCCAAACGATATTCTTCCAAAACAACCCCTCTTTCTTTATCAATTTCTTCGTCCGACAAATTGGCAAAATGTGCCCAGTCGTGCAATACCAACAAACCGTTGTCTAAATTTTTAGGGTTGTCAAGCGGGATAGGCAACATATAGACCGTTTCATCAAAAGAAGTATATGCATTGAGGTCGGCGCCAAAACGCACCCCTATACTTTGCAGATAATCAACCAATTCGTTTTTAGGAAAATGTTTTAATCCGTTAAAATTCATGTGTTCCATAAAATGAGCCAATCCTTGTTGATCATCATCTTCGAGAACCGAACCGACATTAACCACCAAGCGCAATTCCACTTTATTTTCGGGTTTGGCATTGTGTTTAATGTAATAAGTCAATCCGTTACTTAGTTTTCCTATCAACAAATCTTTATCTATCGGTATGATTTCAGTTTGTTTGGTAAGGACGGAATCTATTGGAGAGTCCGGCTGTATTGATTCTACAACTGTTTTATTTGTTCCACAACCTACCAAAAAAAGTAATACTAATAAAGCAACAAATGTTTTTCTCATAATAAAAGGATTTATAGTTAATTATTAAATAAAAATATGAAGTTAAAAACCACATACTTAATCTACGATAAATATAGTTAAAAATTATATTTAAATGAAATTTTTAAATAATAAATTTAATAAAAAACAAAATACAATTAAATGATTGATATTTAGATAATTACAATAATTTTCTTGAAAAATAAATATATTTGAAGATGACAAATTTGCTGATACCAATAATTTATATGGTAATTGCTGTTAGTAGATAGTGCTCATCTGGTGGTACGAAATGATTTATTGATGCGGATTGGTACGCACGGGATTACGCGGTTATGTCCAACAATTGAAATTGAGAATTGTCAAAAAATAAAGATTTCTCACTGCATTCGAAATGACATGCTTTATTGTTTAATGTGTTGATTAACAGTATGTTGTAATTACGAGGCAAGAGGCACGAGCACCGTGGCAATCTTTGGTTTTATCTAATGATTTAGGTTCTTCACTTCGTTGTCGTTCCGTTCTGAATGATACACTTCGATAGGTGCCGCTCGTCCTTTCCAATGGGTATTTCACAAAATTTCTCCCGAAGCATAGTGGACATGATAAATTACCCATAAATTAACGGTAAAGTCATATTTTTCTACCACACACGACTGTAACCGGAGGGTATTTTGAAAGGAAAACGCAAGTTTTTATCAAGTGACGGACTTTTATATTGGATTTCCAAATGGATACCTTTGCCTGTATTCACAATAAGTTTTTGTGGTATATTTTTATTATCAATATTTTGATAATCAATATATCGAATGCTTGCAGGGGGTTGATATGAACTTTGTATGCTTTCTTTTGAAACTTTGTAAAACGGAGTGATAAAAATATCTTTTAACAGTCGGTTTTGTTTGGATTTCAATTTGTAGTAAGCCGTTTTTCGTTTTAACGAATAAGCATCGATTTGAATTGGGTATAAAACGTCTCCGAGAAGCAAATTTTGTAAATTTTCAAACCCAACTTTGGTTCCCAACCGACGACTGACAACGGCAAAATCGCCGTTATAATAAGTTTGGTTTAGTTTGTTGTAATATTGAATTTGTTGAGGTGTTATCATAAATTTGATCATAGGTATGCCCATAAAATTTAGGCTACCCCAAATTATACTGTCTTTGAGTATTTTGATACGTCCGTTACCTTTCATGTTTTGTTTGGTATCGCTATAGGTAATATGGATACGACTATCGAAAGTTTGTGCGTCAAAACGGTTGGAATCGAGTTTTTGCAACAGGGCGATTTTGTCGATATGTTCTGTTTTGCCTCCGGTGGTTTTTTGCAAGGTTTTACAGTTCGACAACAATAGGAGAATGCTCAATAATATGCCGTATGGTTTTTTCAAATTTTTTGTAGTTTTTGACGATAAGACTTTACTTTTTCGGGCTTTTGCAAAGCTTCATAAATGATAATATACTGTTGATAATAAGCTTTTTGCATATTTTTGTTTTTTTGCACAAAATCCCACCCCATATCCAAATAATCCAACGCGTCGGCATAATGGTGTAAACCTGTTAAGGCTTGTGCGGCATAAAGATATAACAGCGGCTTGTCGGGTTGTTTTTCGAGTTCGGTTTCGGCTTTTTCCAACAATTTTTTGTATTTTTTTTCTAACAATAGTTTATTCCAATCCACCGGATTAACAACCTGTTTTATATCGGTTGAAACGGCAATTGGCCGGTTTCTTTTTTGTCGTAGTTTTCGGTATAAATTTTTGATGATATATTTGTTTTGAGCCATCTGTTTGAAAGCTTCTATCATTTTTTTTATTTCGGTTTCGGGAGCTCCGTTGTTTATTTTGATTTCGATATGTAGTTTTTCATACCATTTGTTTGACGGATTTATTTTTTGAGCTTTTTCAAGATATACTTCGGCTTGTGTATAGTCTTTGAGGTCAAAATAGTTTTGAGCCATTTTAAAATATACGGCATCGTTTTGGTCGTCAATACTCAAACATTGTTCAAAATATTCGTTTGACTTGGCATAGTTGTTTTTTAAGCGTTCGTTCATGGCATCAAAAAAGGCTGTATCAAAACGCAACTTATCTTTTTCGGTCAATTTGTCTTGTGCCCAAATATTTGTGCTAAGCAACAGCAAGATTATTAACAATTTTTTCATACAATAATTTTATTGATACAAAACCACAAATTACGTTCCATTTTGACTCACGGGTTTTTTATTCCAAACTGCTGTAATCTCCCAAACTGATTCTTTCAAAATTGCCGTCGTATTTGACATAATTTCCAATCATGGCGTTTTTTATATCGGCATTTTTGATTTGGGTATGATTTTGTATCAGGCTGTTTTCTATGTTTGAGTTTTCAACAATCGAATGTTTACCCAATGAAACAAAAGGTCCAACCGTGCTGTTGATAATTTTTACTCCTTCGGCTATGTAGCAAGGTTCTATTATTTCCGAATTAATCAATTCAACATTGTTTCCTTGCATATTTTTTCCTTCTTTTTGATCGTAAATCAATACTTTTCGATTGGTTTCGACGGCTACTTTCGGATTGCCGAAATCCATCCAGTCCGAAACGGTTCCGGGCTTAAAAACAAATCCTTTTTGTTTCATGTTTTCCAGTGCGGTAGTCAGTTGGTATTCTTTACCTACGGTAATATTGTGGTCAAACAGATACCGGATTTCATTTTTTAATACTTTTCCTTCTTTGAAATAATAAATTCCGATAATAGCCAAATCGGAAACAAATTTTTTGGGTTTTTCGACAAAGCCTTCTATTTCGTTTTTATCGTTGAGTTGCACGACACCGAATTGTTCCGGGTTTTTGACTTTTTTGACCCAAATAATACTGTCGGCTTGGTTATCGAGGTCAAAGGAGCCTTTAAACAGGGTATCGGCATAAGCCACCACAACAGGACCGTTTAACAAGTTTCGGGCGCTGTATATGGCATGGGCGGTTCCCAGTGCTTCGGTTTGATAATCTATTTGCCCTTTGGCTCCTATATCTACGGCTATTTGCAAAAGGCTTTGTTCAACTTTTTTGCCGAATTGTTTTTTGATGATAAACGAAACATTGTCAATAGGTTGCTGCATAACTTTGGCTATTTCGCGCACCAAACGCTCGGCAATACTGGTGCCGGCAACCGGTATTAACGGTTTGGGTGTGGTTAGGGTATGAGGTCTTAAACGCGTACCCATACCCGCCATAGGTATGATGATGTTCATATATTAGGGATTGTATGAATTTTTTATGATTTGCAATTTGTCGGTTTTTGGAGCATCAATTGTTTTAATGTTTTTTGTTCATACCGGATTGGTATTGGCTATCCTGTTGAATTGTAAAACTATTGATGCGTTTACCTTGTTGGTTGAAAAAATCTATTTGAATATGTCGTTCTTTTCCTTTTCCTTTAATATTGAATATGGCAAAATTGCGTTCTTCAATCAATGTTCCGGCAATACGCAACCGGTTGGGTTCGTTTTCGGCATGTGTATTGGGTCCCGAAGTAAAGGGCGAAACGGTGATATCCCATATTTTGGGAAAATTTTTGCCGTTGTCAAGCAAACTGATTTCGGTCATGTGTCGGTCTCCGGTTAAGAAAATAACGTTTTTTAATTTTTCACGATAAATAAAATCTATGATTTCTTGCCGTTCTTTGTCAAATCCGTTATTGGAATAGGTTTCGTAAGCACGAGCCGTGTTGAGAAACTGTCCGCCCATTACGATAAATTTGAAACGGGCTTTGCTAAACACCAAGGCTTTTTTTAGCCATTCCAATTGTTCTTTACCCAGTATGGTTTTAGGGTCTTTGGTAGTTAACCGATTAGGGTCTCGGTAGTAGCGGTTATCGAGTAAGAAAAATTCGGCATCGTTATAACTAAATTGATAGGTAGCGCTTTTGAGCCAATTGACCGGTTTTGGATTTGCCCAAAAAAGATTAAAAACTTCAATAGCCGTATCTTTGTTCCAAAAACTGCCGTCGCTGTCATTGGGTCCAAAATCGTGATCGTCCAAAATGGCATAGTGTGGCACTGTGGCAAACAGTTGTTGTTTTTCGGGAATTGACCAATCGTGCGTATAACGATAAATCATGGCACTTTTGCTGTCCCATTCATTTTGACGCAAATAAGTATTATCACCGTCCCAAATCATAAAATCGGGTTTTTTTTGGGCAATATGTTCATAAATTTCATATTGACCGCCATAAGGACGACCGGCTCTGTCAAAAGGCGGATCATTGATATATGCTCCCGAACCGAAAGCAAAACTAAAATCTTTGGGGGCATGATGATACAACCAGACTTCTTGGGTGGTAAATTGTAACGGATAGGCAAAAGAAACTTTTTTGCCGTTAATCAACAATTCATAATTATAAGTTGTGCCCGGTTGTAATCCGTCTATCAAAATATGAGTTGTATAGCCGTCTTTTTTGTGTGTGTTTCGGGCTTCGCTATATTGTTTTTTTTGTCCGGGTATCCAATAGGCAAATTGCACTTTTGCCGGTTTTTTGGTTTGTGCCCACAACATGATGTCGGTTTTATTGACCCTTCCTATCATGGGTCCGCTTTTTAACAGGTTTTTTTGTGCCGGACTTGCTTGACTTAGTCCGATAAACAGGAATAAAATGAGGAGTTTTTTCATTTTAAGGTTTTATTTGTATTGTTTGTGTTGTTGTTGCTTTCGAGTTTTTTCTTCATAAGTGCAATGGCTTGTTTGTTTTGTTTGGCTACAAAAAAGTCGGGATAAACTTTGAGTGCTTCATCAAAATATTTTAAAGCCATATCGTAGTTGTGCAAATCGTAGCTGACCATAGCCAAAAGGTTGTAATAAGCAGCCTTGAAAGGCACTTGTTGAACGGTATCTTTTTTGGCTCCCGGAAAAGTAATAACCGCTTTATCGGGAAATTTGAGTTGTTCGGCGCTTTTTAATGTGGCATAGGCTTCTGCCGAACGTTTGAGTTGTTGTTGTAACAAAGCCAATTTGTATGCTATGTAGGCTTCTTTTTTTTGTTGATAAATTTTTTCATATACATCGATGGCTTCTTTGGTGGCATTGAGGTTTTCCAATGATACGGCTTTGAGTTCCAAGATAGATAATTTTTCTTCTTTTTTTAAGATCCGGTCGGAAACTTTAAGGCACGAAAGATAATTTTTTTGATTGAAATAAATAACAGCCAACGTATCTAAATATTTAGATTGTTCACCTTCCAAAGCAATAATGTGATAAGTAGCATCTTTGGCTGTTTCCAAGTCAAAATTATTAATGGCTTGTTTGTAAATGTTTTTTTCCAAATCAAGCAAGTCTTTTTTATAGAGTTTTTGAGCGGTTGTCGGTAAAAAAGACAACATTAAAACGAGTAATACGTAATTTTTCATAATATTTAGGTTTACAATTTTGACTTCAAAGGTAATAAAATACATACAAATACAACTGACTTTTGCATTTCTATAACAAAATTACTTTTAAAAAGTTTGTTTTAGGTCTGTTTTTTAACAATGTAAATAAGTGATGAATATTGTCCGGTTTTAACAGCTTTGATATTTGAAATCAGTCCGTTGAATAAAGCCGTCAAAAATCTTTTATTGCCGTGTCGGTTTTGTTCGGAAAGTAAACTGACATAAAAACTGTCAAAAAACAAAGGTTCTTGAGCAATAACCTGCATGTGATATTTGTCAAACAACATATTGACGGCATGTGGCGAAAAGTGCCACAAGTGTCTCGGAACATCATAAGCCGCCCAATATGAACCGTAGTGTTGTGCATCATGCGATTTGAAATTGGGAACGGCAATAATCAAAATACCTTCGGGAGTTAGTTTTGTTTTGAGTTTTTCAATAACTTTATCCGGTTGAGGCAAATGTTCCAAAACATGCCATAGGCTTATTACGTCAAAATTTCGGTTTATTTCCTCTATTGAGGCTTTTACTTTGTTGTTGAGCAGTTTATTTGCCGATTTGCGTGCTTTGTTGTTGGGTTCAACACCCCATACTTCAATTTTTTTTTGAGACAAATAGTGCAAAAATTCACCGGTTGCCGTTCCGTAATCCAAAATATTTCGAGCCTTCGGGTGATATTTTTTTATCAATGACAATTTATATCGGTAAGACCGGTTACGCACCAGATTGTAAAGTACATTCAACCAATTATGGGAATGATGTTGGTGCGGTTGGTAATTTTCCGATTCGTAATACGGATTTAAGTTTTCGGGTTGTGGAACGGTTAGCAACATATCCCAATCGGGGTCGTGATACAACTCAAATTTCTCACCGCTAACCAAATAATCGGTTGCGGTTAAAAAAGGCATAATATGTGAGCCTGAAAGCGGCGATATTCGGTTGTTCATGGATATTATTGCAGGCAGGCAAATTTACAAGTTTTTTTGAAACGGGATTTATATATTGTTTTGATTTTATAAATCAATCGGATCGAATCGGTAAGCAATTATGATATTTCTATGTCAATGTCTGTAAGTCATTATAACTTTATGCGTAAAAAATGTATTTTTGCACCTTAATTTTTTTATATATGAATTTACAACAAGAAATTGCCAAACGACGTACATTCGGAATTATTTCACACCCCGATGCCGGAAAGACCACTTTAACCGAAAAGTTGCTGTTATTCGGCGGTGCCATTCAAGAAGCGGGTGCTGTCAAATCCAATAAAATAAAAAAAACGGCAACTTCCGATTTTATGGAAATAGAAAAACAACGGGGTATTTCGGTTGCCACATCGGTTTTGGCTTTTTATTATAAAGGAAAGAAAATCAATATATTAGATACACCCGGGCACAAAGATTTTGCCGAAGATACCTATCGAACTTTAACTGCTGTCGATAGCGTTATTGTTGTAATTGACGTAGCCAAAGGAGTAGAGGAACAAACCGAAAAACTGGTGCAAGTTTGTCGTATGCGCAATATTCCTATTATTGTTTTTGTCAATAAACTGGATAGAGAAGGAAAAGATGCTTTTGAATTGCTCGACGAAATTGAACAAAAATTGGGTTTAACCGTTAGCCCTTTGAGCTTTCCTGTCGGAATGGGGAGCGATTTTGCCGGTGTTTACAATATTCGGGAACAAAAAATCAAATTGTATTTTGGCGACAACAAACAACAAATAGCCGATTCGGAAGAAATAACCGATTTGAACGACCCGCGATTGACACAGTTAATAGGTAGTAACAAAGTGGAAGAACTTAAAGAAAACTTAGAATTGATAGAAGGTGTTTATAACAACTTTGATCGTGATGCCTATCTGCAAGGCAATTTGCAACCGGTGTTTTTCGGTTCGGCATTGAATAATTTCGGGGTGCAAGAACTCTTGGATTGTTTTGTCGAAATCGCTCCACCGCCTCAACCCAAAGAAGCCGAAGAACGAACGGTATTTCCCGACGAACATAAAATGACGGGATTTGTATTCAAAATACACGCTAATCTTGATCCCAAACATCGCGACCGTTTGGCTTTTGTCAAAATTGTTTCGGGCACTTTTAAACGAAATACAACTTATTTTCATACGCGTTTAAAAAAGAATTTCAAATTTTCGAGCCCCAATACTTTTTTTGCTCAAAAAAAACAAGTGGTAGATGAAAGTTTTCCGGGCGATATTGTGGGCTTGCACGATACCGGAAATTTTAAAATAGGTGATACTTTTACCGAAGGCGAGATGCTGCACTTTAAAGGTATTCCCAATTTTTCACCCGAACATTTTCGTTATATCAACAATGCCGACCCCATGAAATCGAAACAACTGGCAAAAGGTATCGATCAATTGATGGACGAAGGCGTTGCCCAATTGTTTATTTTGGATTTAAACGGACGAAAAGTTATAGGAACCGTCGGTGCTTTGCAATACGATGTCATTCAATACCGTCTCGAACACGAATACGGAGCCAAATGCACTTACGAACCCTTAAATGTTTACAAAGCCTTTTGGGTAGCTCCCGATGACCCCGATAATGACGAATACAAAGATTTTATAAGGGTAAAACAGCGTTATTTGGCAAAAGATAAATATGGTAAACAGGTTTTTTTAGCCGATTCGCCGTTTTCATACGAAATGACCAAAAGCAAATATCCGACTGTCAAACTTTATGAAAAATCAGAGTTTTGATATAATCGGATTAGGGTTTGGCGTGATTTTTTTTAAAAATCATGACAAACCCGCCTTCAAAATCCGCCTTCAAAAAAATAAATTCCATTTGTCAAATATCCGGCAGATGTTTGTGTCGAATTGCAAAAATATGTTTACATTTGAGGCACTTCAAAAAAATATCAAAAATGAAACATATTTTATTAATTGGAGCAGGTAAATCAACTTCTTCGTTAATCGATTATCTCAAACAAAAATCGAAAACAGAAAACCTGTTCATAACCATTGTGGATAAAAATTTGGATTTGGCTCGTAAAATTGTCGGAAATCACCCGCAATTTCAACTCCGAAACCTAGATATTTTTGACGATTTGATACGAGGCGAATTGGTTCAAAAAACCGATTTGGTTATATCCATGTTGCCGGCTCGTTTTCACATGCAAGTAGCCCTCGATGCCTTAAAATACGGCAAACACATGGTTACCGCTTCCTATATCAGTAACGAACTCAAAGCTTTGGACCAACAAGTAAAGGCCAAAAAACTGGTGTTTATGAACGAAATAGGTCTTGACCCGGGAATCGACCACATGAGTGCCATGCGAGTGATTGACCATATCAAAAATCAAGGAGGCAAAATGATTTTGTTCGAATCATTTACCGGCGGACTGGTAGCACCCGAAAGCGACGATAATCTTTGGCACTATAAATTTACCTGGAATCCGCGCAATGTAGTGGTAGCCGGTCAAGGTGGAGTTGCCAAGTTCTTGCATGCAGGCAAATTCAAATATATTCCGTATCAAAAACTTTTTAGACGAACCGAATTTTTAGAAATAGACGGTTATGGACGGTTTGAAGGATACCCCAACCGCGATTCACTAAAATATCAAAAAATTTATGGTTTGGAAGATGTTAGCACCCTATATCGCGGCACCATCAGACGGGTCGGTTTTTCGCGGGCTTGGAATGTCTTTGTACAACTTGGTATGACCGATGATACTTATGTTATGGAAGGAAGCGAAAAAATGACCAAACGCGATTTTGTCAATGCATTTTTGCCATTTAGTCCCAATGACAGTGTCGAACTCAAGTTGCGTCAATACTTAAAAATTGACCAAGATGATGAACTGTGGCTCAAACTCGAAGAACTCGATTTGTTTGACGGACAAGCCCCCATCGGTTTAAAAGATGCCACACCTGCCCAAATTTTGCAAAAAATATTGGAAGATAAATGGACCCTAAAACCCGATGATAAAGACATGATTGTAATGTATCACAAATTCGGTTACCGGTTGGGAGACAAAAACCGACAAATCGATTCGCAATTGGTAGTAAAAGGAACCGACCAAACTTATACCGCCATGGCCAAAACCGTAGGTTTGCCCGTGGCAATAGCCGCCCTTAAAATACTAAAAGGCGAAATCAATACCCCCGGCGTTCAACTACCCATTCATGCCGATGTTTACGAACCGATTTTGAAAGAGTTGGAAGACTACGGCATCATTTTTAACGAAAAAGAAGTACCGTTTCAATGTTATAATCCCAATGCCGTAGCCGGATAAAAACGACTGTAAAAAAGGCTAAAAACCTAAAACTTAAACATTTTGCCTCAAAAAAAATTGATAAAAAAATGTATCTCAGTATTTTACAATTCAATAATATGTATTATATTTGCACGCATTTTAAAGAAATTATAAAATCATTATAGATATGACAAAAGCTGAAATTGTAACTAAGATTGCTGACAAAACAGGACTGGATAAAAGAGATGTCTTGGTAGTTGTTGAGCACTTTATGGATGAAGTAAAAGACAGTTTATCATCCGGAGAAAATGTTTATTTAAGAGGTTTTGGAAGCTTTATCAATAAGTATAGAGCCGAAAAAATAGGTAGAAACATTTCAAAAAATACTTCTATCAAAATACCGGCTCACTATATACCGGCTTTCAAACCCAGTAAAACCTTTGTAAATCAAGTAAAAGAAAACGTAAAACCTTAAGAATTATGCCAAGCGGAAAAAAAAGAAAAAGAAAAAAAATTGCTACTCACAAACGTAAAAAAAGAAGTAGAGCAAATAGACACAAAAAGAAAAAGTAGGTTAGCCTACTTTTTCTTTTAAACAAAATGCGATTGTAATCGTTATAATCGTTCATTGACATACTAACCCGTAGAAATACAATTGTTTACCGAAATTATTACGGCTCACAAAATTGTAAATCTACCCCAAAAATTGAAGGAATGGATACAGAATTAATTATTCGATCAAGTCCTTCCGCTATTGATTTTGCGTTGTTAAAAAACGGCAAACTCACTGAACTTCATAAAGAAGAAACGGCAAACAAATTTAATGTCGGCGATGTATATATGGGCAAAGTAAACAAAGTTATACCGGGCTTAAATGCCGCTTTTGTTAATGTAGGTGCCCAAAAAGACGGATTTTTGCACTACCACGATTTAGGTCCGCAAATTAAATCGCTCATTAAATATACCAAACGAATTGTGTCGGGAAAATTAAAAGATTATTCTTTAAAAAATTTTGACAATGAACCCGATATTGACAAATCAGGCAATATCAAAGACGTATTAAAAGCCAAACAACATGTTTTGGTGCAAATATTAAAAGAACCTATTTCGTCCAAAGGACCCCGGCTTACTTCCGAATTGTCATTAGCCGGACGTTACCTGATTTTAGTCCCTTTTTATAACAAAGTTTCCGTATCACAAAAAATCAGTGATGAAGCCGAACGAGATCGCTTAAAAAGATTGGTGCAAAGTATCAAACCCGCCAATTTCGGAGTGATTATACGAACAGCTGCCAACGAAAAAAAAGTAGCGGATTTAGACAAAGACTTGCAAAACTTGATATCCAAGTGGAATGCACTGTCTCAAAAAATTCAAAACGCACACCCGCCTCAACGAGTGTTAGGTGAAGTAAACCGCGTAACTACCATGCTCCGAGATATTTTAAATGAATCTTTTACCAAAATTGTGGTAGATGACGAATTACTTTTTCTCGAGATACTGGATTTTATACGGGATATAGCACCCGATAAAGAATCCATTGTAAAATTGCACGAATCATCGACACCTATTTTTGAAAAATACGGTATCGAACGACAAATCAAATCGTCTTTTGGCAAAACAGTTATGATGGACAAAGGGGCTTATTTGATCATTGAACATACAGAAGCCATGCATGTTATTGATGTAAACAGTGGTAACTCGTCGGTCAAAACGCAGTCGCAAGAAGAAAATTCGTTGCAAGTAAACCTGCGGGCTGCCACCGAAATTGCCCGTCAATTGCGATTGCGAGATATGGGCGGAATAATTGTAGTGGATTTTATCGACATGAAAGACCCCGAAAATCGTAAAAAAGTTTACGAACACATGAAAGCCGAAATGGAAGACGATAGAGCCAAACACAAAATTTTGCCTTTGTCTCGTTTCGGATTGATGCAAATAACCCGTCAGCGTTTTCGTCCCGAACGCAATATCAATACTACGGAAAAAAATCCGAGTTTGATTCACAAAGGAGAAACCGACGCACCTATTACTTTATTGTCCCGTATAGAAGAAGATGTAAAACGATTGGTTGATAAAGGGCACAAAAAATTTAGTTTACATTTGCATCCTTTTATTGCTGCCTATTTAACCAAAGGATTGTGGAATATCAGACGTAAATGGATGTGGCGTTACAGAGCAAATATTAAAGTGCAACCTCGCGATTCGTATAAATATTTGGAATACAAATATTTTAATGAAGAAGGCGAACAATTAAAACCTTAAAATTATATTAAAAAAAAGCCCCGCAGCTTTGCTGCGGGGCTTTTTTTATATTTGCATATTAGTTATACCGACATGAAACGTTTTGTAATTTTGTACATAAAAAAAGTGCATGAAACATGTAAGTTTCACACACTTTATTATTTAATTTATCCAACAAATTATTTTCTCATAATCGGTGGTGTATCGGTTACTTTTATCTTAAATGTTTTGTTATTGCCGTTACTGTCCATTTGAATAATCAATTCGTCTGATGACTTTTCAAAATTTGTCATATCATACAAACGGGCTTCAAAGTGATATTTACCTTTGGGAATGTCGTTTTTTGAATTCATTATTTTACCATCCGGAATTTGGATTAATGAAAATTCGTCAAACACAACTTCTTTTTGGTCGTTTTTTACACTAACCGACACTATATTGACAGGTTTAAATAGTTCTACTTCGGCTTGATATAGAACGAATTGCTTGGCTTGTGGCACACCGGGAAAAACGACCGATTTTGTGGCATTTGATATTTTACCTATATCAGATTGGCAAGATACAATTGCCAAAAACACTAATATAAAATTAAATTTCGATTTCATCATACTAATTTTATTTTACAATCAATTTTTGTGTCATTGATTGAGTATTGTTTTCTATTTTTATCATATACAAACCCGGTGCCAAACCCGAAACATTCAGACGTGTTTCGGTTTGTTTAATGTCTCCTTGTAAAACCACACCTCCTACAACGTTGAATAATTTATATTTCAAATAGGTTTCATTTGTCTTAATAAATATATTGCCATTGCTAACCGGATTAGGATATACATAAGGTTTTTCATCATCATCAAAGGCAAGGCTATGCGGATTGCTTACATTGACTTTCCACATACCACGTC
>JAMONO010000104.1 GCA_027065715.1 Flavobacteriales bacterium
CGAACTCGTCCCCAACACCGTTGGGGATGACAGGCATGTATTCTAACCAACTGAACTACCGGACCAAAATATTTTAATAAATGAATGAACGTTTTTAAACCAAATAAGGCTAAAAAATATATTCAAAAAAAACAATAATACCTTATTGGGTTGTTTTGCGAGTGCAAATATAGAAACTTTTTTTTATTGTGCAAAACAAAAAATATTTTTTTTCAATTTTTTTTTTGCGTTACTTTACATTTTATAGTCTAAATTTCATTTTATGATTTTAGTTACAGGAGGAACCGGATTGTTAGGTGCACATTTATTGCTGTTTTTAACCCGAAAAGGTATCAGGGTAAGAGCTATTTATCGCAATGAAAAAAGCCTGCAAAAAACCATAAATCTTTTTCAAACATATAGTTACAATCCCGGGCAATTGTCTGATTTGATCGAATGGATACAAGCAGACATCACAGATATAACTTCATTAGAATCGGTTTTTGAAGGAGTGTCGAAAATATATCATACAGCTGCCAAAGTTTCATTTAAATCGTCCGATAAAGAGATTTTACATCAAACCAATGTTGTCGGAACTGCCAATATGGTCAATTTGGCTTTGGAACACAATATTCAAAAATTTATACATGTAAGTTCCATTGCGGCACTGGGAGGATATGAACAACCGATTACCGAAAAAACACATTGGAATTGGAAAGAAAATCACAGTGAATATGCCGTAACCAAATATTTAAGTGAAATGGAAGTTTGGCGGGCTTCACAAGAAGGCCTTCCGGTTGTAATTATAAATCCTTCGGTAATTTTGGGAAGTGGTTTTTGGCATGAAGGAACCGGCAAGATATTTTCGAATGTTTATCAAGGTATGAAATTCTATACCGATGGAAGCACCGGATTTGTAGATGTATGGGATGTTGTTAAAGCAATGTATTTGTTAATGGAAAATAGTCCGATTAATGATTCTTTTATAATATCGGCTTATAATTTAACTTTTAAAAATCTATTAACTCAAATAGCACATCAATTTAATGTCCGTCCACCACAATATAAATTTCCCAAAGCAATAGCCGAAACAATATGGCGTTTCAATTTATTGATACCAAATTTTTTCAAGCTGCCTGTAAATAAAAATATCGTGCATACTTTGTATAACCGTTCTGTTTACAGTTCCGATAAATTTATAAAAAAATTTGATTTTCACTTTATTCCTTTCGAAGCTTCCATTTCTAATATTTGTGAACAATTTTTAAAAAAACAAAGTCAAAAATGAATATATATCCGATGAAATTTCCGTATTTTTTACAAAAAGCCTTCCCAACGGTAATGTTTACCAAAACCGTAATACCCCATACGGTATATTTGACTTTTGATGATGGACCAACTCCCGGAATTACCGAATGGGTGCTTGACTTACTTGATGAATTTGATGCAGGAGCTACTTTTTTTTGTATAGGAGACAGAATTAGAAGGTACAAAAAAACCATTAACAAAATATTGGAACACGGTCATGTTATAGCCAACCATTCGTATTTTCATCGGGATGGGTGGTATTTAACAACTCGCGAATTTGTCGAAGATGTTGAAAGAACCGAAACATTTATTCAAAATTTTACCCGCAACAAGAAACTTTTTCGTCCACCTTACGGACACATAACCTTTATGCAATATGAGGCATTAAAAAAATTGGATTATAAAATTGTGTTATGGACCAATATGTCCGGCGATTTTTCTCCCGATTTAAATGTTGAAAACACCATTTGGTCTGTCAGCAAAAAAACCAAAGCCGGTGATATTTTGCTCTTTCACGATAGCAAACAAGCCCAAAAAAACCTAAAAGCTATTTTGCCCAAAATTTTATATAATTTAAAATTAAAAGGTTACGAGTTCGGAACTTTATAAAGTTCAAAACTAACCAAACACATATTTTTTATGAATTATGACTATTACCTTTGGTAAAAATTCTTTTTGAAATGAATGCTATTTTTTTGTCGGGATTTCTACATGTATTTGAAGCACTACTTCGTATCTTTTTCATTATTCTGTTAGCCGGTTTATTGGTTAGAAAAAATATCATTACTTCCACACAAGTTGATGCACTATCAAAAATAACCGTTATCGTTTTACTGCCCTCTTTGGTTTTGAGCAATACTTTGTTGCACTTTACGCCCCGAAACCTTTCTTATTGGTGGCTGTTGCCTGTTTTGGGAATAAGTATGAGTTTGTGGGGATTGTTATTGGCTTCGGGTATATTTTTCAACAATTATTCATCTAAAAAAGATATGCTGGCTTTGGCTTCCATGCAAAATGCGGGTTATTTGGTTTTGCCGGTTGCACAAGTTGTTTATCCCGAACGGTTTAACGAATTTGCCATATTGACTTTCTTGTTTATTTTAGGTTACAACCCCCTGCTTTGGACAATTGGCAAACAGCTGATTACCAACACCTATCATCACGATAAACCTCGTCGATTGGAACAGATCATTACTCCGCCGGCAGCCGCCAATATTTTTTCGTTGCTATTGGTATTGTCCGGTTTACAACATATTTTTCCCGAAACCCTTGTGCAATCTTTTGATTTTCTAGGCAAAGCGGCAGTTCCGGTAGCAACTTTTGTTTTGGGTGCCACATTGGGTAGTATTTCGTTGAAAAAACTCAATTCAATGATTGATATTACCAAAGTATTGCTTGTAAAATATTTATTACTTCCACTGAGTATTGTAGCTATTTTGAGTTATCTCCATTTGGAAAAAAAATATCCGTTATTATCCGATTTCTTGATCATACAAGCTTCCGCCGCACCGGCAACAGGATTGATATTGCAAGTAAGCGCTTATGGAGGAAACAGACAAAAAGTCGCCGAAACCATGCTGGTTTCTTACCTTATTTGTTTGATAGCCATGCCCTTTTGGTTGGCTTGGTGGCACAGTATAAACATTTGAACAAAACATTTTGTTTCGATAATCAACGGAAATATTTATTTTTGTTTAAATTTACCTTTTAATTCAACACTCACATGAAGCACTTTTGGTTAATTGTATTGTTATTGACCGGTATAAAGTTTTCGGCTCAATCAAATGTTCCGGTAGATTCTTTATACAAGCCGGACCCCAAATATTTAGAAGATCAATTTTATTTCGGAATTTCGTATGTAGCCTTACGAAATTTGCCCGAACCTTTAACTCAAAACGGATTTTCCAATTCGGTAAAATTGGGTTATATACGCGATATTCCGTTTAACGAACAACGCAACATCGGATTAGGGCTGGGCTTGGGTTTGGCTTGGGACAATTATTACCAAAATTTAAGAGTAAGTATTGACGAAGAAACCGGTGCCGTTTTGTTTAAAATTTTGACCGACGATGACAGTTTTCGAAGCAATTCGTTTACTTTGAACAAACTGGAAATACCTTTTGAAATACGCCTGCGCGGCAGTACAGCCGAAAAATATAAATTTTGGCGACTGTATGCCGGTATTACCACCGCTTATGTTTACGGAACTTCATCGGAATATGTAACCAAACAGGTAGATGTCAGCTATAAAAATATCAAAATCATCAATACTTGGCAGTGGGGTATCAGTATTTCAGCCGGTTACGGCACTTGGAATTTTAATTACTACTACGGATTGTCCAACATCATTAAAAACGACGTCAAAGTTCAAAACAATCAATTTGAAATGAAAGATATGCGTTTTGGTATCATATATTATTTTTTATAAAACCACGTTTAATAAAATATTAACTTTGCCAAATATTTTTGTGGCATAATTTTTTCACAAACAAATTTTGAATGAATAAAATATTAATTTTTATGAAAAGGAATTACAAAGCTATCCTGTTGATGCTATTGGCAGCAGGTTTTTTTTGGGGATTTAGACAACAACAAATAGCCCAAGACAAAGAAACGGCTATTATTAACGGCGTAACCAAAGTTATCAACTATGCACATTATCAACCCCAAGTCTTAAACGATGATTTTTCAAAAAAAGTTTTTAAACAATTTATCGAAGATATTGACCCTTCCAAACGTTATTTGTTGCAAGCCGATATAGACACTTTGTCGTTTTATAAAACACAAATAGACGATGAGATCCTCAACAATCAATTGGATTTTTACAAAAAAGCCTACGAATTGTTGCAACAACGTCAAAATGAAGTTTTGCCTTATATAAATGAAATTTTGGATAAAGGTTTTAATTTTGACAAACCCGAGACACTTTTTATCAATTACAAAAACATTCCGGCGGCTCAAACCAAAAAAGAACTCAAAGAACGGTGGCGTAAATATTTAAAATTCAACACTTTATCAAGGCTGTATGACAAAATAAAAGAACAGGAACAAAAACAAAAAACCGACTCGACTTATGTGCCAAAAACACGCAAAGAATTGGAAAAAGAAGCCTTGGAAGCTACCCGAAAAACCATCAAACAATTTACCGATATGCTCAAAGACATGGAAGAAAGTGAATATTTTGCCATGTTTATGAATGCCATAACCATGCAAAACGACCCGCATACCAACTACTTTAGTCCGCAAGGCAAAGAACGTTTTGATACCAGTATGTCCGGTTCTTTTGAAGGTATTGGCGCTCGTTTGCAAAAAGAAGGTGACTATGTCAAAATTGTCGAAGTTATAGCCGGCGGACCGGCTTGGAAAGACGGAAAACTCAAAGTGGGTGATCTGATTCAAAAAGTGGCTCAAGGCGACGATGAACCCGTAGATATAATGGGCATGAGATTGTCCAAAGTCGTTAAATTAATCAAAGGTCCCAAGGGAACGGTTGTTAAACTCATCGTTAAAAGAGTTGATGGCAGTATTGAAACCATACCTATTACCCGCGACCGCGTAGAATTGGAAGATACTTTTGCCAAATCTTTATTAATCAATGATAAAGGAAAAGTTTACGGATACATATATTTGCCCAAATTTTATATCAATTTTAATGAACGTAGTCAACGTTCGGCAGCATCGGACATCAAAAAAGAACTTGAAAAACTAAAAGCCGAAAATGTCAATGGTATTGTACTCGATTTACGCAACAATGGGGGCGGTTCGCTTTCAACGGTTATCGATATTGCCGGCTATTTTATCAATAAAGGTCCGGTAGTGCAAGTGCGAGACAAAAAAGGTGAGGTCGATGTGCTCAAAGACAATGATAAAAAAATTGTTTATGACGGAAATCTTGTTGTATTGATAAATGAATTGTCGGCTTCGGCTTCCGAAATTTTGGCAGCGGCTTTGCAAGACTACAACCGTGCTATTATTATCGGTGGTAAATCTTATGGAAAAGGAACCGTTCAAAATTTAATAGAACTTACTCGTGTCGAAGGAAATAAATACGGTGATTTGGGAGCACTTAAATGGACAACCAAAAAATTTTATCGTATCAATGGAGGTTCGACCCAACGCAAAGGTGTTACACCCGATATTTTATTGCCCGATACTTATATGTTTTTAGATGTTCGCGAAGAAAACGAACCTACGGCACTAACTTGGGATCAAATAGAACGAGCCCGTTACAAAACATTTAATATCCCCAACAAAAAAACTATTGTAAACGAAGAACAAAAACGTATCGACCAAACCGAAATTTTTAAACATATCAAAGAAAAAGCTCGCTGGTTGGCAGAAAACAAAAAAGACAGTATTATTTATCTCAAATGGGACGAATATGTCAAAGACATTAAAAAATCGGAAAAAATTTCAAAACGTTTTGACAGTTTAACGCAATTTAAATCGGATTTTGACATCAAATCACTCACTGTCGATTTGCAAGGACGTGAAAAAGATACCGTTTTTGCCGCCAAACGAAAAAAATGGATAAAGGCTTTAAAAACCGACCCGTATGTAAATGAAGCCGTAAAGGTTTTGGAAAAAATGTAATTCGTTTTTTTTCTTAGTAATTTTCAATTGTTTGATTTTCAATATATTATAATAATTAATTATTTTGAGCGCCTTCGGTTATCCATTGTTTTATCATGTTAATTTGAGTTGCCGAAAGACTGCCACCCAAAGGCATATTGCTGCCATAAGCATTGGAGCCGTCTATTTTTTTATACAGAATGGAATTGTCGGGGTCATTCGGTACAACCAATTTCCCCGAATATCCCGATGCATCTACATTGACCAAATTATTATAAGCATTGCCGGCACGTAAGTCCAAATTACCCGAACTAGGGTGACAATTGATGCAATTTTGGTCAAAAATCGGTTGTATGTCTCGTCCAAAACTAATTCCGTTATCGGGCACCTCACCCTCTGGTTCAACAGGTCCGATATCTTTGTAACACGATTGTAAAATACTTATTACCAAAAGTCCTGTCAATAATAAAAATAGCTTCTTCATAATGTTGGGTTTTAAAAATAACGGGTTAAATTAAATCCGAGCATAAAACCTTCTTTTCCGTATTTTAAAGTAGGTTGCGTAAATATGTTTTGTAACAAAATACGGTCGGAATTGGTAATGGTTATTTGAAACACGTGGTTACCACTGCTGGCAACTTCGTATCCCAAAGAAACGGGCATGGTTTGATGGTGGGTATTGGGCATGATTTCCAAACTGACTGCCGACCGCATACCTGTTTTGTATCGCATGCTTACCGGAACGGCTATAACATACGATTCTTCTTTGGGTTTGATACGATAAGGAATTAAGTTTCGCCAAATAATTTCGCCGGCTATTTGTGCCGAAAATTTATTCGAAAATTTACGAGAAATAATAATTTGTGTATCGTAATACAATCGGTGGTAAAATTTGTATTCGAATTTTGTACCGTTTTCAAAGGTAGCTTGCTCCGAATATTGAGGAGCGTTTTCGGTAGTAACGGCTATATTTTCATAAAGTGCGAGACTAAAAGGTGTTTGATTATCGCCGGTTTGTTGCAACAACAGGTATTTTGCTCCCAAATCGTAAAATTTGCCGTAACGGGTGCGTCCTATTTCAAACATCAGTTTGTTATTAATTGGTATTTCAAAAGCAAAACGCATGTTGGCAGCTAAGTCCAAGCCCATAAAATTTTTGATAAAACCTTCGTCAAACTTGGTAGCTCCGAAACGGTGTTGTATGGTCAGTCCGAAACCGTGTGTCGGCATGATACGGGTGGTTTTGGCATTGATCAGTGTGGTAAACGGAAAAGCATCTGTTTTTTCGGATTGAATTGTTTTTGAAGATGTTACTGTTTGGTTTGTCGATACTTGATTGGTTTGCTTATCGGTTTTAAAAGTTCGTAAATAATGAACAACCGCCCAGCGTTCTTCTTCCGAAAGCATGTTTTTGTAACTTGCCATCATACCGCGACCTTCCGACAGTTTCCAATAAATTGTTCCGTCGGTTTGTTGTTGAAAAGCCTCGGTATGAAAATTGGTAGGTTTAGGATTTAACGATTGCATGGCTACTACATCGCCTTTGCCTGTTTTTCCGTGACAACTTGCACAAAGCGATTGGTATATTTTGGCACCTTTATCTATTGTTTCTTGGTTGGCTGTCAGTGGATTTTGCATCAATTCGGCTTGTTTGGGAACCGTCCAAGCGGCTTGTCCCCAACTTAACCAAACTTGAAAGCTAAGGGCTATAAAAATTGTTTTTTTCATAATAGCATACTTTCGGTTAATTAGTTTTGAAGTAAAAATACGAATTTATTTTTTTGTTGGTCTTAAAAATCGCTTAAAAACTCATTGACGATCTTCACCTTTCATGTATTTATGCACTACTATTGAATAACTCAACAGGAGTAAACCGATAGCCAAAATCCACCATTTGATAAAAAAACGTTCCGGATTGTCAAATCCACCTGTAAAAATATCGAGAGTTGATTGGTCTAAACTCAAAATAAAATTCGGATAAATGGCAGCCATAATACTCAACCACGAAAATATAATAAAATTGGTTGATAAAATAGAAGCTTTGTTTTCACCTTGATAAGTGCGAATACCCATAAGACCGAACAAACTGATAAAAGCCAATACCGGCAAGACAAACAAAAACGGATAAGACCAATAGTTGTGATAAATATCGGGATGCAAAAAATACCAAGCTACTAAAAACAAACCGATTAAAATCAATTCAACGAAAGCCAAACGTTGAATCGTTTTTTTTAGTTTGCGATTAAAAGCTCCTTTGTTTTTTAAAATAATCCAGCCCAATCCGTGTATGCTTACGGCTATAAAAATAACGGACATACTCAACAACGAAAACCAATCGAATAAACCGACTTTGGCGGTAAAAGGTGAAAACATTTGACTGACAAAACGCAAGTGGGTTCCGGGTTGAGAAACGTATATGCCTCGCAAAATATTGGCAAAAATCAGACTGATAAATACGATTAACATCATATTGATAAAACCGAACAAATAACCCAGCCATTTTTTGAGTTCGACTTTTTGGTCAAAGACCAACATTAAATTAAAAGTAATGGTTTTAAGCAACAAAAACAAAAAGAAAAGCATAATATAACCTCCAAAATTGTCGAATAATATTTGTGCATAACGCGGAAAAACCACCCATGCTATACCGACAAAAGCAATTAGCCAAACTTCGTTTGCGTCCCAAATGGAACGTATGCTTTTCAATACCTTTTGTTTTTCTTCGTCGGTGTCGGCAAAAAACAAATATGCCATACCGGCGCCTAAGTCGTATCCGTCGAGCAAAACATAAGTACCCAACAATATCGCCATAATACCATACCAAATCGCTTCCATACAATCAATTTTGATTTTCAAAAGAAAAATAAAGATACTTTCATTTGAAATTTTACACAAACATAAAGAAAAAAATTAAGTCGAGACTTTGACAATTTTGTCTAAATGACGAAAAAACACGGTTTGTATTGGCAAAATTTTATTTTTTTAGGTTTTTCAAATCGACCTTTTTTTTGAGGAGTTTTATTTGGTCTGTTTTGATTTTTTCTTGTTTTTTTAAAGGTTCCAAACTGTCGGAAACCGATTTAAATTCGGCTTCCAGTTTTTGATAAATTCGAACCAATATTTCGGGGTGTTCACTGTAATAATCGGTGGTTTTTTTCAGTTGCAAACTGTCAATGCGGTATTTTTTATAAACCAAAGCCAAGTAATCGGGGGCTTTTTTGTCTTTTATTTCGTTGGTTTGTTTGAGTTGATTGACTAATATAATTTCTTTTAAAACCGATTGATAGGTTTTTTCGTCCAAAACACCTTCGGGACGTTCGGGTTTACATTGTATCAATAATGATAAAAGCAACAAAAGGTATGGTTTTTTCATTGTTTAAGCTATTTTTTTAAAACGCATTTTCAACACGCCCCAAACGGCTTCCGTGATGATACTCCCGTTCATTTTTGATTTGCCTTTGATACGGTCGGTAAAAATAATGGGGACTTCTTTTATGCGAAAACCCTTTTTCCAAGCTTTATATTTCATTTCTATTTGAAAAGCATATCCTACGAATTCAATTTTGTTAAAATCGAAATTTTGCAATACCTTTTTTTTATATCCTACAAATCCGGCAGTAGTATCATTGACCGGAATACCCGTTATCAACCGCACATACATTGAAGCGAAGTAAGACAGTAATATTCTTTTCAAATCCCAATTGACTACATTGATACGTCCTTTCAGATAACGTGAACCGACACTAATATCGGCTTCGTCATTTTGCAATACTTTTAAGAGTTTTATCAAGTCTTCGGGTGGGTGCGAAAAATCGGCGTCCATTTCAAAAATATAATCGTAATGGTGCTTTAAAGCCCAGTTAAATCCGGCAATATAGGCTTTGCCCAATCCTTCTTTTGCGGTTCTTTGCAACAAGAAAAGTTTATCGGGATAATCGTTTTGTAAATTTTGAACGATTTGTGCCGTTCCGTCGGGCGAATTGTCATCGACAACCAATACATCAAAACCGGCATTAAGGTTAAATACAAAAGGCACTATTTCGCCTATATTTTCTTTTTCGTTATAAGTTGGTATAATTACTAGGGCTTTTGACATGGATTAATAAGCTTTATCGTCACCTTTAATGATATTGAAAACCGTAAACAAAACTATTTTGATGTCGAGCCAAAGCGACCAGTTTTCGATATAAAACAAATCGTATTTTACGCGATTAATAATGTCTTCGTCTGTTCGCACTTCACCTCTAAAACCTTTGACTTGTGCCAATCCGGTAATACCGGGTTTGACATAATGTCGTCCCATAAACTTATCTATTCGTTTCAAAAAACGTTCGTTTTCTTTGACCATGTGCGGTCGGGGTCCTACAACAGACATTTCGCCTTTAAAAACATTGATAAACTGGGGTAATTCGTCAATACTGGTTTGACGCAACAACTTGCCTATACCGGTTATTCGGTCATCTCCTTTGCGCACTTGCATCGAGTCGGCTAAGTTGTTGGGATACATTGAACGAAACTTGTAACAATAAAAAGGTTCGTAGTTGATACCGTTTCGTTTTTGTTTGAAAAAAACAGGTCCTTTTGATTCGAGTTTAATCAATAATCCTAAAATCGGCACCAGCCAAGACAAAATACCAAGGATAACAATTAACGAAAAAACCAGATCAAAAGTTCTTTTTATAAGCTGGTTGGCGGGTTTATCCAAAGGTGATTTGCTCATGGACAGTACCGGAAAATAGTCAAAATAGTCTATTTTTAAACTTTTGCTCAAAATTTCTTTATTGTCGGGAATAAATTTAACATTGATAAAATGATCGTCGGCATAATTTACTATTTCTTTAATTTGGGTATCGCTACATTCTTTTAGAGAGCAAAAAATAACATCAATGGCGTATTTTTCCAAATAAGGCTTTAGTTTTTGATAGTCACCTTCGATATCGGGGTCGTTTCCTTTACCGAAAAAGGTATAAAAATGATACCCGTAATCTTTGCGGGCTTCTAATATTTGTTTTAGTTTTTGGGTTTCGTCGTTGTATCCTACTATGACAAAATTTCGTATGTTTCCGCCTCTTGCCCTGTAAAATTTTAATAATACATAAATAAAAAGTTTAAAAAGCAAAAGAGAAAAATTGAGCAAAATAAGATACTTTAAAAAAGTTCGGTGCGGAAACTGAATAGATAAAAAATGAAAAAAAGTAACTGTCGAAAGGTCAAAAATAATGACTTGTTTGATGGTTTTGCTGATAATTTCGGCAGGTTTGGTATTGCGATAAACTTCGTAAAACTTGGTGAAATAACTGATAAAAAACCACAAAAAAATTAAACTTGCAAAGTGTATGTATTCGTTTTCAAAACGAAATTGACGAACAAATAATATAATTAAAATGGTATCTAACAGGTAAATACCCGGTAAGATTAAAAACGAATATCTATGTGAAGTTTTTCTGAGCATCTTTTATTTAATGTATTTTTTAAAGTCTTTGTATTGGGTTTGACGAAGTTCTTCGGTTGAAAATTGTTTAAAATATTCAAAGGTTTTCTTCATTCCGGTTTTTCTGTCCACTTTGGGCTCCCAATTTAATAATTTTTTTGCTTTGCTGATATCGGGACAACGTTGCATGGGATCGTTTACGGGAAGTTCTTTAAAAACGATTTTGGATTTGCCTCCGGTCAAATCGATGATTTCTTTGGCAAAATCGAGAATAGATATTTCTTCGGGATTTCCTATATTGACCGGTAAGTGGTAATCGGAAAAGAGCAATTTAAAAATACCTTCCACTTGGTCATCGATATAGCAAAAAGAACGGGTCTGGGAACCGTCGCCAAAAACGGTAAGGTTTTCGCCTCGCAATACTTGTCCCATAAAAGCCGGTATTACTCTTCCGTCGTTAAGACGCATGCGTGGTCCGTAGGTGTTAAATATACGGACGATACGGGTTTCGATACCGTGAAAATTGTGATATGCCATGGTCATGGCTTCTTGAAAGCGTTTGGCTTCGTCATAAACTCCTCGCGGACCAATGGGGTTTACATTGCCGTAATATTCTTCGGTTTGTGGGTGTACCAGCGGGTCTCCGTAAACTTCGGATGTGGAGGCAACCAAAACACGGGCTTTTTTGACCCGTGCCAATCCCAAAACATTGTGTGTGCCTAACGAACCTACTTTGAGTGTTTGTATGGGAATACGCAAATAGTCGATTGGGCTTGCCGGCGAAGCAAAGTGCAAAATATAATCGAGTTTGCCGTCTATTTGTATAAATCCGGTTACATCGTGTTCGATAAATTGAAAGTGCGGGTGCGATAAAAGGTGTTCGATGTTTTTGGTCGAACCGGTAATAAAATTGTCCATACCAATAACTTCAAATCCTTCCGCCAAGAATTTGTCTGCCAAATGAGAGCCTAAAAATCCGGCTGCGCCGGTTATTAAAATTCTTTCCATAGTTTGCGGGGTATGGTTACTTTTTGACGACCTATTGAAAAATAGTTAAATCCTTTATCACGCATTCTTTCGGGGCGGTATAAGTTTCGACCGTCAAAAATAACCGGTGTTTTGAGCAGTTGTTTTATTCGGTCAAAATCGGGTGTTCTAAACATGTTCCACTCGGTGCTGATTATCAAGGCATCGGCATCTTGCAGTGCCTCATACATTGAACCGGCATATTGCAATTTGTTACCGTATTTGCGTTGCACATGTGTCATGGCTTCGGGGTCAAAAACTTTGATTTGGGCACCTTTTTGCAACAGTTCATCAATCATATACAGTGCGGGTGCTTCGCGTATATCGTCGGTTTCGGGTTTAAAAGACAGTCCCCACACTGCCAGTTGTTTGTTTTGCAGGTTTCCGTCAAAAAAACTTTCTATTTTGGGCACCAAAATTTTCTTTTGCCGGTTGTTGATTTCCATAACCGCTTGCAGTATTTTAAAATCGTGTCCAAAATCTTTTCCGGTTTTATACAGGGCTTTGACGTCTTTGGGAAAACACGAGCCTCCATAGCCAATTCCGGGAAACAAAAAACGTTTACCGATACGCGAATCGGTGCCTATACCGATACGGATTTTATCGACATCGGCGCCGGCTTTTTCGGCAAAATTGGCTATTTCGTTCATAAAAGTAATTTTCATAGCCAAAAACGAATTGGCGGCATATTTGGTAATTTCAGCCGAACGTTCGTCCATTATGATTATGGGGTTACCCGAACGCACAAAGGGTTCGTATAACAGACGCATTTTTTCTTGTGCTTTGGGGCTTCGGGTGCCAATGATAACCCTTTCGGGTTTCATAAAATCATCGACGGCAAAACCTTCTCGCAAAAATTCGGGATTAGATACCACGTCAAAATCTTTTT
>JAMONO010000105.1 GCA_027065715.1 Flavobacteriales bacterium
TTGGGTTTTTTGGGCTATAAGCTGAGTAACTTTGTCGGCGGTTCCAACGGGAACGGTGCTTTTGTTTACAATAATCTTATAGGTATTTTTCGGACTGTTTTCAATAATTTCTCCTATTTTACCCGCTACGTCCATAACATAAGACAAATCGGCTGATCCGTCTTCATCTTCGGGAGTGGGGAGTGCCAAAAATATTATTTCGCCAAATTCCACCCCTTTTTGCAAATCGGTCGAAAAATGTAGTCTATCCGCTTTGATATTGCGATGAAAAAGGGTTTCCAAACCGGGTTCGTATATGGGTATTTGTCCGGCTTGCATTTTGTTTACCTTGTCTTTGTTTATATCGATACATACAACTTGATTACCTGATTCGGCAAAACAAGTGCCGGTGACCAATCCTACATATCCGGTTCCTACTACGGTAATTTTCATTTACGGTTTATTTTTGGAGTAATTTACATAAAATATAAGCGAAAAATCAATTGTTGTTTAACAAGTTCATGATTTCGTCTAATTTGGGGGTTAAAATTACTTCGATACGACGGTTTTTGGCGCGTCCTTCCGGGGTGCTGTTATCGGCTACGGGAAGATATTTGCTGCGACCGGCCGGTATAAGTCGTTTGGGGTCAATGTGTTTGTTTTTCATCAATTGACGCACTACCGAAGTTGCCCGTTTGACCGACAAGTCCCAATTATCGACCAAAGCACCTTTGCCGTGATAAGGTACATTGTCGGTATGACCTTCAATCATAATTTCAACATCGGGATTAACCGACAGTATGTTGGCAATGGTTTTAATGGCATTGCGTCCGTTTTGTTTGATATGCCAACTACCCGAGTCAAACAGTAGTTTGTTTTCCATGGATATGTATATCTTACCGTTGCGTTCTTCGACTTTTAAGCCTTGATTTTTAAATCCTGTTAAAGCACGGGTAAGTGATGCTTTAAGGTTTTGTAATTTTTCATCTTTTTGATGCAACAGGTTTTCAAGTTGATTAATTTTTTGCGAACGGGCATCGAGTTCGGCACGTTCCTTAGCCAGTTCTTTTTGTTTTTTTTCGAGTTCTTTCAACAACTTTCTGTTTTTTTCGGCTTCGTAAGCCAGTGTTTGGCTGCTGCTTTGTGACAGGGCATCATAGCTGGCTTGTAATTTTTTGTAAGCGTTTTCTTTGACTTTGTATAGTTTGTCTAAGGTTTCGTATCGTGTTTTCATGCCGGCATATTGCGTTTTCAAATTGTCCAAATCGGCTTGACATTTTAATGATTTGTTTGCCAAGGTGTCAAGTTGTTCTTTGAGCTCGACATTTTCGCTTCGCAACTTGATATATTTATCGTCCAGTTCTTGATATTTTTTACTGCTGACACATGACGACAAACTTATTATTGCCAATAAAACGAGGCTTATTTTTTTCATAACAATCGGTTTTGTATTATTATTCAAACTTAGTATAATAGCGTCAAATTTTATAAAATATTGTAGGGTCAAAGATAAAAATTTAATTGGTATTAATTATGCAAAAAATTGATTATTAATATTGAAGTGAATTTAAAACCCAATTTATTGCACGACAAGTTGTTGCGGTTGTAAAACAGTTATATGCGGTTTAAAAAATCATACAGGTTATCTTGTCGTTTCAAACCGAGTTTTTTTCTAATGGTATAACGAACCGATTTAACGCTGTCGGGTGAAATATTTAGCAACGTAGCCGCTTCTTTTATATTAAACTTCAGTTTGATTAAAGCGGCAAGTTTCATTTCGGAGGAAGTTAATTTGTTGTTTATTTTTAACAAATTGCTAAAAAATTCTTTATTTACCATTTCAAAATATTGTTTAAACAATTCCCAATCTTCTTCCGAGTGCATACTTTTGCGTAATTTGCGTTTGAGTTCGTTTATTTGTTTTTGAGTTGAGGTTCCTACATTTTTTATTTCGGAGAGTGATTGCAAAATATCGTTAAGCAAAGTGTTTTTTTGCATCATCATCAAAGCTTGTGAAGTGAGTTGTTTGGTTTTCAAACGCAAATCTTCTTCGATACGTTCCTTTTCGGCTTGATTGCGTAAATGTTTTTTGCGAAGTTGCACTACTATAATAATAAAGATTAACAAAATGCCTACAATTATTAAACCCAACAAATATTTGATGCGTTTGTCCAAAGCTTGCACTTTTTTGAGTTGTTCGATTTGCAATTGTTTTTTTTCATTTTCATATTTTTCTTCCAATCGGGTGATTTTTACCAATGATTCTCTCATCTTGATAGAATCTTGCACATCAACCAAGTCTTCCAAATATTTGATGGCTTCGGGATATTTTTTCATGGAAAGATGGGTTTTATACAAATAATACAAAGCGTATTCTTTATCATTCATATTGTGATTTTTATAACCCAATTGTAAAGCCTTTTTCAAAATTTCAACGGCTTTTTTATTTTGTCCTGTTTTATAATACCATTTGCCTTTGCTGGTTAATAGAGCAGATAAATAATCGGGAAACTTTTTTTGTGCCAGATCAATGGCTTTGTTCAAATAATAATTAACCGAATCTTTTTGTCGTAACTCCATAAACAATTTTGCCATATTGTGATAATTGCTTATCCCCGTTTTCAAATCCAAATTTTTCAAACTTTCTTCCAGTGCTTTACGTTGATAATAATAACTGCTGTCATAAGCTTTTAAATACCGAAAAGCCACCCCCATATTGGTATATATAGTCATTTTGTTATATGACATTTTGTTGTCGGAAATAATTTTTAACGCACTTTTGAAGTTTTTAATGGCATTCTTGTAAGCTCCGTTTCCTTTGTTTAATAATCCCAAATTATTTAAGCACATAATCATTCCTTCGGGATTTTGTTCTTTTTGAAAAATAGTCAAAGCTTTTGACAAATAATCTGCCGCATTGTTTAAATCGCCTTTGTTAAAATATATCCCTGCCAACATTCGATACGACTCTCCCAAAGCCAATGATAGGTTATTTTGTCTTTCCAGTGCAATGGCTTTAAACATCTCTTGTTCGGCTTTTTTATATTGAGATTTGTTCATATAAATCATTCCGTTGTTTTTGAATGACAAAGCCTTTAATTCAGGGTCATTGAGACGGGCACTTAACTTCAACATCTGTTCTACGATAAATTGAGCCGAATCAATATTGTTTGATAAATAAAAATCGAATAACTGATCCAAAGTACGTACTTTTTCAGCACCTGTTTGCGAATGTAATATCGTTTGCAATGAATCTTTGCGTTGTAAGGTAGTATCTTGTGCACTGGTAACAATTGCGGTTGTCGTTACTATCAATAAAAAGTAAATTAATACCGGTTTCATATATAAAATAATTAGGATTAATCCGTTTAAAAACAAATTTACAAATTTTTACCTGTTTTACTACCTAAATTTTATAGAAATAATTATTATTTTATTCATTGTCAGCAGTTTAAAAAAAATATATTACTTTTTTTTTACATCGGTTTCAGGTCTATATTACTTTTTTCTTACCTATAAAATTAATTTGAAAAAGTATTGTCCGGTAATTTTGTGTCGTCAAATGTCGGATAGTGCCATTTGGTTTTATCCGGCTGATAAAAAAAATTACTAACCTAAAACTATAATAAAATGAAAAAACAAATCTTCACACTGTTGGCTATTATCATGGCTGTTTTGAGTTTTGCTCAAAACAACAACGGATTTAATTACAAAGCTTTAATAACCGAAAACGGGAATCCTTTGATTCAACAACCGGTTACTTTACAGTTTAACATTCTGTTTAACGGATCTGTATCCGTTTATGAAGAATTACAAACCACTACTACCGATTCTCATGGTATTGTTAGTGTAAATATCGGAGAAGGCATGCCTATTTCAGGTGACTTTTTAACCATAGATTGGAGTGCTGCCGATTTATATTTAAATGTTAAAGTTGATACAGGCAATGGCTTTGTTGATTTTGGAACCTCAGCCTTTAATTTTGTTCCTTATGCCAAGTATGCCAATGAAGCCGGCAATGTTTTTAGCGGCAACTTCAACGATTTGTTAAACATACCAACCGGCTTGTCCGACGGCGATGATGTAAACGACGCCGACCACGATGCCACCAACGAGTTGCAAAGCCTTTCAATAAACGGCAACCAGTTGAGTATCAGCAATGGTAACACGGTAACCTTGCCCTCGGGAAGCGGTAACGGTGCTCAACAAATCGATGATTTGTCAGATGCACATGTTACAAGTAACTCGGTTTATTTGGGACAAGGCGCCGGCGATAACGACGACGGAACCGATAATTCAAACATAGCTGTCGGACAAGATGCACTATATAACAACACCAGCGGATACAACAATACCGCACTGGGAACCGAATCGCTCTCTTCCAATACCGTTGGAGCCGATAATGTGGGCGTAGGTGCCAATACCTTGACATACAATACCAATAAAAACAATTTGGTAGCCATAGGAAGCAATGCTTTGTATAACAACGGCAACGGCGCATCTGCCAATAATGAAGCAATTAGCAATACAGCAGTGGGCTCGTATGCCATGTATTACAACAACAAAGGCTCATATAACACCGCTTTGGGTTGGCAAAGTTTGTATCGCAATACCGAAGGTATAAAAAATACCTCCTTGGGAAATAAAGCCCTGCACAACAACTCAACCGGTAATGGTAACACGGCTACAGGATATAATGCTTTAATAACCAATACAACCGGTAGCTATAATGTTGCCAACGGGTTTAGTGCGCTTTCTTCAAACACAACAGGACATTCAAATGTAGCCATAGGCGTAAAAGCCTTATATAGCAACATAGACAAAAGCAATTTGATAGCCGTAGGTGATTCGGCTTTGTATAGCAATACAACCGGCGAATGCAACACCGCAATTGGTTCCGAAAGTATGCTAAACAACGAAAGTGGTAACTATAACACAAGTACCGGATACCACTCATTATTCAACAATACTTCAGGTATATGCAATACCGCATACGGAAGCGGTGCACTTAAAATGAACGGAACAGGCAACTATAATACCGCCATTGGATATGATGCTTATTTTTACAATAACTTAGATAATACTATTTGTATAGGATACAATTCAGGTGGAATGGCAGAGGCAGACAACCGCGTTGAAATAGGAAACAGTAGTATAACTTGGATAGGCGGACAAGTGGGCTGGAGCACTTACAGCGACCGCCGCATCAAAAAAGATATTGAAGAAAACGTAGCCGGTTTGGATTTCATAACCCGTTTACGCCCCGTAACCTACCATTTGGATATTCACAAACAAAATCAAATGAAAAACAGAGGCAAAAATATCAAAAAAGAAGCCGAATGGGACAGCAAATATGATATTGAACAAATCCGTATGACCGGTTTTATCGCACAAGAAGTGGAACAAGCAGCCAAAGAAGCCGGATACGATTTCAGCGGCGTGCAAAAAGCCAATGACGAATTGGGTATGTATAGCGTTCGTTACTCCGAATTTGTAGTACCATTGGTAAAAGCCGTACAAGAACAACAGGAAATTATCAAAAACCAGCAAAACAAAATCAATGATTTGCAAAAACAAATTGATGAACTCAAAGCACTTATTATAAACAACAAAAAATAATTATTATGAAACTATATATCAGCCTTATAGCAATTTTGACTTTTACCGTCGGTTTCGGACAAATCGACATCAAAAAAAGCAGTATTTCTACAGCCGGCGGTAGTCAAACGGCAGGAAATACAACCTTGACTTATGCCATTGGCGAAGTAGCCGTGCAAGAAAATACGCAAGGCAACACACATATTTCCGAAGGATTTATAGGACCGGATATTATCCGAGCTTTGGGAATTGAAGATTATGCCCAATTAGCCGGCGTAAACATCTACCCTAACCCTGTAACCGACTATATCCATATAGATTTACCGCAATCGCAACAATATGAATTTTATTTGTTTGACCTAAACGGAAAATTAATCAACCGGTATCAATCCGACGAAAAAACCTATACCATCAATATCCAAAATCTGCAAACAGCTGTATATGCATTGGTGGTAATAGACAAAAATCATAAAAGAAAAACTTTAATCAAAATTCAAAAGTTATAACCAATAAAATGAAGCGGATTGTGTCAAAAACAAATATAATTATAACTCCTAATAACTTTTGACACAGTCCGCTTAAAAACCAAAATAAAAATCTAACAAAATGAAAAAACTAATCTTATTATTATTTGCTGTCTTAAACATAGGTTTGAGCCCGGCTCAAAACAACGGATTTAACTACAAAGCTTTAATTACCGAAAACGGTAATGCTTTAATTAACCACCCTGTTACATTAAAGTTTAATATTCTTTATGACGGAACGACTTCCGTTTATGAAGAATCACAAACAGTTACTACCGACGCAAATGGTATTGTTAGTGTTATTGTTGGTGAAGGCACACCGATTTCAGGAGATTTTTACACCATTGACTGGAGTGCCTCCAACTTCTATTTAAATGTTCAAATTGATACAGGCAACGGCTTTACCGATTTTGGTACAACAGCCTTTAAGTTTGTTCCTTATGCCAAATATGCCGAAAAGGCAGGCAATACATTTAGCGGCGATTTTAATGATTTAAACAATGTGCCAGCCGGACTGGCTGACGGCGATGATGTAAATGATGCCGACCACGATGCCACAAACGAGTTACAAACACTTTCAATAAACGGAAACCAACTGAGCATCAGCAATGGAAATACCGTTACGCTTCCCGCAGGAAGCTCCGGCGATCAATGGGGTAGTCAAGTAGTGCAAAGCGACAATAGTTTGTCGGGAGACGGAACAACAACCAACCCTTTGGCAATAAATACCAATTCTTCGGCTTTTGACGGTTGGGACAAAAACGCTTCGGATGATTTTAGCGGTAGTTTTACCGACCTAACCAATGTGCCCGCAGGTTTATCCGATGGCGACGACGACACGCATCTATCCGACAGCGACATTGCCGCCATGGGCTATATCAAAAACCCTAATGATGCCGACCACGATGCAGCTAACGAATTGCAAAATTTATCTTTAACAGGAACCAATCTGGCAATCAGCAACGGCAATAGCGTCAATTTTAACGGTTGGGATACCAATGCAGCCGACGATTTTAGCGGCAATTTTAACGATTTGACCAACAAGCCCGTTAGTTTTTACAAAGCGGGAACTACCAACCAACCCACACAAATCAACGATGATATTTATACCCATGGAAAAGTAGGAATCGGTATTGAAAACCCCACAGCATCATTGAGTATTTTTTCAACCAATGAAAACAGTATCAGCATAATCGATTATGACGCCACTCACGCCGACCACATCGGTATGTTTTATCGAATTTCGGGTTCGGCAAGCGGCAACATCAGTGGTGTTAAAATGTTAAGTAATAATACCGGTTCAAACGGAAATATTATTGGTTCCGAAATTTATCTGCAAGGAAACAACGATGCTACCAAAAGGGGTATCTATGTAAGTATTCCCAACGGAAGCGGAACTTCATACGGCTCAATGATTCTGATAAGCAGTTCGGGTATCGGAACCCATTTCGGTTCTTTTTCATTACTTTCGGGAACCGGAAACGGTGACAAATATGGAACCTATAACGAAATAGACGATAATGCCGGCGGAAAACACTACGCCGTTTACGGCAAAGCAACCAAAAACGCAACCGATGTATATGCAGGGTATTTTTTGGGAAAAGTAGCCGTAGGAACCACCGATTCCGACAAATATATCATGCCGGTTTCCAAAGGAACAGCCGGACAAATCATGCAAATAGACGGTAACGGACAAGTCAATTGGGTAGATTATATATCAAGTGCCGACAACTGGGGAACTCAAAGCGTTGTATCTGATGCAAGTTTGTCCGGTAACGGAACAACCGCTCAGCCTTTGGCGGTTGATACCAATTCGGCAGCCTTTAACGGTTGGGACAAAAATGCAGCCGACGATTTTAGCGGTAATTACAACGATCTTACCAACAAACCCGTTATGTTCTACAAAACCGGAACCAACCACGACTTACCTACCAATATCAATGACGATATGTATTCGTTGGGTACTTTGTCTATCGGCGAAAACAATAGCGACGGTCGTCTCAACGTCAATCCCGAAGGCATAGAAAACGGTATCAATGTGTCGGGTAACCTCAGTGGCGGCAGCCGATATGCTTCGATATTTAATCATTTGTCGGGTGATACCGATGCCGATGTAACGAGTTTCAGCATAGAAAACGAAATATTGGGACAAGGCGAACATAAAGCCTTAAATGTCAAATTGATGGGAGGCGGTAATGCTGTCAAAAGAGGAATTAATATCGAAATAGAAAATGCAACAAACATAGCAACCGCCTATCAATCAAAAATAATAACACTCCCCGGCAACCCTCATGCCATTAGCGGTTTAATCAATGAAATTGAAAGTAACGGCGGAGGCGACGTGTACGGTACCAGTAATGTCATCAACGGTCAAGGAGACGCCGGAGCCGGATACTACGGTTCTTACAATACTATTGACCCTACTACCGCCGGCAATCACTATGCCGTATATGCTTCGGCTACCGGAACACCGGCACCCGGAAACGAATTTTATGCCGGATATTTTGAAGGCGATGTAAAAATTTCGCAAAAACTAAAAAGCACAATCAGCGGCGATGCCGACATGAAAGCCTATGTTTACGGCTATATAGACCACAACGGTTTTAAAGTTACCGGAAAATCATCAACCGGCTATACTTCAAACTATGACAGCAACGAAATGTGCTACATCATTACTCTTGAAGATGCCAATCTCGAAAACTATGTAGTTGTTGCCAATCCGCAAGTGGTAGATCCGGCTCTTATAACCGTTAAACAATATCAAGGCTATTTTAGAGTATATGTTTATAATTTAAACGGTACCCTTTCACAATCCGATTTTAGTTTTGTGGTTTATAAAAAATAGGTTTGAGCGGTCTCAAAAGTGAATTGACGTTGTTTTGTGATTTTGTTTCTTATCACATTTTATTGAGACCGCTTTCTATTAATTTACAATAATAAAAAATTTAACAAAAATGAAATCTTCAATATATTTTTTTTGGATATACTTGTTTGCTGTCATATCTGTTTTCGGACAAGACACTACCGGATTGCAATTGGCAGCCGATTATCCGTTTGCTACCAATGCCGATGAACAAACAGGTAATTACCAACCTGCAACAACGCATAACGCAACTTATAGCGGAAATGCCGTTTATTCCAATGGGATTTATCAAGGAAGCGGAAACACAAATTATTGTCTTATAAAAACCGATGACATACAAGAATTATTAGGAGATAAATTTATTATCAAACTCGATGTCAAAATAGAAGAAAACAACAAACCGATATTCGTTATCGGAGACTCATATCGTTGGCTTACAGTAGATATTTTTAACAATGAACTCAGAGTGCTGACTTATGAAACAGGCAATAATTACGGTCAATACAACTCGGGATTTACAGCACAACTCAATACTTGGTATTCATTGGCGGTAGTATATGAAGCAACTACCCGAAAGCTCGAGTTTTACGTCAATAATGTTAAAATGATAGACACAACCATACCAACCGAGTTGGATCGTCATAACGAAACCGCTTTGATGAATACACATTACGGATCGGGAAAAACCTTTAAAGGTTATTGGAAAAACTTAAAAATCTATGGTCATTTAGCAAATTTCGAAAATATTTTGCATCACGATATTTTTAAAATATATCCTAATCCGACAAAAAACAACCTAAACATTTCTTTTACAAATAAGACCGGTAATACGATACAAATCACAGATACACATGGCAAAATATTGATAAACAAAACGGTTAATAATGATGACAAACAAAATATAGATATTTCAGGTTTAACCCCCGGTTTATATTTTGTCAAGTATAAAATTCAAAACAACATTTATATACAAAAACTATTGATTGAATAAACAAAGTTTATCAATCTATTAAACCGAAACTACTATGAAAACCAAGCAATATTCAATATTATTCGTTATATTGTTACTTCTCGCTATTCCGATGAAGGCGCAAGTAGGGATTAACAAAGACGGGAGCAATCCCGATACTTCGGCTATGCTCGATGTAAAATCTTCCGACTCCGGAATTCTTATTCCTCGTATGAATGCCACCCAACGCGATGCTATTCAGACACCCGCTACGGGTTTAACGGTATTTGTAACAGACGATAACAAATACTATTATTACGACGGTTCGGCTTGGAAAAAAATCGGTGGCGATTACAGCGATTTAAACAACAAACCGGTTACCTTTTACAAAGCGGGAACCACCAATGACCCTACAAATATAAATGATGATATGTATACACACGGAAATGTGGGTATCGGCAACGAAAACCCGTATTATCCCATTGATATTACTTCTTCACATATTACCGGTTTGTTCGTAAAAATGCAAGACACCAGCAACGTGAATCACACCGGATTATATGCTTATATGACGGGAACAAGCGGTGGTAAAATTATCGGGTTTGAACATTTGGACGAAAATACAAGTTCATCCGATGAACATATAGGCGCCAGCATCACCCTTCAAAGTAATAACAACGCCTTGCAAACAGGAGTAAATATTAATATTTATCAAGGAACTAACAATTTATTTGGAGTAACTAACATGATTTCCAGTGATGGCGACGGAGAACACACCGGAGTTTATAACCAATTATCAGGAAGCGGAGACGGAACACAAAAAGGAGAAGTTACCATAATCAGCAATTCGGGTAACGGAGATCATTATGGCAACTATTTGCACTTATTCGGCAACGGTGATGGAAAACACTACGGAATATATAGCAAATTGGAAGGTTCAAGCGTCGGTGAACAATATGCCTTGTATGGTGAAATTAATAATTCCGGCAATGGCAATCACGTAGGAAGTTATATAAAAATTTCCGGTAGCGGAAATGGTGATCATCTCGGTGAACACAAGTTACTAACCGGACAAGGCAACGGGATACAAATAGCCGAAATCAATGAAATTGACAATTCGGAAGACAACCAACACTATGGTATTATTAATTTATTAAGCGGTACCGGAACCGGAGAACAAACCTGTATATTAAACGAAATATCAAACAGTGGCGATAATGAACATATAGGTATCACAAATTCTTTGCTTTCCGATGGCAACGGCAGTCATTTTGGAACATACAATGTATTGGATGGCAACGGAGGAGGAGATCAAATAGGAGTAAGTTCCGATATATTATCTTCCGGCAACGGCACACACTTTGGAGTTAGAAATCATTTGTCCGGAACAGGAACCGGAGACAAATTCGGTAGCTTTAACCAAATTGACGCATCAGCTGGCGGTAAGCACTATGCTGTTTATGGCGAAGCCACCAAAAACGCCCCCGATGTATATGCCGGCTATTTTTTGGGTAATGTAGCCATAGGAACCACCGATGCCGATAAATATATTTTGCCCGCTTCCAGAGGCACTGCCGGACAAGTGATGCAAATAGACGCTACCGGAGAGGTTAATTGGGCTAACGCTTCCGATATTGGAGCGGATGAGATCAACGATTTAAGTGATGGAAAAACCGGTGGCAATTCCGTTTTTCTCGGTGCAGGTGCCGGTTCAAATGACAACGGTGACAGTAGCAACAAACACTACAATACAGCCGTAGGAATTGATGCACTCAACAGCAATGTGTCCGGCAAATACAATACGGCAACAGGTGCGGGAAGTTTATCACACAATACCGCAAATTACAATACAGGAATAGGCGCTTACGCTTTGTTTTTAAACAATTCGGGCGGACTCAATACAGCCACAGGTGCCTATGCCCTAAATAATAATACATCGGGAAGCAGTAACAGTGCCTTTGGAAACCATTCGTTGTCAGCCAATACCGATGGCGAAAACAATACGGGAATAGGTGATAAAGCCTTAAATGCCAATACAAGCGGAAAGGCAAATACAGCCCTTGGTAAAAGTGCTTTGGAAAAGAACACTACCGCAGAAGCCAATACAGCCGTAGGAATTGCGGCACTATATAAAAATACCGATAAAAGTCATTTGGTAGCCGTAGGTGATTCTGCTTTATATAACAATGGTAGCGGTGCAACGGCAAACAATGAAGGAATTGCCAATACGGCAATAGGTTCTAAAGCTTTGTATGCCAATACTACCGGCTCTTACAATACCGCTACCGGTTTTCAGGCACTCAAACAAAACACAAGCGGTATAAGAAATACGGCTATAGGCAATAAAACCCTTTATAACAATACTACCGGAAAAGAAAATACCGCAACCGGTTACAATGCTCTTATCAATAATACTAATGGCGATTACAATACAGCCTATGGCAAAAGTGCACTTAACAACAACGATTTCGGCGATTCCAATATTGCCGTTGGCGTTGAATCGCTTTATTCAAATACATCAGGTGATGATAATGTGGCTGTCGGGGTAAGTGCTCTTTATAAAAATACTACGGGTGAAAAAAATATTGCCATCGGTGGAGACGCTTTGAATGAAAATACAAAAGGGAACTTAAACATTGCTATCGGTTATGAAGCGCTAAGCAGAAATACCGAAATAAGTAATTTAATAGCCATAGGAGATTCTGCTTTATATAACAACGGAGTTTATGCAGATCCAACTTACTTGGAAGGTTATTGGAATATCGGAATAGGTTCAAATGCTTTGCACTATAACAGAACCGGAAAATTTAATGTAGGTATAGGATATAAAACACAATATAAAGCATCTACCGGAGACGCAAATGTCTCAATAGGTTATGAAACTCTAAAAAACACTAGCAAAGGAGATGCTAATGTTGCTGTTGGAAAATGGGCGGGTCGGAGCAACGATAGAGGTAATTGTAATGTGTTTGTTGGACATCGTGCTTATTATCTAAATACAAAAGGAGATTATAATACCGCAATAGGTGCTTTTTCAGGACACGATGATAACGATCTTAATAATACTACTTCCATAGGATATAATGCCGGTCATGTTAGCGATACAGACAACCGCATCGAAATAGGCAATACCAGTGTAACTTGGATAGGCGGTGAAGTGGGTTGGAGTACTTACAGCGACCGTCGTATCAAAACCGACATCGAAGAAAACGTAGCAGGTTTGGATTTTATTACCCGTTTGCGTCCGGTTACTTACCATTTGGATATTCACAAACAAAACCAAATGATCCGACGCGGAAAAAAAGACAATGAAGAAGCCGAATGGGACAGCAAATATGATATCGAACAAATCCGTATGACCGGTTTTATCGCACAAGAAGTGGAACAAGCAGCCAAAGAAGCGGGATACGATTTCAGCGGCGTGCAAAAAGCCAATGACGATTTAGGTATGTATAGCGTTCGCTACTCCGAATTTGTCGTTCCCTTGGTCAAAGCCGTGCAAGAGCAACAAGAACAAATTCAAAACCAGCAGGAACAAATCCAAACTCAAAAAACAACTATCAAACAACAACAAAAACGTATCAATGACTTGCAAAGACAAATAAATGAACTAAAAATGCTCATTTTACAAAAAGAAAACAAAACCAAAGCCTATGATGATAGCAAATAGGTAAGGTTGTTTTTTCATAATACCCTGTTGCTGCCGCTTGCGGCAGCAACAGGGAAATTTAAAACAGTCCGTTACAACACAAAATCGTTTATAAATAATCTATAAAATTTAATCAAATGAAAAAATTATTCTTAATTGTTGTTTTTTACACTCAGTTTTTTTATGCTCAAAATACCGACCAAGTATTGGCGCAAAACGGTAATTTGAAATATACACAAGAACTCTTTAACAAATCTTTGCGATATGTCGAGTTTCTTATAGGTTATCCTATGCAAGAGCAAGACAAACAATTGATGTTACAAGAAACACTTCAAAATTTTAATCAAAATCCGCAAGCCATTATCAACGAAGTCGAAAATATCGACCGACAGATGCAACAACTCTATCAAATAACCGATGTGATGCAAATTGCACGCATGCGATCGGCGCTTATAGCACAAATATATATCAATGCACAGCAAAATCCGCAAATGGCACAAAGTTTCATCGTAAGAGTATTAAACGCTTATGTGCCTTTGCTGGCAATAGATGCTCAAAATTTATTAGCCTTTACCTACAAAGATTTTGAAGGTTATGCCAAAATGATACAACTCAACGCCATATTAACCGGTCAATATTTTCAACCTACCCAACAAGAACTGATACAACTCAAAGACTATTTGACCCAACAGTTTTACAATATGAATGTTGAACAAAAACAAGCACTGTGCAGCATGCAATTATTGGCAGACTATACTTATAAGGTATATCAACAAATGACACCGCAACAACGACAACAATTACAGCAACAATATACCCAAGCTTATGCATCAACACAAACTTATCAATCGGGATTTCCCGCAGGGGTAAATACACCCGAACAACAACAAGCTTATATGCGTGAAAAACAAAGACAATATAACGGCAATTCCGCCGCCATGAAAATATATTACGATACAATGATGGGAAATCATGCCACCATGCTCAATGTTTTTAGTAACTATGACAGCAATACTTATTGGGAATACAAATATTAACAGATACTCCCTTATCGTTTCGACGATTGTAAGAAAGAATCTTTTCAAATAAAAAAGATTTCTCTCTATCGCCCGAAACAACAATTACTCAATTCATCAAAAAAATAAACCCATAAAACATTTATATTATGAATAAACAATTCTTATCCTTAATAGCCATCTTACTTTTTACAATGGCTTTTGCTCAAACACAAGGCATCAATTACAAAGCCTTAATTACCGAAAACGGCAATGTTTTAAATACGCAAAACGTCAATGTGCGTTTTACCCTTATTCAAAACGGGAATAATAATGTATATCAAGAAACCCAATCTGTCTCAACCGATACCAACGGAATAATTTCACTTCAAATAGGCGAAGGAAATACCGTATCGGGTGATTTCAACGCAATTGATTGGAGTGCCGGCGAATATTTTTTAAAAGTAGAAATTGATACCGGAAACGGATACACCGATTTTGGAACAACCGCCTTTAAATACGTGCCTTATGCCAAATATGCCGAAACAGCCGGCAATGTTTTTAGCGGCGATTTCAACGATTTGTCAAACATACCAGCCGGTTTATCCGACGGCGACGACGTAAACGATGCCGACCACGATACCACCAATGAACTGCAAACTTTGAGTTTTGACAACGGAACTCGTCAATTAACCATTAGCAACGGCAATACGGTTACCATTCCAGCCGGCAGTGCTTCCGGCGGCGATGGCTGGGGCACCCAAGTAGCCGCTACCGACAGCAGTATCAATGGCGACGGAACCTCTGCCAACCCTTTGGGTGTCAATCCCAATGCAAGTATTTTTAACAATTGGGACAAAAACGCCGCAGACGATTTTAGCGGTAGTTATGTAGATTTAACCGATATACCCGCCGATATTGCCGACGGCGATGACGTAAACGATGCTGACCATGACCCTTCAAACGAGCTACAAACCATTAGTAAAAGCGGTAGCACGGTTACGCTATCTAACGGCGGAGGAAGTTTTACCGATGCCGATACGCACTTGTCCGACAGCGATATAGCCGCTATGGGCTACATCAAAAACGCCAATGACGCCGACCACGATGCTACCAACGAGTTGCAAACCTTATCGGTAAGTGGCAACCAATTGACCATCAGCAATGGTAATACCGTAACGCTTCCTACCGGTAGCGGTGGCGACCAATGGGGTAGCCAAGTGGTAGAAAGCGATACTTCTCTTACCGGTGACGGAACTAGTGCCAATCCTTTGGCTGTGGACACCAATTCATCCGCTTTTAACGGCTGGGACAAAGACGCTTCGGATGATTTTAGCGGAAACTACTACGACTTATCAAACAAACCCGTTACTTTTTATAAATCGGGAACTACCTATGAACCAAACGATATTGCTGATGATATATATACCATTGGAAAAGTAACTTTTGGTGGAGATTATTTGGTTGATTCCAGAATATTTGTTGATGGAAATAATTATTCAAGTGATATATCCACGAGTTCGGTTTTGTCGGACAACAATGACCATTTTTCAATTACATCAAATATTACCGGAAATGGAAATGGATACATAAAAGGGTTTTCTTTTACAAGCAACAATACAGGTAATGGAATTCATCAGGGAATGAGTATTCAATTACAAGGCAATTCGACAGCAATAAAAAACGGTTTATATATTAGTATTCCAAACGGATCAAACAATCTTTACGGAAGTAAAATATATATATTAAGTGATGGTAATGGTAAACATATAGGAACAACAAATCAAATGGATGGTAGCGGAAGCGGAGTACACAAAGCCATTGAAAATCTTATATTTGGAACCGGTACCGGTGATAAATACGGTACTTTTAACGAAATAGACGATAATGCCGGAGGAAAACACTACGCCGTTTACGGCAAAGCCACCAAAAACGCACCGGACGTTTATGCCGGTTATTTCTTGGGCAACGTAGCCATTGGAACTAATGATACCGATAAATATATTTTACCCGCTTCCAAAGGAACCGCCGGACAAGTGATGAAGACAGATGTTAACGGACAGGTAAGTTGGCAAGACGATTTTAGTGGCGATTATAACGATTTGACCAACAAACCTGTAACCTTTTATAAATCGGGAACTACCGAAGTGCCAACCAATATTAACGATGATATTTATACGTTTGGAAATCTAACTATTGGCAATATGAATGTTTCCGGTTCAAATTCTACTTTATACCTTAACAAAACGGTTTCTAACAACGATGATATTATGCTCGAATTTGATGAAATAAGCGGAAATGGAAATGGAAATATTGTTTTAAAACAGTTATTTTCCCATAGTGATGGCACAGGAGCTCGTGAAGGACAAAATATTTATTTACAAGGAAGTTCGGATGCTTATAAAAGAGGATATTATGTAAGTATTCCGAGTGGAGGAGGTGATCATTTAGGAAGTTATATGTTTTTATCAAGTGATGGCGATGGTATGCATATAGGAACGACAAATCAAATGGAAGGTGCAGGAAACGGAGAACATTACGGAGTAAAAAATTCATTATACGGTACCGGAAACGGTGATAAATACGGAAGCTATAATAAAATAGATACCAATGCCGGCGGAAGACACTATGCCGTTTACGGTGAAGCCACCAAAAACGCCCCGGACGTTTATGCCGGTTATTTTGTAGGAAATGTAAAAGTAACACAAGGAAAACTCTTGGGAACCGATAGCGGCAATTCGGATATGAAAGCTTATGTATATGGATTTATTACTTCAAGTGCAGCTATTCAAACCAATAAATCTTCAACCGGTTTTACGGCATCAAAAATTGCAACCGGACAATTCAGAATTACATTTGATGACACTAGTATCGATAATAATTATATTTTAACCGCAAATGTCGATGCCATGTCCCCGAGAATATTAACCGTAGATTATCGAAGCGGTTATTGTGATATATACATTTTTGATCTTTCGGGTAATCAGGTGGACGACGATTTCCATTTTGTAGTATATCGAAAATAAATACGTGTTGTTTTTTTCCTATTAATAATCGGAGCGACCATTTTGTGTCGCTCCGATTTATTATAAATAAAACTAAATACATTTATAGAGTAATCTCAAAATATTTGGGACTTAATATAAAACAATTTGATATAACTAAGGTATGGTATATTTCTTTTTATTGATGGTAGGTCAATTTATGAAAAAAAAATCAACATGTAGGTTTATATAATAAAATTAGGATTTTTGTTTATATAAATTCAATTGTTCTTTAAGCAAACGAATTATTTCATCTTTTTCTTGTAAACGCAATTCCATTTGTTTAATTAATTTATTATGATAATCATTAATCATAGCCATATTATTTTTATCAAAGAAATTATTATACGATTGGTTAAGTGTTATACCATATTCTTGCAATAAAACAAATAAATCAAAGTTTAATATTTCACTAAGTTTGGCTAATTGTTTAATACCTATTTTACTTTTGTCACTTTCTATATTAGAATATGTTTTTTGTGAAATACCTAATATAACTGCTATATCTTTTTGAGAAAATCGTTTTTGTTCCCTTATTTTTTTTAATTTGGCACCAATTATAATACCCCTATAAAATCAGGCCATTGTTTAAGTTGAAAATTTTATTAACTTTAA
>JAMONO010000106.1 GCA_027065715.1 Flavobacteriales bacterium
CCAGACAAGTAAAAATACCGGAGGAAAACCATTATTACCCCTTTGGTCTCAAACACAACGCCTACGCACCAACCCGCAAAGATGTCAAATACCAAGAACAATTGGTCGAAAAAAAAGAAATAATACAAGCCCCAACCCATGGCTTGAAGTTTAAATATAAATACAACGGAAAGGAACTGCAAGATGAGTTAAATTTAGGTGCATACGACTTCGGCGCCCGCTTCTATTATCCCGATGTTCCTTTCTTTTGGAGTATTGACCCTGATACCGAAAAATACAACACCCAAAGCCCTTATGTGTATGCGGATAATAATCCGGTAAGATACAGAGATATCAATGGCAAAGGAACAGAAGACGAATGGATACAATTTAGCACCGGCGAAATCGTAAAAGTAGGTGATAAAGGTGGTAAAAATGTTGATTATATTACAAGGGTCAATGAGGACGGTTCCATAACGCAAATAACGCAGGCGGGAGGAAAAATGAATACTGAGGGAAGTCAATTTGTTGTAAGTTTATCAGTAACCCCTTCTGTTGGTTTACAAGCAGGAGTAACAACTCCTGTAGGTAAAGTAGAAGGCGGGGTGGCAGTAACCGAAGGTAATACATATTCTATTTCTAATCAAAATGAAAATATTATTGGCGTTGATAAGACAGATTTAAAACAGCATAATTTTGTAAAAGCAAATGCAGGCGTAAAAGGTATCTTGGCAGTAGGAGGTGAAGCAGATTATGTAACAAACCCCGTTGCTAACCCTACGGATGTATCTCAAATGATTGGAACAGATTTTGACCATATAGACGCTTCTTTTTCTGTGGGTCCAAAATTTAGAAATACCAAAAGCAACCAAACTAGTTTTTCAGGATACGATATTGCAAAACCTAAAATATCATCAAAAGGAACAATAGGTACTGAGTTTAAGGGAATAAATACATCTATTGGTTTTAGATTTATTTTTGGTGTCGATGTGAATTTTAAAATTGGTTGGAAATGATTTATGATATTGAAGTGTTTTCAGCTGGTGTTTTTGTCTATAAAAACAATGAGCTATTTTTAAAAACTATATTCCCTACAAGTTTTGGTTATTGTAAATGTCCTATAATAAATCCTAATAATGAAGTTGTTTTAAAATACTCTTTATCAACTTTATTTATTTGCAATAAATATAAGATTATAGAAAATAATTTAGAAGAAGAAATAAAACTTATAAGAAAAGGTTTATACAATCAAAAGCTACAAGTAAATAAGGATTTGTATGAAACCAAATTTGCTTTTTTTTCACATGAAACAGTCAATTGTTGTAAAATATATTTGAATGAAAAGAAAATAGCTGATGTCAAGAAAAAATATTGGGATTTCCCACCGCATAAATTTGAAGTCCGGTTTAATACCGAAAATGAACAAGAACAATTTTTCGGCTTGCTAGAATTAATGGTTGCTTTAACCTTATTTGATGATTTATAAACCGTAAGTTCAATTAGTAAATGAAAAAAAAAGTTTATCCTCTGTCCGTCCTATCCGGTCGGTGTTTTGCGGTGGGGGAAACACCCCCGAGATATTTTGCGAAGCAAAAAAATCAGCGTAAATCCGGCAAATCCGTATAAATCTGCGTCAAAAAACTTTGTTATTCGGCGAGTTTGGTATTCAATATTTTTTTGTA
>JAMONO010000107.1 GCA_027065715.1 Flavobacteriales bacterium
AACGCTCCAAAACAAGCTTGCCTTCTTTATCCTTTTGTTGCCGATTGGTTAAATTTTTGGTATGTTTGACATCATTTATTTCAATCAACTCAAAACTTACAAAATTATCTATACGCTTGGTATATTTGGCTATCAACTCCCGCAAAGATTTTTTATCGGTTTTGCCAATGTATAACAGTTTGATTTTCAAATTTTTAAACTATTTTTTAGGATTAACGATAAAGGCATTCGGATATTTCTTTTTGATACGTAACAAAGCTTGATCTGCCGAAAGTTTGTTTTCGTATTCACCAACCCAAACTTTAAATTCGGGCGACTCCCACTCGACAACTGCGTGTATCTCCGGAAAATCTTCTTTAAACCGAGCTTTAACCGAACGAGCTTTGTCAATATTTTGACCGTTATACAATTGAATGTGGTAAAACTTTAAACTGGTTTTATTTTTTTCAAAACAATCGGCTCGCTGTACCAACAATGTATTTACCTTGTCGGTAGCTATAAACCTGTTTTCGGTTTGTTGTGCAAAAGTAAATTGAAAAAAAAACGCGATAATAATTAAGAAAATATATTTCATAAGTATCAAATTAAAATCAAAAATACAAAAATTAAAAAAACAATAGAAATTTCCATGCCAAAAAAAAACTTGACTGCCCCAAAAGGAACAGTCAAGTGTTATAATTGAGATATATTTGGTTAATTAGTGTGCATTGTGATGCAACAAACTTTCTTCGATATAAGGGTGATTAACAGGTATAATGGTTTTGCGTTTAGCCAAATTCCTGGCTACAACAAACATAAACATTCCTACAAATCCCAAGAAAATTCCTACCTCGTAAATTCCGAATACCGGATGTGTATGCTCACCTACTCCTTGAAAAGTATGAACCAATGGCGGAAAAACAGACAAATACACATCTAAGAACAAACCTATCAAAATAGTTATAGACATTATCAACAAAACTTTGGGATTTTTAGCCATTTTGTTTGGCAATAAAACAATAAACGGCACAAAGAAATTGATTACGATATTGAGCACAAACAGGAATTGTGAAAAATGAAATCTTCGCAAGAAATAATATTCACCCTCTTCGGGAATATTACCATACCATATCAACATATATTGAAAATACCAAGCATAGGCAAACAAAATGGAGCCCATAAACAGATATTTGGAGAAATCGTGCCAGTGCGAAGAATTCATAAACGGATAATAACCTTTTTTGTGTAAGAAATAAACCATTAAAATTATTAAAGCCGAAGCATGAAAAAATCCCGAAATTAACTCTTTAATACTAAACAAAGTGCTATACCAAAAAGGTTCCAGAGACATTAAATAATCAAAACCTGCAAAAATAAAGGTTACAGCAAAAGCAAAAATATGAACTTTTGAAAAGAAACGGCTTTTTTCAAACCACTTTAAGGCATTAGCTTTATCTTCGTCTTCTTTTTTGGAGAATTTTCTTAAAATAGCGGTTGTCAATAACCAAACAACGAAGAAAATAATTGTTCTGGAAATAAAGAAACCACTGTTCAAATAAGGTTCTTTTACCTCTAATATTTCTTTAAACTCGGCGTACTTGTCAAATTCGGGTATCAAGTGTTCGGGGTTTGCCCAAGGATATATATATTTTAATCCGAGTAAAACAAGAGCCAACATAAACAAGAAGGCCGGTCCCAAATAACAAGAAATAGCTTCGGGCACCCGTTTAAAAGCAGCCGACCAACCGGCTTCGGCAATATATTGCAAGGCTAACCAAAAGGCTGCTCCCAGTGCTAAAATTAAAAAGAAATAGTTGCTAAACAAAATATTAGCCCAAAATCTATTGGTATCAGCCATATAAGTCGCTACACCGCTTACCAAGCCCACCAACATCAAAATCAAGCTGATAGTTTGTAATTTTTTTGTTAATTTAAATCTTTTTTCCATTGTCGTAATTTTAAAATTGTTTTACTTTAAACCATTCTTTACATAAAGAACAATTTTCCATCTATCATCTGATTTTATTTGTGATCCGTGTGCTCCCATAATGGCAGATCCCATGGTTATCACGTGAAAAATTTCACCGTCGGGTTTTGCTTTGATATAACCGGCTGTTAAATCTGCCGGTGGAGCTGGATACAATTTTTTACCGTTTTTAACCAATTTGGTTAAATGACCGTCTCCTTTGCCGCTTTTTCCATGGCAAACAGCACAATAAATATTGTATTTTTCTTTGCCGCGTTCCAAGTTTTCTTTGGTCGGTTGAAATGGATTTTTCAACAATTGACCTGCTTTGGCTTTATCGGCAAACTTATCTTTAAACGGGTAAGGTGTTGACTCTCTCGATACAGTTCCCGCAACAGGTTTTTGTAGTGTTTTACCGTCTTTGAAATATTTGTTGGGACTATATGACTCATAAGCTTTTGAATAATACATATCAAAATCTCCCATATAATCCCAGTAGGTTTTTTCTTGTTCGTGGTTACAAGAAGTAAAACCCGTTACAACTAAAAGTAATAATATAAGTCTTTTCATTTTGTTCATTTTTTACATTTGTAAATTATACTTCATCGATTTTTTCAGCACCTGTTTTTTCAAAAATCTCACGCAATTTGGCTTCCATATCTGCCGAAAGTTTCGATTTATCGACCAATACAACCATTTTATCGTCGTTGATACCCGGATAAGAAAAATCAGGATGTTTTCCCGGAAATAACTTATCTTGATAAAAGAAAGTTCCGACAGTTGACAAAACGGTTATCAAAACGGTTCCGATAAACATCAAGACCGGAAAAGTCAAACTTAAACTGGGTTTTCCACCGATGTTTAAAGGATAATCCACTACAAATGTATAATACAAAGCTGCAAAAACACTTGTAACACCAAAAACTCCATAGAAAAATGCCAACAAAGGTATATTGGATTTTACGTGGAATTTTTCTAACAATTCTTCAATTACAAAAGGAGTAATTATTTCTTCGACGGGTGCCTTTGCTTCAACCAGCATATCGGCAGCTTCCATCAATTTTTTATCATCACTATATACGGCTACTATTTTACTCATCGTTTAAAAGTTTTTTGATTGCATGATATTGAATATCGGTAGGTTTCAATTCGGTATGACGTTTGGCTTGTTGTTTCAACTCGTTCATAGCCATCATCGGTATAAATCTAATGAATAACAACACACCTACTCCAAACAAACCAATGGTTCCCAAATAAACCCATTTGTCAATAATGGTAGGCGCATACTCAAACCAGTTGGCAGGTAAAAAGTCTTCGGCTGCCGGCGGCACAACAATATTGTAACGTTCCAGCCACATACCGATATTTACACCAATGGTTATAATAAATATAGCAGTCAAATTGCGTCTGATTTTTTTGAACCAGAACAACTGAGGCAAGAAAGCATTAAAAATTACCATCCACCAATAAGGAGCGGAATAATGACCAAACATATAATTGTCAATAAACACATACGATTCGAACTTATTAGCCGAATACCAAGCTATAAACAATTCTATCAAATAAGCCGAGCCCATAATCAAACTTACAAAAGTGATAATTCGGGCAATGGCATCAAAATGGTCATCGGTAACATAATCGTCCAATTTAAAAGCTTTTCGGATTAAAACCATTAAGGTTACCACCATACTAAAACCCGAAAAAATAGCTCCTACTACAAAAAACGGCGGAAAGATGGTTTCATGCCAACCGGGTAAAATACCTGCCGAAAAATCGGTAGATACGATAGAGTGAACGGCAATTACCAAAGGCATAGCCAAACCACCCAAAATTGCCAAAGCATCTTCAAATTTACGCCACGAAGACATTTTTCCTACCCAACCGAAACTCATGGCATTGAAAATGGTTCGCTTGATGCCTGTCGAACGATCACGGATGGTTGCAAAATCAGGTAACATACCAATATACCAAAAAATTGCCGAAGTAGTTAGATAAGTTGCAATTGCAAAAACGTCCCACAACAAAGGAGAATTAAAGTTTACCCACAGACCTCTTGAATTGGGACCGTATGGAAAAATAAAAAATTCATCCCAAGGACGTCCTACGTGAATAGCCGGAAACAGACCGGCTGCCAAAACGGCAAACACGGTCATGGCTTCTGCTGCTCGGTTGATGGAAGTTCGCCATTTTTGACGAAAAACCAACAAAAATATGGAAAAAGCGGTTCCGGCATGACCGATACCTATCCACCATACAAAATTGATAATAGCCCAACCCCAAGCAACTTGGTTGTTATTACCCCATACTCCAATACCTTTCATGATGGTTTTGGGGACAGCCCAACCTAAACCTATTGCCATCAATACAAAAAATACGGCAAATGATATCCACCACCACAAGGGGGCTTTTTCTTCTTGCGATCTTAATATATCGTTGGTAATATCTCCATAAGACTTATTACCTAGAATTAATTCGCCTCTGACTTCTTTTTTATACATAATTGAATATTTTTAGTTTTATTAAGCTTCCGTTTTATGTTCTTCGTCTTTGTTTCTAACTTTGGTCATATAAACTACGCTGGGTAGTGTTTTCAATTCTTCCAACAGTCCGTAAGAACGTTCGTCTTGGAATAATTTGATGATACGGGCATCTGCCATATTGGTATCACCAAATACAATAGCACCCGAAGGACAAGCTTGTTCACAGGCTACTTCTATTTCTCCGTCACGCAATTCTCTTCCTTCGGTTTTGGCTTTTAATTTGCCTTCTTGGATACGTTGTACACAAAGTGTACACTTTTCGACCACACCTCGTTGACGTACCACTACATCGGGATTTAAAACCATACGTTTTACTTCGTCGTTAAACAAGTAGTTATAATCTCCTCCTTCTACAAAATTAAACCAGTTGAAACGTCTTACTTTATAAGGACAGTTATTCATACAATAACGGGTTCCGATACAACGGTTGTAAGCCATTGAGTTCAAACCTTCGTTGGTATGAGGTGTAGCTGCCACCGGACATACATTTTCGCACGGTGCATTGTCGCAGTGCTGACACATAACCGGTTGGTGAAATACTTCCGGATTGTTTTTTACATCGGAATACAACTCATTTTCAACAGTTGAATAATAACGGTCAATACGCAACCAGTGCATATTTCGTCTGCGACGAACTTGTTCTTTACCTACAATGGCAATATTGTTTTCTACTTGACAAGCTATGATACAGGCACTACAACCGGTACATTTGTTATAATCGATAGCCAACCCCCAGTGATGTCCGGGGTAATCTTCCGGATGATAACCTTCTTTATACAGATTGACATGTTCGAGTTTGTCTTTAAAGAAAACATGCTTGTGATTACCGGCATGTTTATCCTTTTGCCATTCTTTTAGAGTTGTTTCACGTGCTATATCTTCGGCTCGACCTTCCATGGTATCATGGGTTTGAGTTTGTGCCAACGGATAGGTTTTGCCGGTTTGGGTTACTTCAACGGGAATACCGTTAAAAATTCTATTTCCGTCTTTGGCTGTGATAAAAATCGCTGCATTGGCTCCTCCTACTTGGTCGGCAACAGGACCTGCCGCCGTTCTACCGTAACCCAAAGCTATACCAATGGTTGTTAGATCTTGACCGGGTTGTATCAATACAGGTAATTCGACTTCTACATCTCCGGCTTTTACTTTAACCACGTCTTCTTGTTTCCACCCTTTTTCTTCGGCTGTTTTGGGTGCCACGGTTACATAATTGTCCCAAGTAGCTTTGGTAATAGGATCGGGCATTTCTTGTAACCAAGGGTTATTAGCCATCAATCCGCTACCAATACCGATTTTTTCATATAAAGCCAATTGCAAACCTTTTGGTTTTTTAAATTCGGTGATTTTGGCTTCATTTTCGGTTAAATAAGATGCGTTAAACTGAGGGGCTTCTCCGGTTACTTCCACTTCATATACACCGTCTTGTAAGGCTTTTGTCCAACCGGAAGTGAAATCTATAATTCCTTGTGACTCAGCGGGAGTTTCTTGTGCGGTTTCTTTATTATCGTCTTTTGGATTGGCTTTTTCAACCGTTTGAGTATTTCGGTTGAGAATATTTTCCATCCAATATTTTTTCATATAATCATAAAAACCTCCTTCAATACCTGCCCACTTCATAAAACTTTCTTGTGCCTGACGAGTATTCCACAATTTATTGATGGTAGGCTGTCCTAAACTATACATACCGGTTACCGGTTCGGCGTCGGACCATGATTCTAAGAAATTATTATCGGGCAATACATAGTTAACATGCTTGGCGGTTTCGTCAATTTTGTCTGTCAAAGCTATGCTTAAAGGCACTTTTTTGATAATAGCGGCTTTCTTGTCACCTTTGGGACAAACATAAACCGGATTGGCATGATAAAAAATAACCGCACCGACTTTGCCATCTTTTATGGCGCCAAAAGCTTCGTGCAGTTTACTGTCTCTTCCTTGTTTTAATAATGTTTCGCGAGTAAAATCGATTGTAGTTCCATAATTGCCCAACATATTGTTAATGGCATTTACCAATATCTGAATACTCTTGTCATTGGTGCCAGAAACTACTAAAGATTTTCCTTTGTTTGCTACCAAATCGGCTACGAGTTTGTCAATTTTGTAACTGCAATTTAATTCTTTAACGGGCGTTCCACCCAATTTGGCAGCCAGTGCGTTGTGCAATTTTATTAACAATTTTTTCTCTTGTGCCGGCTTGATATATTGACGGTAATCGGCATTACTTCCGGTCAGGCTCATCAAAGTTTCAAACTGATAATGGCGCGATATTTCGGTTTGTCCGTTGGTTAAATCGCGTGTTTTGGCATAATCGGCTGTAAATTGAACCGGCGATAACCAAGTGCCTAAAAAATCGGCATTAAAACCAACGATAACCTTGGCTTTGTCAAAACGATAATAAGGAATACCTGCTTTTCCGAAAGTTGCTTCATTGGCGTCAATCATAGCAGAATATGAAACGGGGTCTAAATAAACCACTTCGGCAGTAGGATATTTGGCTTTAAATTCTTCCAATAATTTTTTGGTTGAAGGACTTAAAATAGTGCCGGACATAATGACAATTTTTTGTCCTTTGGCGGCTATATCGGTAAGTTGTTTGGTAATTTCGGAATCGACTTTATCCCATGAAGTTTCTTTTCCGTTTTTTACGGGATATTGTAAACGAGCCGTATCATACAAGTCTAAAACCGCTGCTTGAATACGGGCATTGGTTCCGCCTTGTGTAATTTTTGAAAGTTTATTTCCTTCAATTTTAATGGGACGTCCGTCTCTGACTTTAACCACCACACTGGCATAATCGTCGGGGGTAACCAAAGTGGTTGCATAATGATTGGCTACGCCGGGGGTTATGTCGGCGGGACGTTGCAAAAAGGGTATCGCTTTGCGAACCGGTTGCTGACAACTGGTTGCCGCTACTGCATAAGCCGTAGAAAATCCTAATAATTTTAGAAAATCTCTACGGTTTGAAACATATTTGTTTTTTATTTCGTCTTTAGAAAGTCCATCGGTTGGAAACTCTATCGATGGTTCAATCGCTTCATTTTTTTGAACGCTTTCTAATTCTTCTAAACTTCTCCAATATTTTTTCATGTGTATATGTTTTATACCTTATATATTATTAATAGTGACAAGAAGAACAATCGGCACCACCGATTTTGTCCACTGTTATTTTATCAATTCCTTGTTTTTCTTTCAACTCTTTAAACTTGTAATGTTTGTAATAAGGGTTGGAAGTATCAATACCGCGTTTGCGGTGACAGTCCAAACAAAAATCACCCATGGCAAGTTCTTTGTATTCAACCACACGATTCATTTTTTCAACCGGTCCGTGACATTCTTTACAGGCAACTTTGCCGGCTTGAACATGTTGTGCGTGATTAAAATATACGTGGTCGGGCAAATTGTGCACTTTAACCCACTCAATAGGCTTGGCAGGTTTGTCATACTGCATGGTTTGGGGGTTGTATCCCAAATGTTCATAAATTTTGGCAATTTCCTTTTTGCCGGATACACTTCCTTCTTTAACTTGATTATGACAGTTCATACACACATTTAAACCGGGAATTCCGGCATGCCGACTGGTGCGTGCATCAACATGACAATATTCACAGTCAATACCGTTTTGTGTAGCATGAATCTTGTGCGAAAACCAAATGGGTTGTACCGGCGCATAACCTTGCTGACGTCCCAAAGCACGAGCCTCAACGTAGGTTATCTT
>JAMONO010000108.1 GCA_027065715.1 Flavobacteriales bacterium
TCTTGTTGTTATTTTTGTTTTGTTGTTTTTTGTTTTTCTTTTGTTTTAATTTGAGTTGTGCCAAAGCCAAGTTGTAACGGGCTTCTTCATCGTTTGGGTTATGACGCAGGGCATTTTTGTAGGCTTCAACTGCTTTTTGATATTTTTTTTTGTGATACCAAATATTTCCTTCGTTGTAGTATGCTTTTGATTTGAGCAAATTATCGTTGGTCAATTGGGCGGCTTTTTTGAAAAAATGTGCGGCTTCCAATTTTTTTTCTTGTTCAATTTGGGTCAATCCCAAATCGTAAGCGGCAACTGCGTTTAGCGGATCAATGGATAAGGCTTTTCTAAAACCGATTTCGGCATTGGTATAATCGGCTTTGTTGTAGGCTTGCAGTCCTTTATTTATCCATTTTTCGGCTTTTATTGCTATTTTTTCATTTTGTTGAGCCGACAATAAAAAGGGCAAAATCAAAGCTATTGTATATATTATTTTTTTCATGATTGTTTTTTTATAAGGTTTTCACTATTAGTCGAGTTCGCCAAACAAATTGAGTTTTCGCAACCATTGGGTTTCGCGTTCCAATACAATGATATACAATACCAAAAAGAATAAACCGGCAACCAAAAACCATTGAAATTGGTCTTTGTATTCGGAGAATTTTGTAGTTTCAAATTCTTTTTTATCCATTTTTTTCAAGGCGTCCGATATATAATCCACCACGGTTTTGGTATTGTTCCCGGCTATATATTTTCCTCCGGTTGTTTGGGCTATTTTTTTCAGGATTTGATCGTTGAGACGGGTAATAACCGTTTGTCCGTTTTTGTCTTTTTTGTATCCGTATAGGCTTCCGTTTTTTTTGATGGGTATTACCGATCCTTTATTTGTTCCTATACCTACGGAAAAAATAGTAACACCTTGTTGTGCAGCTCTTTGGGCGGCATCGACGGCTTTTTGCGAATGATCTTCGCCGTCGGATAATATGACTAATATTTTATTGGTATCGTCATCGTCAAAATAGGTTGTAGCCAAGTCGATGGCGTCGTCAATGGCAGTTCCTTGCGAACTGACCAAATCGGTATTCATGTTTTGCAAAAATATTTTTCCGGCGGCATAATCGGTTGTGATAGGGAGTAACGGATAAGCCTCGCCTGCGTAAGCAATGATGCCGATACGATCCGATACTAATTGGTCTATAATTTTGGATACCAGACGTTTGGCTTTTTCGAGGCGTGAAGGAGCAACATCTTCTGCGTCCATGCTTTTGGAAACATCGATGGCAAAAACGATATCAACACCTCTTCGTTTGATGGTTTCGAGTTTGGTGCCTATTTTGGGATTGGTTAATCCGGTTATTAAAAATAACAATGATAATGACAATAACAATAATTTGATAAAAGGTTTGAATTTGGATTTTTCAATAACTATTTGTTCGAAAAGTTGTGAATCGATATGTTTTTTTTGTTTTTTGGACTGCCAAACTCTCATATAAAAATAGGCAAGCCAAATTATCGGAATAACAGCAAGTAAAACAAAATATTTGGGTTCTTCGATTTGATACATTTTTCAGTGTTTTTTATATGAATGATTTTAACCAAGTGTATCGCAGCAATCCTATCAGCGAAATAAGAATAACCGATATCAATATCAAAGGTCTGTATAGTTCTTTATAATTGTAATATTTGGTTTCTTTGATTTCGGTTTTTTCAAGTTTGTCTATTTCTTTGTATATTTTTTGGAGTTTTCGGTTATCGGTAGCTCTAAAATATTTACCACCGGTTTCGGCAGCAATTTTTTTTAAGAGTTTTTCATCAATTTCGACTTTGGCATTTCTATATTCAAAACTACCGTCGGGACGAACGCCTACGGGTGTTAAAGCGTATCCGTTTGTTCCCAATCCGATGGTATATACTTTTATACCGAATTCTTTGGCTAATTCCAAGGCGGTATAAGGGTCTATTTCGCCGGTGTTGTTTACACCATCGGTCATTAAAATCACTACTTTGCTTTTGGCTTTGCTGTCTTTAAGCCGATTGACTGCTGTTGCCAACCCCATACCGATAGCGGTTCCTTGATCAAGTTGGTTAAAGAGTTGTCTAAAATTTATTTTGCGTATCGCTTGCATCACAATACGTTGGTCGGAAGTGATGGGTACTTGTGTAAAAGCTTCGCCGGCATACAATACGACGCCAAAGCGGTCGTTAGGTCGTTTTTTGATAAAATTGATGGCTGTTTTTTTTAAAGCTTCCAATCGATTGGGTTTGAGGTCGCGTGCCAGCATACTTGCAGATACATCAACCGCCAACATGATATCAATACCTTTGGTTTTTTTGGTTTTAGCCGTAACATCTATGCTGCGTGGTCGGGCTATACCGATACTTATCAAAGCGACACTCAACAAAAGCAAGACAGGTAATATTATCAAAACCTTGTTTTTGAGGGTTTTGAAACCGCCAAAACTGTTGAGGTCGGCGTATTGCATTTTGGGTTTTTCGGCATAACGTTTTCGATACAGCCAAACCGATAATATGGGCACCAGTGCTAGCAGCAGTAGTGCATAAGGGGTATATAATTCGAAATGTTCAAACAAATTTTTCATTGTATTCATTCTTTTTTAGTTTGATGATGACATCAGTTCTGCCGACTGCAATACACGTTCTATCAGTTCTTTATTTTCGTTATTTCCTTGCAAATAAAATCCTATGACATATTTTATTGATGTTTCCGTTTGAAAGAAACGGCTGTCAAATTCGACTTTGATATTGTTGCCTAATATGGGAATATCGGTGATGAAATTGCCAAAATAACGTTTTCCGTTTTCAATTTCGGCTTGTTGCAAATTGACATTTCGGGCATGTAAGTATTGCAACATACCGTTAATGGTTCCGTCCAAGACCTGTGCATTTTCGGGAAGTTTTTGTTTGGTTTCCATCGATGATGCCAAAATCAGATATTTTTTTACTATATTTTGGTCGTTGTAAACAGCTATTTCGTCAAATAATTGTTTGACTTGTTGCGGTAAACTGTCGGTAGCTTGTGATATGTCCAACGGGCGCAAAATGTGAGGTGTTGTTAAAGCCAAAACCGGTTCGGTACCGTATTCGCTGTAAACCCATTCGGGTGCCGAAATATTTTCTTTTATGGTTTGCGTTAAATTCATTTTGTTTAAGTAATAATAAGCTGTTCCTCCCAATATGCCGAGTAGTAAAAATATAGCCCCTGTAATTGTCCATGCTATTTGTTTTTTGCGTTTACGAGCAACTTCAATGGCGGCCAGTTCGGCAGCTTTGGTGTCGGCTATAGCTTGCACTACGGCATGCGATTGTTCTATGGTATCTTTGAGAATATTAAAATCCAAATCGATGTCTGCCGGATTGGGTTGTAGTTTGGCAAATTTTGCCAAATCTGCTCGTTGAAACATCATTTGCAGTCGTTCTAACAAATCGGGGGACAGATAGGAACCGTCTTCAAATCTGAATTTTTTTAGGTCATGTAAGAGTTGTGACGAAATTTTTTCTTTTGCCGACATACTCAGTTCGTCTTCGAGATAAGTTTTGAGGGTATCGGTTAGTTTTAAATAATGTTCATCGACTTTATTTTTGAGCCATAATTTTTGTTTTGTTAATTGATGTAATGTTTTTTGGGCTTTTTCATAAGGTGTAAGTTTTTTCTTACGGGCTTGCATTACGGCTTTTCTACGTTTATACCAATAATATCCCAAGCCCGATAACGGCAACAACAACAGCCACCACAGGGGCGAAATTTTGTTGTTTGTTTCGGTTATTTCTTTGCCGTCCACCGATATCGGTGGTTTATAGTCATACAAGCCTTGTCGAGTAGTATCGACGGCTACGGGTTGCACTTTGATTTGTAAACTGTCTGTCGATAAAATACTGTCATTTATACGCACGAGCAAGGGGGCAACTTGATAGGTACCGCTGTCCCATTGGGTCAGGTAATAGTCTTTGCGCAGTTTACGCACCGGTTTTTTTTGCAAGGTATCGATTTGTGAAGAGGAAACTACTTCCATGTCGCCCAATTCGGTTATTTCGGGAAAATCGGCAAATGACAATGTGTCGGTTTGTGCGGTTACCGATAGCCGTATTTGTTCGCCGATACGTATGGTAGTTGTATCGACTTGTGAACTGATTAGTGGTAATTGTTGTGCTTGCAGGTGAAGAACTTGCAAGATAAATAGGTAAATCAAAATTTGTTTCATTCGTTTCATTAGTCTCATTATTAACTACGGGCTTTAAAATATTGAAGCATTTTTTTGATATATGAGCCGTTTGTGGCTACCCAAATAATACCGCTTCCTGCTTTTTGAAAAGCTTTTTTGAAATAGTCGTGACGTTTTAAAAACATAGCGTTGTGTGTGTGTCTTACTTGTTTGTTGCCGGTATCGACATAAGCGGTTTTGCCGGTTTCCAAATCGCGTAGAGCGACCAAACCCAAATCGGGCATTTCTTTTTCGATAGGGTCATATACCATGATACCGGTAAGGTCGTGTTTGCGTCCTACAATTTTTAAGGTATCTTCATATTTGGTATCGATAAAGTCGGATATTAAAAAAACAATGGCTTTTTTCTTTAATACGTTATACAAAAATTTTAAGGCTTGTGCCGTATTGGTTCGGGTGTGTTTGGGTTTAAAATCGATGAGTTCGCGAATGATACGCAATACGTGTGAGCGACCTTTTGCCGGCGGTATAAACAGTTCTATTTCGTCGCTATACAAAATTAAGCCTACTTTATCGTTGTTTTGGGTTGCCGAAAAAGCCAATGTGGCTACTATTTCGGTTATCATTTCGCGTTTGAGTTGGGTTTGAGTTCCAAAATTTTCGGAGCCGCTTATATCAACTGCCAACATCATGGTAAGTTCGCGTTCTTCTTCAAAAACTTTTACAAATGGAGTGCGATAACGAGCCGTTACGTTCCAGTCAATATTGCGAACGTCGTCGCCAAAGGCATAGGGACGCACTTCCGAAAAGGTCATACCGCGTCCTTTGAATGAACTATGGTATTCGCCTCCGAAAATATGGTCGGAAAGCCGTTTGGTTTTGATTTCTATTTTTCGAACTTTTTTTAAAATATCTTTTGTGGTCATTTTATTAATGAGTCATTTAACCGTTGTATTGTTTAACTATCGAATTGTTGTATTGTTAAATCGTTGATTATTAAATTTTATGGCACTTCAACGGTATTGATGATATTATTTATAATGTCTTGTGTTGTAACATTTTCGGCTTCGGCTTCGTAAGTAAGTCCGATACGGTGACGCAAAACGTCGTGTACCATAGCTCGAACGTCTTCGGGAATAACAAAACCGCGTTTGTTGATAAAGGCATAGGCTTTTGAAGCGGTAGCCAAATTGATACTTGCGCGGGGTGATGCACCGAAATTGATAAGCGGTTTGAGTTCGTCTAATCCGTAACGTTCGGGGTATCGGGTTGCAAATACGATATCTAAGATGTATTGTTCGATTTTGGGGTCGAGGTAAACTTGTTTTACGACTTCGCGTGCTTTTAGGATTTGTTCGGTGGTTGTAACCGGTTGTACTTTGTTGATGTCGCCTTGCAAGTTGCGTCGCATGATTTCCAATTCTTCTTTTTGCGACGGGTAATCGATAATTGTTTTGAGCATAAATCTATCTACTTGTGCTTCGGGCAAGGGATAGGTTCCTTCTTGTTCTACGGGGTTTTGGGTTGCCATTACCAAAAACGGTTCTTCGAGTTTGAAGGTTTGGTCGCCTATGGTTACTTGTCGTTCTTGCATGGCTTCGAGCAAGGCTGATTGTACCTTGGCGGGTGCGCGGTTAATTTCGTCTGCCAGAACCAAGTTGGCAAAAACGGGACCTTTTTTGACTTCAAACTTGTTTTGTTGCATGTTGTAAATCATGGTTCCGATGACATCGGCGGGTAACAAGTCGGGAGTAAATTGGATGCGGCTGAACTTGGCGTTTATGGCTTTTGCCAGTGTATTTATTGCCAACGTTTTTGCCAGTCCGGGCACGCCTTCAAGTAAGATATGTCCTTTGCCTAAAAGACCTATTAATAAGCGGTCTATCATTTTGTCTTGTCCCACTATGACTTTGTTGATTTCGAATTTGAGAATATCGATAAATTGACTTTCTTGACGAACAAGTTCATTGATTTCGTTTACATTGGTATTTTCCATAATTTTGATTTTTTTCCATACAATTTTACAACAAAATTGTGCCACGTCATGTTAAGAATTTGATAAAATGTGTTTTGTTATGATTTTTTTAAACTTTGTCATAAATTTATCTTAAAACAACTGACAAGTTTTCATATTATTGGTTATTTTTGTAAGGAATTGGTGGCATAAAACCTGTCAAATGGTGTATGTAACCGTATGATGCGGTTAGCGCGCGACAGGGATAGCAGTGGTATGAGGTGCAGCGGTCGGGTATTTGCTTGCAAGGACGGAGGCGACCGCAGGAAGCCCCCGAACCGCCGACAAGCAAAACCCGAATGCCAGCCGAATATAAACGGATAGCCCGTTTGTTCGCCCTAATAAAAAAAGATTGATGAATAGATTTTTTTGGTTGTTTTTTTGGTTGATTTTGCCGTTAGAGGCTCAGATACAGGACAGTTTGTCGCATGTAAAAATCGGTTTGGTGCTTAGCGGAGGCGGTGCCAAGGGCTTGGCGCATATCGGTGTGTTGAAGGTTTTGGAGCGGTATCATATACAACCCGATGTGATTGGCGGAACGAGTATGGGTGCAATTGTGGGGAGTTTGTATGCTGCGGGGTATTCGGCACAACAGATTGATTCGCTGTTTCATACGATGAATTTTGATGATATTTTATACAATAGGTATGATAGAAAATATCAAAATTATTTTAAAAAAGAGCATGGCAATAAGTATATTTTGAGTTTTCCGTTTTCGTTTCACAAAATGTCGGCGCAATTGCCGCGGGGTTTGTCGGATTCGCAAAAAATGTTTAATACGCTGGCTGACAATATGTTGCATGTAAGTAATGTGGATGATTTTTCGAAATTGAAAATTCCTTTTGTTTGTCCGGCAACCGATATTGCTACGGGCGAACAAGTGTTGTTTACGCACGGTTATTTGCCGCTTGCCGCTACGTCGAGTGCTTTATTGCCCAGTGTGTATGCTCCTTTGGAGGTAAAGGGACACTTGTTGTTGGACGGTGGTATTGTTAATAATTATCCTATTAAGGAAGTGAAGGACTTGGGTGCCGGTTTTATTATAGGTAGCGATGTGCAGGGTAAGATATTGAGCAAAAACGAAATAACCGATATTTCTGCCATTATGGACCAAATTGTAAGTTTTGGTATGTATAAAAAGATGCCCATAAAAAGAGCTTTGACCGATGTATATATTCATCCGGATATCAGTAATATCGGATTGACCGATTTTGAAAAAATAGATACCATTATAAAAAGAGGGGAAAAAGCAGCCGAAAAAGCATTGCGTAATTTGCCCGACGGATTGAAAAAATGGCGATCAAATAAGGAATTAAAATCTTTGCACTTTAAAAAACCCGACAGTTTGTTGTTTGACCAAATTATTTTGACCGGTCAAAAGAATTATAAACGGGAATATATATTGGGAAAGATCGGAGTGCGTCCGCATCAAAAAATCAGTTATCGCGATTTTTTGGACGGAATTAATAATATTATAGGAACAGACAATTTTGAAAAAGTGCATTACAGATTTAAAGCCGAACACGGCACTAAAATACTTTATATCGATGTGAAAGAGCGTATGCATAAGGCTGCCATGAATTTGGGTTTTCATTACAATGACTTGTATAAGATAAATGTGATTGGAAACTTTGAGAATAAAAGAATTTTTACGAACAACGATTGGTTGTCGTTGGATATAATCGGGGGAAATAATTTTCGGTATAATTTTAATTATGTAATTGACAATGGTTTTAAACTCAGTTGGGGTTTTCACAGTAGTTTGCATCGGTTTGGTCATCAGGTAAAAGCCACCGATGTTTTTTCGGCTGAAAATTACAGTATCAATCAATTGGATTTCAATTATTTGCAACTTACAAACAAATTATATTTTCAAGGTAATTTAAATCACTTTGTATATTTGCGTTTGGGTGTGCAACACCGATATAAAGAGTTATATACTTATGTTTTTTCGAGCGAAGAGAATGAGGCTTTTTATTTCGGGAAGAATCATTATTTTGGCAATTTTGTTTCGGTTAATTACGATAGTAGAGACGATTTTGATTTTCCTAACAAAGGGATGTATTTTAAACTGAAGTGGAATTATTATTGGACATCGACCGATTTTTATGATACCTTTGAGCCGTATTCATTGTATATTTTTGATTGGAGTTTTACTCAAAAAATATTGAAACCTTGGGTAGTACGTCCTCAGCTCAAAGCCGGTTTACACTATGGCAAATCGCATTTGTATGAAAATATGTTTTATTTGGGGGGAATAAACAATTATTTGAATTATGATAATATTTCGGGCTTTGCGCCCATGCATGTTTTGTCGGTTAGTGCCACCAAATATGCCATAGGTTCGTGGAATAATCGTTTTGAACCGGTCAAAAATCATTTTATAGGTGTTGATGCGCATATATTGTTGTTTGACGCTTCGGACGATTTGTTGCCCGAGCGTATTCAAAAACTATACGGATTTAGTGTTTCATACGGTTTTAAAAGTTTTTTGGGTCCTTTAAAATTGGTCTGGGGACGGGTGCCTTCGTTGCAAAGAAACCACATGAGTTTTTCGTTTGGTTATTCGTTCTGAGATTTTGGAATGGTGTTTGTTTTGATTTGATTAAACAAAATATTTTTTATGAAAAAATTACTATTCTTATTTTTATGGTTTGCAGGTTTACACATGTATGCACAAGACTCGGCATATAAGCCGGGAGAACATTTTAAGTTTAAAATACATTACGGTATATTTAATGCCGGTTATGCTACCTTAGACTTGCAAACCGACGTTTTTAAGGGTAAGAATTTGTATCATGCCATTGGCAAAGGTTGGACAACCGGTGTATCGCGTTGGTTTATGAATGTTGATGATTTGTATGAAAGCTATTTTGACAGTTACAATCGTCCTTATCGTTTTATCAGAAAAATAGACGAGGGCGGTTATACTTTGGACAAAGAATTGCACTTTGACCACAACAATAGGAAGGTTTTGGTTATAAATAAAGAAAAAAATACCGCCGAAACTTATAGTGTTCCGCAAAAAATACACGATATGGTTTCGGTATTTTATTATTTGCGAAATTATGATACTTCGCAATTGAAACCGGGGGACGAAATAAGAGTTGATATGTTTTTTGACGAAGAAGTTTATCCTTTTAAATTAAAATTTTTGGGTAAAGATGTGTTGCGAACATCGGTAGGCAAAATTCACAGTTTAAAATTCAGACCCATAGTGCAATCGGGACGGATTTTTAAAGAAGACGAAAGTTTGACCATTTGGGTAAGCGATGATGCCAACAAGATGCCTTTGTTGATAAAAGCCAAACTTTTGGTAGGTTCGCTCAAAGCCAGTTTAATCGAATACAGAGGTTTGAAATATCCGGTTAATTTTAAGTCATAAAATATCCCGAATAAATTGGCGTTTAAAAACTTAAATAACTACTTGTGTTAAGGTAATTGTTGATAAAAATGAAATTGGTATTGCTTATCGACCGGGTAAAATATATGGTATAAATCTTCCAAAACCCAATCGGGGTGTGCATTGGATTGTTCAAAATAAATAACCCCTCCGGTAACTCCTCGAGTTAAATTATAGGTGTAAATTTTATCGTTTTGATAAACCTTGAATTTGCTTAGTGCCGGAAAACTTTTTAACAAATTTTGTTTATCGGGATACATTCCCGGATTAAGCCATATATCCGCTTGGGGCAAGCTCAACAATACGTTTTCAAAATTGACTTGAACACTTCCCGTATGGGTGTCTTTGTTCCAAAGATATTTTGCACCGGCATCATTTATCAATTGAGCCGCATAACTTTTTCCACCCGGCACAAACCATTTGTCTCCAAACAATCCGCCCTGAAAAACACGTGGAACCGGCAAGCTGTCATGCAATACTTTAGTTTTTATGTTTTGATAGCGACTAACAATGGTATCGAAAATTTGGTAAGCTTTTTTTTCTTTGTCAAACAGCCACCCGAAAACCTTTATCCATTCGGCACGACCCAATGGATTGTTTTCCATCCAATCGGCATTGTATATGGTCGGAATATTGTTTTGGTTAAAAACTTTATCTTGCAAGTGCTCATTACCACTGCTAAATCGCATAATCAGGTCGGGTTGCAAAGACAAAACAACTTCGGTATTTAACTCCATGCCTTTGCCGGCTTCTTTTATTTTTCCTTCCTCAATCAAACGGCGAAAAACCGGAGAAGAAACATATTTGGTATGCGGAAAAGCAATCAGTTTATTACTTACTCCGAGCATTTCCAGTGCCGGCAGATGGGTGGTGGAAGTAACCAAAATTTTTTGAACAGGAATTTTAATAACCGGCAGGTCAGACAAGCTGTCGGGCAATGTATTTTGTGTTTTGTGCAACACATATTGGTATTGTGGAGCCCCCGGATATGCGTTTTTGACAATGAGAATGTCAAAATCAGCATATTTTTTCAATTCAAAACCTTGTGCAAATTGCGGTTGAAGGCTTTGTCCCGAACCGGTTATTTTATGACCTGTTTGTTTACACGACACAAACATGCCTAAAAAAAACAAAAAAAATAACCGATATTTCATTTAGTATTTATTTTGATGCAAATTTCATGCGATAGTTTACATTTACTTTGCCTTTGCTGATATTGGTAAGTTTACGTTTGAGCAATCTTTTTTTGAAACTGCTCAAATGGTCAGTAAATAAAATACCTTCCAAATGATCGTATTCGTGTTGAATAACTCTTGCCAAAATACCGTCTATTTCTTCGGTATGATGATTAAAATTGCGGTCATAATAAGAAATTTTTATTTTTTCGCGACGTGATACATCTTCATTAATTCCCGGTATGCTTAAACAACCTTCGGTAAAATCCCATTCTTTGCCGTTTTCTTCCAATATTTGAGCATTGATAAAAACTTTTTGTCCTTTGAGTTTTTCTTTTTGTGCGGTTGTCATTTCTTCGTCCAAATCGGCAAAAGGTTCGGCATCAATTACAAACAACCGAATGGATTTACCTATTTGCGGAGCAGCCAACCCTACTCCGTTGGATTCATACATAGCTTCAAACATATCGTCAATCAATTGTTGAAGTCCGGGCATATCGGGTGTTATATTTCGGGCTTTTTTTCGCAAAAGCGGGTGTCCGTATGCTAAAATGGGAAATTTCATATTATACTTTATTTATTGGGCAAAGATACGCATATCTAAGCAAGTTGCCATATTGTTTTTATAAGAAAAATTTATGTGGTATTAAGCAAAATTCATACAGAATTATTTATTGCTTTGTCTAAAAAGTTCTTCCTTTTCGTCTTGTGTCAAGCTTTCGTAACCCGATCGGTTTATTTTATCCAAAATAGCATCAATTTTTCGTTGCCTTTTGGTTTTGGGAATTTTAAAAATATCTTTGGACTTGGGTGTTTTTTTTTCAAAGAAAAATTTATCCGACAAAAACAATATAAAACCGACGGTTAAGCCTCCCAAATGTGCAAAATACCCGCCTGGGTTGCCCAAAGGTATTTGCAACAGATTAAAAAATATAAAGAACAACAAGATATGCACCAGTTTAAAATAGCCCAAAAATCTGATTTTGATTTGATAGTGTGGCATTAACATAGCCGTATAAGTCATAACCGCCATTACACCGGCGGAAGCACCGAGCAAAGGACTTTTGATAACATACATATCGGGAAAAAATTTGTAAGCACCCGCAAAAAACACTCCTCCTATAATTACACCGCTCAAATACAGTTGCCAAAGTTTGCGACCCGAAACAAAATCCAACAAAATACTTCCCAAATAAAACAAAAGTAACATATTAATAAACAAAGCAACAAAACCGCTATGAAAAAAACCATAAGTTAGCAAACGAAACAGCTGAGCACTTGATTGAATTTCATAAGGCAAAGCTACATAACGCAGTGAGAACCAACCGAAAGCCGAAAAAATTTGTGAAAACAAAAACAGCAGAACATTTATTCCTATCAAAATTTCCAAACTGTCGGCTTGTCGTATTTTTTGTTGTATTTGTTTTGAATTTATCATAAAATTCGAATAAAAATCACAAAAAGAACCATTTTGTCAATACCAACGGGTATGTCTGTATTTTCCCCATATTTTCATCAAAATAAAACCGATCAAAGCACCGCCAACATGTGCCATGTGAGCAATAGGTGTATGTAAAGCATCGGTTATACCGAAAATCAAATCGGCGGCTACCATTAAAGGCACAAAATATTTGGCTTTGATTGGGTAAGGAATAAATATCAACATTAATTCGGCATTGGGAAAATAAAAAGCAAAAGCTACCAACAAACCGTAAACCGCACCGGAAGCCCCCAACATGGTCCCGTAATAAATGGCACCCATTTTGTCAAATCCGGTATAAATTTGTCCTTGTTGCAACAAATGAAATATTTGGTCTTTGGATATACCCGAAGCTACCAACGTATGAACATCTTGCATAAAAGAAAAATATTGCACTGCGGTATAAAGCAATACGGCACCCAAACCCGAAACAAAATAAAATATTAAAAAGCGTTTTTGTCCCCAAATTTGATATAAAGGCGTTCCAAAAGCCCACAGGGCATACATATTAAAAGCAATATGGGGCAAATTGGCATGCATAAACATGTGAGTAAAAATCTGCCAAACTCGAAACTGAGGTTGGAGCGGAAAGTGCATGGCAAACAAATTCATCATTTGTTGCGGCATGGCTTGTGTTGCCACAAACATAATGATATTGATAATAATAAGGTGCTTAATGGTATCGGGCAATCGGTTCATGAGCAAATTGTAATTTGACACAAAGATAAGCTTTCTATTTTATATAAGGAAGCAAGAAAAAAACAAATTGCCATACAGGTCTTTAATTATTAAGGCTGTAAATTTTTCCAATTTTTAATTTTTTTGTTTGATATTTGCAAATGAAAAGATTTTGATTGTATGAAAAAGCCACTTTCTTATATATTAATTATTGTTTCATTAATACAAGCTTGTCAAAACAATAAGCCAACACTGCAACAGCCGGTTGTTAAAACCCGAGACAGTATTGCATCAAAAAAAACGGCAAAAATATATTCATATCCCAAAGAGCAATTTCAAATCATAAAAGATACCATTGACAAGAATGACACGTTCGGTGCAATTCTCAACAGGCACAATTTGCCTTTTCCTAAAATATATCAAATCACTCAAAAAATAAAGGATACTTTTGACGTAAAGCGTATCAAAGTAGGACGACCTTATGTTTTATTAACCCGCAAAGACAGTTTGGACAGTTTGCCGCGTCCCAAAGTTTTTATTTATGAACAAGACCCTGTGCACTATACGGTTATCGATTTTCAAGATTCGATACGAGTGCACTACAAAAGCAAAAAAATAAGCAAACGAAAAAAAACAGCTGTTGTTAGTATCGAAAAATCGCTGTATCAAGATATTGCAGATAAAAATCTCAGTCCCAAGTTGGCTATGGAGTTGAGCAATATATATGCATGGACGGTAGATTTTTTTCACCTGAACAAGGGCGATTCTTTCAAAGTTATTTATGACGACATATACATTGATGACAGTATTTATATAGGTATAGGAACCATACATGCAGCGTTGTTTAATTACGGCGGCAAAAAATTTTATGCTTTTCGTTATCCCGAAGATTCATTACAGACCGCATACGATTATTTTGACGAAGAAGGACGCACCTTACGCAAGCAATTTTTAAAAGCTCCCTTAAAGTTCGGACGAATTACTTCGCGTTACAGCATGCATCGTTATCTTAAATTATACGGCAGAATAAAACCCCACTTGGGAACCGATTTTGCCGCTCCGACAGGCACCCCTATTATGGCAACAGCCAACGGAGTAGTCATAAAAAAAGGATACACATCGGGTAATGGCAATTACATCAAAATCAAGCACAATGCTACTTACAGCACCCAATACCTGCACATGAGTAAATTTGCCAAAGGCATACACGTGGGCAGTGTGGTCAAACAAGGCGAAATAATCGGTTATGTAGGTGCTACCGGACATGCTACCGGACCGCATGTATGTTACCGTTTTTGGAAAAACGGCAAGCAAGTCGATGCGTTAAAAGAAAAGATGCCGCCGGCCAAACCCATTGATTCTACCCGATTGGAACAATATTTAAAAGACATTCGACCCGTAAAAGAACGTTTGGACAGATTACAAAATACCCCTTTGCCATGAAACTACAAGGAAAAGCCTTAATCGACTATTTGAACGATAAAATTGTACCCAATACCTTGATGCAAAGTTTGGATATCAGGTTTATCAAAGCCGAAGGTCAAAATTTAACCGCCCGGATGCCCGTAAACAATAAAGTGCATCAACCCATGGGCTTATTGCACGGAGGTGCCACGGCTGCCTTAGCCGAAAGTGTAGGAAGCACCGCCTCACATCTTTTTGTCGATATAAATACCCAAGAAATAAGAGGTATCGAACTATCTATCAATCACTTAAAAAGCATAAAAAAAGGAATGATTTACGCCGAAGCCACTCCCATACACATTGGCAGAACCACACATTTGTGGGAAATAACCGTTACCGACGAACAAAACCGAATGATAGCACATGCCAAACTGACCAATATCGTTTTGAACAAATAGCTTATGAAACTAAACGAAATTGTAAAAACCAACCTGCCTTTTGTTATTTTTAAAAAACCTCACTCGGGACAATTGCACGTTTGGCAACAACAAAACGACCAAACCTATACCGATAATGAATTTAATACCGAAGGTTTTTATTTTGCACCCTTTGATTACAACAAACATCCCGTTATCGTTATTCCGAAAAAATACAGTCTGATACGGCAATATTTTATCAGAGAATTTAATGACAATATGCCTTCGTTAAGCTATCGAATTACGAACGAGGCAGCAGAAAAACACCAACAAAAGGTTATCCGAGCTTTAAAGCACATTCAAAAAAATGAGTTGCAAAAAATAATTGTTTCACGCCGGCAACGGATTGATATTGATCAATCATTTGATATATTTTCGGGTATTTTACGCCTTATGCAAGCACACGATTCGTCCTTTGTATATCTTTGGGCACACCCTTCAACGGGAATTTGGATAGGTGCCACCCCCGAGCTTTTAACTCAATATCAAAATCAAATTTTTAGAACCGTAGCCTTAGCCGGAACACTTCCGGTCAAAACCGACAAACCCGTAATATGGAGTTCCAAAGAAATAAAAGAACAACAATTGGTTACGGATTATATACAACAGATTTTAAAACAATATGCCGAACAAATCCAAATAGGCAAACCTAAAACCGTTTTTCAAGGAAAATTGGCACACATACAAACTCAAATTGAAGCTGTAATTTCGCAACTATCTTTCAAGACCGTATTACGGCAACTTCATCCTACACCTGCGGTTTGCGGGTTGCCGACACCGGTTGCCAACAAACTCATACCGGACATCGAGCAATACGACCGAAAATATTATACGGGTTTTTTGGGAACTATAACCAATACCGCTGCCGAATTGTTTGTCAATTTGCGGTGCATGGAAATTTTTGACACATTTATTAATTTATATGTCGGCGGAGGTATCGTCAAAAACAGTGTGCCGGACAAAGAGTGGGAAGAAACCCTGATTAAATCTCAAATTTTATTGACGGTTTTTAAATAATTTTGTTCTTTTTTGATAATTATTCAATTTTTGATTCAAAAGTTAATTTAACATACTTAATAAGCTTTTTTTATTAACTTTGTTTTGAAACAAACCATTTATTTACAGTATATTGAAATTCAATCAAATTTACATACAAGTATCAAACTTTTTAAAAAAAATCATCGGAAAATCCTCACCGCGTTGGGGTGTTTTATTAATTGACATCTTTTTGGTAGTCAATTCTTTTATTATTTCATACATTGTACGCTTCAATTTTAGTTTTGATTTTGGCATACACGCTCCTTTTTCGCAAATTCCGGTTGTAATTATAGCCGCTTGGATTAGTTTTTTGCTTACCGGTTCATACAAAGGTATCGTTCGTCATACAGGATTTAAAGATGCCGCAAGTGTAACCTTATCGGCGGTTATTATAACTTTGTTTTTGTTTATTTTCACTTTTATAAGTCGAAAATTTCAAATTGATACAAATTTGAATATACCTTTGTCAGTTATCGGCATAAACTTTTTTGTTTCTGTTTTCTTATTGATTTTCAGTAGGATCGTTTACAAAAGTTTTTATTACAAAATACAGACCCACTTAACGCAACCCAAAAGAATACTAATTCACGGTGCCGAATTCGGCAAAGCGGTTTTTGATGCCATATTAGCCGATTTGCACCCCAAATACGAAGTGGCAGGATTTGTTGATGACCGCAACGAATACTTACACAAACTCATTCACAGAGTAAAAGTATATCACCCCCGGCATATCGATGCTCGGTTTATCGAAAAAAACGAAATCGAAGAGGTTATTATCAGTCAACCCGAAGCCGATTCTATTCAACTACTCGATATTTCAAACAAATATTTGGCAGCCGGTCTCAAAGTCAAAACCATACCTTATATTGATCAATGGATTGATAACGACAAATTAAATATCAATCAAATAAAAGAACTCAAAATAGAAGATTTGCTCAACCGTACACCCATAAAAATTGACAATCCGGTGCTACAAGAAGAAATTAACGGAAAAGTGGTTATGATAACCGGAGCTGCCGGCTCCATAGGTTCCGAAATAGCCACCCAAGTAATGTTTTTTAAGCCCAAATTGTTGATACTGATAGACCAAGCCGAATCGGCTTTGTACGATTTGGAACAAGATTTTATTCGAACCGGTTATAAAGGCAATTTTATTCCCATTGTTGCCGACATACGCGACCAATTCAAAATGGAAGAATATTTTAACCGTTTTCAACCTCGATTAATTTTTCATGCAGCTGCCTACAAACACGTTCCTCTTATGGAAGCCAATCCGTATGAAGCAATAAAAATAAACATCTTGGGTTCCAAAAACATTATGGATTTGGCGATTAAATATCAGGTTGATAAATTTGTGATGATTTCGACCGACAAAGCCGTTAATCCGACCAACGTAATGGGTGCTACCAAACGTGCCGCCGAAATGTATGCCACTTGTTTGCAAAGAGAAAGCAAGCATACCAAATTTATCATCACTCGTTTCGGCAATGTATTGGGGTCAAACGGTTCGGTATTGCAATTGTTCAAAAAACAACTCAAACTCGGTGGACCGCTTACCGTTACCGATCCCGATATTACCCGTTACTTTATGACCATTCCCGAAGCTTGTAACTTGGTGTTGGAAGCCGGAACCATGGGACAAGGAGGCGAAATATTTGTTTTTGATATGGGTGAACCGGTCAAAATATACGACCTTGCCGTTAAAATGATACAATTGTCCGGTTACAAATTCCCGGATGAAATTGACATTAAAATTATAGGGCTGCGACCGGGCGAAAAACTCTTTGAAGAAACCTTGGGCAAAAACGAAGGAGACCTGCCCACCCACCACCCCAAAGTAAAAATAGCCCAAATTAATCAAACCGATTGTAAGCAAGTTTTTGAATTAATTCGTAAATTGCAACCAATTAACAAATTATCAATAGAAGAAATGGTTCGGATACTCAAAAAAATGATACCCGAATACATATCAAACAATTCCGAATTTGATAAACTGGACCGTCAAAACCATTAAAACCATGAATGAAAAGAAAATTTTTAACAACACCGTATTAAGTTTTGGTATCTTATATGCTATTGTTACCATTGCGTTTATAATTTTGCATAATCCGTTGGATACAGAACCCAATACCAAAAATGCCTTTATAAGTTTTTTGGGGTTCTTTATTTTTATAGGAATTTCCGTTTTGGCAGTTTGGTATTACAAAAAACAAGGTGGCACAATCAGTTTGGGCAAAGCTGTTAAAATTGGGGTATTATTAGGACTGATGGGTGGCAGTATTGCCGCTGTTTATACCTATTATTATTTTACATCGATAAACCCCGAAGCAGCCGATATCGCCTTGAATATAGCCCGACAAGAAATAGAAAAAAAAGCGGAACTTACCCCCGAAATGATTGACAAACAAATGGAATTGGTAAAAAAAATGATGTTACCCATGCAAGTAGGTTCACAAATTTTTGTAGGCATGTTCTACGGTTTGATAGGTGGTATATTGGGAGGTTTGTTTTTTATAAACCCTACCGAAGAATATTAATGTATGGACATTTCAATAGTTATCCCTTTATTAAACGAAGAAGATTCATTGCTCGAATTGCATCAATGGATAACTCGTGTATTGGAAGCTGACAAATACCTTTATGAAATAATTTTCATAGACGACGGAAGCACCGATAACTCATGGAAAATAATCGGTAATATCTGCAAAAACGATCCACATGTAAAAGCTGTTAAATTTAAACGCAATTACGGCAAATCACAAGCCTTGCATGCCGGTTTTAGCATGGCCCAAGGCAAAGTGGTTATCACTATGGACGCCGATTTGCAAGACAATCCGGAAGAAATACCCGAACTATACCAAATGATTATCTCCGACAACTACGACTTGGTTTCGGGGTGGAAAAAAATACGATACGATTCCAAAATCAAAAAAAACATACCGTCCAAGCTCTTCAACTGGGCAGCACGTAAAGTATCGGGCTTGCCGTTACACGATTTTAATTGCGGACTGAAAGCCTACAAAAATCAAGTTGTCAAAGACATTGAGGTTTACGGCGAAATGCACCGATATATTCCTTTTTTGGCAAAAAACGAAGGATATACCCGCATAGGCGAAAAAATAGTTAAACACCAAGCTCGCAAATACGGTGAAACCAAATTCGGTTCCGACCGTTTTGTCAAAGGTGTTTTAGACCTCATAACGCTCTGGTTTTTAACTCGTTTTGCCAAACGCCCCATGCACTTATTCGGCGCCTTGGGTATTTTAATGTTCTTGATAGGAGGTATCGCTACCTTTTCAATCTTGGCGGCAAAAGCATATAAATTGTATTACCACATTCCCACCCACTTGGTAACCGACCGACCTTGGTTTTATATTGCACTGGCAGCCATGATTTTGGGAAGTCAATTCTTTTTAGCCGGATTTTTGGGTGAAATGTTATTAAAAAATTCGGGCAAAGTAATACGTTACAAAATCGATAAAAAAATCAATACACAATAAATATTTATTATAAAAAAATTACAACTCACATTATTGTGCTTAGCTTTGTACCATGAAAATGACGGTATTAAATTTTCCCCCTTACGATTTTCAATTCAAAAAAAAAGATAACAAACTGTATATTTTTGATATAATTCGAAAAAAACACTACCAGCTAACACCCGAAGAATGGGTGCGACAACATGTTTTGCACTATCTGATAATCCAAAAAAAATATCCGTCAAATTTGATTGCCGTCGAAAAACAACTCCTTATCAATCAAACCAAACGACGTTTTGACATAGTAGTCTTTAATCGTCAAATGCAACCCTATATACTGGTAGAATGCAAAGCGCCGTCCATAGCGATAACCCAATCGGTTTTTGACCAAGCCAATCAGTATAATTGGCTATTAAGAGCCCCCTATTTATTTTTGACTAACGGCAAGAAACACTATATTTGTCAAATTGATTTTGAAAAAAACACTTATAAATTTTTGTCCGAATTGCCCCAAAATCAAATGAAATGAAAATAGCCGTTGTTATATTAAATTGGAATGGAAAAAAATTGTTGGAACAGTTTTTACCTTCGGTTATTGCATACAGCAATAGAGCCGAAATATATGTTATAGATAACGCTTCGACAGACAATTCTGTTTTGTTTTTACAAAAAAATTATCCCGAAATAAAATTGATACGTCTCGACAAAAACTACGGATACGCCGGAGGTTACAATAAAGGTTTACAACACATTAACGCCGATATTTTGGCTCTTATTAATTCGGATTTGGAAGTTACACCCGGCTGGTTGCAACCCGTTATACAAGAATTTGAACAATACGACGAAACTGCCATTGTGCAACCCAAAATAAAAGATTACCAAAACAAAAACAAATTTGAATATGCCGGTGCCGCAGGAGGATTTATAGATCTGTTCGGGTATCCGTATTGCGACGGACGGATTTTGTCAAAAGTAGAAGAAGACCAAGGGCAATATAATCGGCGCAAAGAAATATTTTGGGCTTCGGGGGCTTGTTTTTTTATCAGAAAACCGGTTTTTGATCAACTCGAAGGATTTGACGAAAGTTTTTTTGCCCACCAAGAAGAAATAGACTTGTGTTGGCGTGCACATCATAAGTCATATAAAACGATTTACATACCCCAAAGCACTGTTTATCACATGGGAGGGGCGAGCCTGCAATCGCAAAATCCGTTTAAAACCTACCTCAATTTTAGAAACAATTTGTTGATGTTACTCAAAAACTTGCCGGTTTCCATGATCTTTCCGGTCATCTTTATTCGATTGATGTTAGACGGACTGGCAGGCATAATTTTTGTCATACAAGGCAAACCGCAACATACTTGGGCAATTGTTAAAGCTCATTTCGGTTTTTACAAAAGGATACCCGAAGCATGGCAACGCAGACCTGACAAACCTGTTACCGATTACTATCAAACTTTTAGTATATTTATAAAAAAAATGATAAAATAATGGCTGAACAATTTGAAAAAATAACCGAAAAAGACTCTTTATACAACGACCTTGAAAAAATGTCGATACACGAACTCTTGGTCAATATCAACAACGAAGACAAAAAAGTTCCGTTTGCCGTCGAAAAAGCCATTCCGCAAATAGAAAAGTTGGTTGAACAAGTAGTTGATAAACTCAAAAAAGGCGGACGATTGTTTTATATCGGTGCCGGCACAAGCGGACGTTTAGGCATATTGGACGCCAGCGAATGTCCGCCTACTTTTGGCGTTGAAGACGACTTGGTAACCGGACTGATTGCCGGAGGCGATACCGCCATTCGCAAAGCCGTTGAAGAAGCCGAAGACAGTACTACACAAGGTTGGCAGGATTTGCTCGATAAGGGTTTTACCCACCGCGATGTTTTGATAGGAATAGCAGCTTCGGGTACTACTCCATACGTAGTGAGCACTATCCAAAAAGCCCGTCGGCAAGGTGCCGTAACAGGGTGTATAACCATGAACCCGGGCAGCCCCTTGGAAAAAGCAGCCCAATACCCCGTTACCGTAGTAGTAGGACCCGAATTTGTAACCGGTAGCAGTCGTATGAAAGCCGGAACCGCCCAAAAACTGGTCTTAAACATGATTTCAACCAGTAGTTTAATTCAACTGGGACGTGTCAAAGGAAACAAAATGGTCGATATGCAACTAACCAATGCCAAACTGGTTGACCGAGGCACCAAAATGATAATGAACGAAACCGGAATGAATTACGACCAAGCCCAAAAATTGTTATTACAAACAGGCAGCGTTCGATTGGCTTTAAAACAATATTTTCACAAACAAGGCTAAAAAAACTCATATATTTATGCCTAAATTACTCGGAATTGATTACGGAAAAAAACGAACCGGTATAGCCGAAACCGACGATTTGCAAATAGTAGCTTCGGGCTTAACCACTGTTGAAACGGACAAACTATGCGATTTTTTGAACAAATACCTACAAAATAACAACGTGGAAAAAATCATTATAGGCGAAAGTTTGACCCTCGATGGCGGTCATAATCCGATAGAAAAAGACATTCAAAAATTTATACAAAAGTTTCAAAATAAATATCCGCATATCCAAATTATTCGCGAAGATGAACGATATACTTCCAAAATGGCTTTTGATACCATGTTGCAAGGCGGTATTAAAAAGAAAAAACGTCGCAACAAATCCTTGATTGACCAAGTAAGTGCCGCTCTTATTTTACAGTCGTATTTGTATAGATAATAAAATTTTTTTTTGCAAGGAAAATTAAATACTCGTTTGAGATATTTGGCGAAGTTCGGTTAAATATCAAAATCAGCTTCATTGTTTTTTCGTATTGTATTGAAAAACACTTGTAATTTGTTTGAAAAATTATACCCAAACGGCACAAAATATTTTAGACTATTTTTATACCGAATTTGATATAAATTCAAAATTTTAACTTTTTGTTATCAAGCTGCTAAGCCAAAATGTCGTATCCTTGTAAAATAAACCGGTTCGATAAACAATATTACAATAGTATTGTCTATCATAATCTACCGTTTTGAGTTTATTTTGCACAAAGATTGCTGTTGATTTGTTAGAAATATTTGTGTAATAAAATCTTTTGATTTGAATTGAAAGGTTTTATATGTCGGGGGCTAAATAAACTTGCTAATGTAACGGATTAATATTATTTTTGCCCCTTGTAATGTCAAAAGTTCTATTGCCTTATGCAAAAGGGATAGGAGTGACAGCTTATGTGAAGGGGCACCGAAGCAAAAAAACCGGAGGGGCAGCGACCACCGGAAGCTCGCCAAAACGGTATTTTTTTGCCGGTGACACAAACATAACTAAAACGGATAGCCCGCCCGCCGAGGGCTTATGTAAGGATTAGAGGGAGGCGGGTGCCCTAAAAAAAATACAGATGAAAAAAATTTTAGTTTTAATAACCGCCTTAGTCTTGCTTAACGCTTGCAGCGAATATCAAAAGGTTTATAACGGCAATGATGCCGAAGCCAAATATAAAATGGCTTGGAAATATTATGAAGCCGGTAAATACCGAAAGGCAGACCAATTGTTTTCGCAAATAGACAAGGTTTATAAACGCAAACCGGTGTATCAACGCTTGTTGTTTGCGCATGCCATGAGTTTGTTTCACATGAAATATTATGTATCGGCAGGTGAAAAATTTAGAAAATTTACACAATTGTTTCCCGAAAGCAGCAAAGCCGAAGAAGCCGATTATTATATCGTTTTGGCTTATGACCGATTGGCACCGAAATATTCGGTGGATCAAGCTTATACGGTGCGTGCCATGGAAGAAATTGCGAGTTTTTTAAAAAAACACCCTTATTCGAAATACAAAGACAAAGTAAATGCCATTAATGCCAAATTGGAACACCGTTTGGAACGAAAATATTTTGAAATAGCCCGATTGTATTACAATTTAGACCAATATAGAGCGGCCATAAAGGCTTTTAACAATTATTTAATCGATTATCCGGGTTCACATTACAAAGAAGATGCTTTATTTTACCGGTTTAAAGCGGCAGCCGACTTGGCCTTAAACAGTGTGGAACGAAAAAAAGCCGCAAGAATACAAACGGCAATGGGATATTACAATAATTTTAGAGCCATTAGCAAAAATGAAAAATATCAAAAGCAGGCAGATAAGCTGTACAACAAATTAAAAGATGCCCAAACACAAATATCGGCATCAAATATTGTGAAAAAATAAATTAAAACAGATAAATACCATGTCAGATTTAAAAAAAACCAAAGCGCCTTTGACGACCATTACCTATGACCGCAAAAAGGTAAAGGCTCCTACAAAAAATATTTATAAGGCGATAAAAATCATTGGTAAAAGAGCCGAACAAATCAATTTGGAACTTAAAGAAGAGTTACTTAAAAAACTCAAAGAATTTGAAACCGACCAAGATTCGTTGGCAGAAATTTTTGAAAATAAAGAACAAATTGATATTTCGCGTTTTTACGAGCGTTTGCCTAAACCTACGGCAATAGCCTTACAAGAGTGGTTAGAAGACAAAATTTATTGGAAAGACATCAACGAAGAAGATTACAAGGCTTTTGAATAATTGAATGTCTTTGCATGGAAAAAATATAATTATAGGTATAAGCGGTGGTATAGCCGCTTACAAAATTCCTTTACTTGTGCGTCTGCTTGTTAAAGCAGGCGCACAAGTGCAAATAATAATGACGCCTGCGGCTCACGATTTTGTAACACCGCTTACTTTGGCGACACTTTCCAATCAACCGGTTCTAACCGATTTGGTAGCCCGCAAAGACGAAGGTACTTGGAACAATCATGTACAATTGGCTCAACAAGCCGATTTGATACTGATAGCTCCCGCAACTGCCAATACCTTATCAAAAATGGCACACGGACAAGCCGACAATTTGCTTTTGACGGTATATATGTCGGCAAAATCGCCGGTTATGATAGCTCCTGCCATGGACTTGGATATGTATGCACACCCCGCTACCCGACACAATATCGACTTGTTGCAATCATACGGTCATATTATTATACCTGCCACAAAAGGAGAACTTGCCAGCGGATTGACAGGTTACGGACGAATGGAAGAACCCGAAATTATTTTTGAACAAATCACCGGTTTTTTTGAAAAAAAAAAGTTATTGACCGGACAAAAAGTTCTGATTACGGCAGGACCAACTTATGAAGCCATTGACCCTGTCCGCTTTATCGGCAATCATTCGAGCGGAAAAATGGGAATAGCACTTGCCAAAGAAGCCGCTCAACGTGGTGCCCGTGTGGTTTTGGTGCTGGGTCCTACATGTATGCAAATAAATCATAACAATATAGAAGTGATAAACGTGCAAAATGCAGCTCAAATGTATGATGCCGTTCATCGATATTTTAATAAGGCGGATATTACGATAATGGCAGCTGCCGTTGCTGATTTTACTCCCCAAAAAACCGCCAAACATAAAATAAAAAAGACAAACGAAACGTTATCTCTACAACTCACAAAAACCAAAGATATTTTGACATCATTGGGCAAAATTAAAAAAGATAAACAAATTTTAGTAGGTTTTGCCATGGAAACGGATCATGAAAAAGAAAACGCTCAAAAAAAATTGATAAAGAAAAATTTGGACTTTATCGTTTTAAATTCTTTAAATAATCCGCATGCCGGCTTTAAACATGATACCAATCAAGTGAGTATTTTGTTGCGTAACGGTGATATAATCGATTACCCGTTAAAAACCAAAACCCAAGTGGCACAAGATATTTTTGATGTGATTTTTGAACATTTGACCAAAGCATAAACACTTTTGATTTTTTTGTAAATTTGCTTTAAGGTATTTGTAAAAAAACAATTGAAATAATAAATAAATGCCGGTTTTGGCATGATTTTTTGCAAAAAATCATGCCAAAACCGGAAGTAAAATTTTAGATACATGAAAAAAATATTGTTCATTCTTCTTTTATCAAGTGCTTTGTGGCATATACATGCCCAAGAGTTTAATTGCAATGTCAGTATCAACGCATCGGGGGTAAGAGGCTCTAACAAACAAGTTTTTAAAACTTTGGAACGGGCTATTCAAGATTTTGTCAATCACAACCGTTGGACCGACAAACAATTTCAATCTTATGAAAAAATTAAATGCGACATCTTGTTGAATATCAAAGATTACGATATAAAAAATAACCATATCAAAGCCGAATTCTATTTTCGTTCGTATAGACCGGTATATAACTCCGATTACGAAACACTGTTATTGAACTTGGTCGATAAAAATTTTGAATTTGATTATCGCGAATTTGAAAAACTCGATTTCAATATCGAAATGTTCGAAAGCAATTTGACCAGCACCATAGCTTTTTATCTGTATATTGCTTTGGGTTACGATGCCGATAGTTTTAAAGAAAACGCCGGAAAAGAATATTTTGAAAAAGCCGAACAAGTGCAAATCAATGCCGAACAAAATACTTCCGATTCGGGTTGGAAACGCGAAAATAAAAACAACTCGAAAGGTGATTTTGTAGAACAATTGCTCAACGAAAATTCGACTTTTTATCACAAAGCCGTTTATACCTACCACCGTTGGGGTTTGGACGTCATGGCTGACAAGTTGCCCTTGGGCAAAAACAATATTACAACGGCTATAAACTATTTATCAAAGTTTAAACAAGCCAACAAAAATTCCGATTATTTAATCAAAGTTTTTTTTGATGCCAAAGCCGACGAAATAGCTCAGATTTATACAGCCGGACCGCCTGTCAATACCAGTTTTGTGTTGAATAAACTGCGAAATTTGGCATCTAATTATGATTTTAAATGGGACGAAATTAAACCAAGCATGGGTAAACATACCGTTACACCTCGCTTTAACCGCCCGCCGGGTGCCCCGGCCGGTAACGATTATGAAAATAAATCGGGGCGAGCTTTTGAACAAAAAGAAAAAAGATAATCGCAGATAAACATTCGATTGGCTCCGTAATCGATTAAAAATGAAAGAAGAAAAAAAAAAATGGAATATATCAACATAAAAAAATATCTGGATAATCAAAAAATCAAAGCGGTTGAAAAATATGACTTTGAAAAAAAGAAAGTTAAATACTCCGAAAAAATAAATGGTTGGAAAATTGAAAAATTCAGTGGCGATGAAGAAGTTGTAAGAGCCTACTTACTTGCCAAATTAATCAATGAACTCGGATACAAACCCGAAAATATCGAACTCGAAAAACAATATGACATCGGCAGACCCAAAGTAAACAAACCGAGAATTGACATCATCGTCAGAGATAAAGAAAACCAAAATGCTTTTCTTTTTATCGAATTGAAAAGTCCTTCCGAATTTGAAAAAGACCAAGACGAAGTTATCGAAAAACAACTGTTCAATCTTGCCAGTCAAGAAAAAGGACAAGGAAAAAACCTAAAATATCTCGTCCTTTATACATTTGAGCAATTGGATAATGAAATAAAAGATAAATGTATTGTAATTGACTACGAAAAATTTGCTTCGTTTGACAACTGGGCACAAGTAAGAGACTTTGCCGACGAATTACCCGCACGATACGGAAAAGCACAAAAAGAACCTTTTGTAAAAGGCGGCAAAAAAGATTTGGAAACCAATTTTACCCACGAACAATTGGACGGACTTCGAAAAAATCTCCACAATGTTCTCTGGGGGGGCGGCGGAACTGATGACAACGATATATTTTCGTCTTTGGTAAATATCATTTTAGCCAAAATACAAGACGAAAGCGAAAAGAAAAAAGGCGAAAAATACGACTTTCAAATTTTTACCTACAAAGACGGTGAAAGTTTTGAAACCAACGAAGAACTTTTTGAACGTATAAACAAACTATATCGAAGAGCCCTAAAAAAAAGACTGAATATTATCGACGAAAACAAACTCAATAAATCATTTGTAATTGACGAAAACAAATTTTCTCTGAACAAACTCAAATACACCGTTGCACAATTAGAACGCTATTCTTTTGTCGACGGCAAAAACAGTTTTGACGGCAAAGATATTCTCGGCGACTTTTTTGAGGGAATTATCAGAGAAGGCTTTAAACAAACCAAAGGACAATTCTTTACACATATCAATATTGTAAAATTTCTTTTATGGAGTTTACAACTCGACAAACTTGCCGTTGAACGGGTAAACAGAGATTTGGAAATCCCTTATTTAATCGACCCGAGTGCCGGCAGCGGAACTTTCTTAATCGAGTATATGAAATTTATAACCGATAATCTGAAAAGAAGATTTCGCCACAAACTCGATGACAACAGAGATGTAGAGGATAAATTTTATCAATGGTTTATGCCCGACCATCGCGAAAACAAATGGGCACAGCAATTTATTTACGGAATTGAAATAAATTTTAATCTTGGAACCGCCACCAAAGTAAATATGATACTACACGGCGACGGCTCTACAAACATCTTTGTAAAAGACGGACTACTCCCCTTTAAATTCTACGATAAAGAAACCGCTCCAAACTTTTTAAAACAATTTGAACACGACCCGTTATATTCCGAAAAAGAAGTTAATGCACAATTTGACCTAATCATAACCAATCCGCCCTTTAGCGTCGATTTGGATAACGAAACAAAAAAAAACGTAACCAAAGAATTTATTTTCGGAAGCAAAAAAAACTCCGAAAACCTGTTTGTCGAACGCTGGTATCAGTTGCTACGACCTAACGGACGACTGGGCGTGGTGCTTCCCGAAAGCGTTTTTGACACCACCGAAAACAAATACATCAGATTGTTCATATACAAATATTTCAAAGTAAAAGCCGTTGTTTCGTTGCCGCAACTCGCATTTGAACCTTATACATCTACCAAAACAAGCCTTCTTTTTGCCCAAAAGAAAACACAAGACGAAATAAAGGTATGGAATGAACTCTGGGATAAATATGCCAAAGAGTGGTCTCACCTTAAAACACGAGTTGAAAATCTTTTGAAAGTTTACATTGACAAAAAAGACAAAAACAAATATCCTTCCGTCAAAAATCTTACCGGGCAAGAAAAAAAAGACATTTTATTGCGAATGCTAAAAGATTATAAAGAAGAAGAAGAAGAAGACAAAAATCTATCACCAAAACTAATAATCGAAAAATATCAAGATGAACTAAAAATGCTTTGCAAATACGACAAAGACACAAAAGATGTTTTCGGATTTGTAAATACTTGGTGGGTATTCGGTGAAGTAGCCAAAGAACTGAATTACAAAATCTTTATGGCAAAAGTGGAAAACATCGGATACAAACGCACCAAACGAGGCGAAAAACCCATGCCCAACGAACTCTACCGGGAGGGAATTATTGAATATGCGGACGGAACCAAAAAAACAGGCGTTTTGCTATCCGATGAAGACGGAATTTATGAAACCGCACTTGATTATATGCGAAAAATTAAGTGGGATTAAGCTATGAAACTACAACAAAACAACTTTGTTCTATATACCGACCAAAACGGTGAATTACGGCAAGATGCAACTATTTCCATTTTGAAAATAGTTCAACAGGAAGGTCATCGTAGCGTAAAAAGAAAACTCACATTTTACAACCTCGATGCCATTATTGCCGTAGGATACAGAGTAAACAGTAAGCGGGCAACACAATTTAGAATATGGGCTACAAAGGTGTCGAATAAATACATAATCACCGACAAAGAATACAGCGAGTTTAACAAAACCCCAAAAAATACAATCTGATTTTGACAGGTTTGTATAAGAGGTTTTGAAAAAGAAAAATTGAATATGGCACTCACAACATTTATAACAGAATTAAAAAACATTGGACAACAAGAATTTTTAAGACCTAATTTTGGTTATCGGTATTTTTTTGACATTCAAAACGCGACAGTATTCAATTATCCAAATTTAATAAAACTAAAACATGTTTTAAAAGAGGTTCCTTCCAAAAAAGTAAAAAAAGGAGAATTGGAAGAAGAACAAATATTAATTGATATAGGTAATATTGAAAGAAGATTTAACAACTTAATTAATATTGAAAAAGTAAATAAAACAGGTTCCGATAAAAATATTTTACAAAAAGGCGATATTATTATTCCCAAAATGCAACCGCAAATGGGTAATATGTTTTTAAATTTAGAGCATAAGAAATATATTGGTTCAACTGAATTATTAGAATACAAAATAAGCGATGATTTTAAACCAAGATTTATATATTACCTTATTACTTCAAGTAAATTTTTATCTGATTTAGCAAAATTAGAAAGCGGTAAAACACACAGACGTGTTAATCCTATTGACCTACTCAAAATCAAAATCCCCAAAATCCCAAAATCTATCCAAGACCAAGCAGTCGCCCAAATAGAACCCATAGAACAAAAAATAAAACAACTCAAAAACCAACTCAAACCGTCACAAAAAATTATCAATAAAGTTTTTGCAAGAGAATTTGGGTTTGATGAAAATCTTTACAATGAGTTTGGCAAAGGAATGACAGCAGGCACCCAAATGGCACAAGACCGAAAGTTAAGAGTTTTTGAAACCGATTTTAAGGATTTTGCACGAAGCAGTATTTTGCGTTTTTCCACCCGTTTTCATAATCCGCCAACAAAAAAACTAATGGATTTTATGGATAAAATTAAAACTTTAAAAGTAAAAGATATAATAACAGAAGCAATACACAGAGGAACAAGCCCAAAATATGACCCAAACGGTGAAATCCCTGTTATCAAAACGGGACATCTAAAAAACGGATATATTGAAATATCAGAAGAAGAATTTGTTTCGGAAGAATTTTATAATCAAAAAGAAAGGTCGCAAGTTAAAAAGAATGATGTATTACTTGCTTCAACAGGTAAAGTTTCATTAGGAAAAATCGATTTGGTAGAAAATGATGAAAAATTAGTTGTAGATGGGCATATTTCTATAATAAGAATTGATAAAAACATATACAACCCTTTATTTCTCACATATTTTTTCAGAAGTATTTTAGGATTTTTTCAAATAGAAAGAGATTACACGGGAGCAACAAATCAAATAGAATTGTATGCAAGTGAAATAGAAAAATTTTTTATCCCGAACATTTCTTTAACAGAACAAGAAAGAATAGTAAACGAAATAAAAGCCGAATTGGATAAACAAAAAGAAACCGAAAAAGAAATTGAAACCAAAAGAAACAAAATTGACACGATAATCAATAAAGTGATAAATCAATAATCAAAAAGTTTTATAAGTCGTTCTGATATTGTTTTGCCCTTAATTTTGCAACAAGGCTTTAAGATATGCGCCGTATTCATTATTGATTTGGTCCGCCGACATTTGCAAGTTTTGGTCGTTTATATAACCCATGCGCCAAGCGACTTCTTCAACGGCACCAATTTTTAATCCGGTTCGTTTTTCTATGGCTTTTACAAACTCGGTTGCTTCGGTCAAAGCTTCTACGGTTCCGGTATCTAACCAAGCATAACCCCTGCTAAAAGTTTTGATATGTAACTTTTTTTGAGACAAATAAGCTTGATTG
>JAMONO010000109.1 GCA_027065715.1 Flavobacteriales bacterium
GATTATTTTTCTATTTTGCAAACATAGGATGACAGCACAAATGTTTTTATGTATCTGTGTGTAAAAGTGAACTTTTTAATGTAAATTTGTATATAAATTCAACAAAAAATTGAAAACAATATGCTATACAAACTAAGAGTTTTTTTAGAAACCGACGGCGAAGACGTTTACCGCGACATCGAAATTCAAGAAGATGCTACGCTTGAAGACTTGCACAATGTTATTGTAAACAGTTTTGATTTTGACGGAACCGAAATGGCTTCTTTTTATTTGACAGACGACGAACTTAATCAAGGTATGGAAATACCCCTGTTTAGTATGGACGAAACCCAACCCGTAAACAATTCAATGTCCAATACATTGGTCAAAGATGTATTGAGTGAAGAAAATCCCAACTTGTTATACGTTTATGATTTTTTAAACATGTGGCGCTTTTTGGTAGGATTAATGGAAACCGGTAACGAAGAACCCGGTATCGAATACCCGCAAGTAGTTCATGCACAAGGAATTAGACCCGAAGATCCACCCGAAATTGATTTTAATCAGATGCCCGACGACGAACGAGACATTTTTGAAGGCGACGATAATCCTTTCGGCGAATTTTTCGGCTATGACGAAGACGAATGGAATTGATGCCGAACGTACATAACTTATTCAATAAAATAAATTTAACAAAAAAATACTATGATTGATAAATTTTTTCATAAACTCGGTTTTAATAAAACTTCACAGTTTGTTTATGCCAAACAATATCATAAACACAACAACTATGAAATAAAAATAAACCTGAAAGAAGGAAAAATTTACTATCGTAATGACAATGAAATAACCGTTGAACGAAAAAAAGACGGTAAAATTCAACTCGGAGACAAAACTTCGTCTCATTTTAACCCCAAACAATCGGTCAATGAACAAGAAAGTTTTGTAGTGCTCGAAGCTGTCGATGCCCTGCTCGAAAAAGGTTATGAACCGCACGATTTACACATCGAACGACGTTGGAAGTTGGGACACGGAGCAAGCGGCGGCAAAGCCGATATCAACGTGTATAAAAACGACAAAACATTTATCATAATCGAATGCAAAACCTCCGGTAACGAATTTGAAAAAGGAAAAAAGAAAATGCTAACCAACGGCGGACAACTATTTTCATACCTCAATCAAGATGCCAACGCCGAATATTTGGTTTTGTATGCAAGTTACTACGAACAAGAAGACGACGAGATAGTGAGAGAAAACCTTATTGTAAAGATAAAGGACAATCCCGACAAAGTAAAACAATGCAAAGAAACCGACAAAAAAGCCGTTTGCAGTTACAAAGAAGCCAAAAACAAAGACGATTTTTTTTCGATTTGGAAAAAACTATACGGAAACTATTTTTACCGCTACGGTATTTTTGAAAACGATGTAAGTGCATACAGCGTTGAACTGAAACCTCTCAAAAAGAAAGATCTCAAACCACTGGCAACTTCCAAAGGATTATTTAACAAATTTGCCGAAATTTTGCGACACAATAATATCAGCGACAATGCCAATGCTTTTAACAAAATGCTCTCGCTTATACTTTGCAAAATTGTCGATGAAGACGAAAAACGTCCCGACGATGTACTCGACTTTCAAATTATTGAAGGACTAAACGACGAAAAACATATCGACAAATTTCAACGCCTCTATAAAGACGGCATGGCAAAATTTCTCGGTATCAAAGATTTTGTTTATCATTCCGATGAAGAAATTGAAAATCGTATCAAAGATTTTCCCAAAAGGACACCCCTCGAAGAAATACTGCAATTTTTTAAAGACATTAAATATTATACCGACAAAACTTTTGCTTTTAAAGAAGTTTACAACCAAAAACTTTTTAAAGAAAACGCCCTTATCCTCAAAGAAGTAGTCGAATTGATACAGTTTTATCAATTTAAAAACACCCGAAAAAATCAAATTCTCGGCGATTTTTTCGAACTCTTGCTCAACCACGGTGTCAAACAAAGCGAAGGACAATTTTTTACCCCGCTGCCCATAGCCAAATTTATGGTGCAAGCCGTTGATTTTGAAGGGCTTCAAGCCGAAAAAGAACAAATCAATCCCGATTATCCGTTGCTCAAAACCCTCGATTATGCTTGCGGAGCAGGACATTTTTTGATAGAAGCTATCGACAAAATTGAAGAAATCAATCAAAAAAAGAACTTGGGATTCGATGTAGATATTTGGACCAAACAATATATTTTCGGTATCGAAAAAGATTATCGATTGGCTCGAACTTCCAAAATCGCCTGCTTTCTCAACGGCGACGGCGAAGCCAATATAATATACGGCGACGGATTGAAAAAACATGACCAACTCGAAGAAAAATATCAAAAATTCGACCTCATACTCACCAATCCCCCTTACAGCGTTAAACAATTTAAAAACTACGTGGAACTCAATCCCGCCGACTATGAACTTTTTGACCAATTGAGCGAAAAAGCCGGCGAAATAGAAGTGCTGTTTATAGAACGTGCCAAACAAGCCTTGCGATTTGGCGGACGCATAGCCATTATCTTACCGAGCAGTATTTTGTCCAATACAGGTATCTATACCAAAGCACGCGAAATTATCCTCAAATATTTTGAAATAAAAGCCGTTACCGAACTCGGCAGCAAAACCTTTATCGCTACCGGAACCAATACGGTAATCTTGTTTTTGCAACGTCGCGAAGACAAATATCCTATTGATTATCAACGAGTAGCCAACGAAATTTTTGACGAATACAAGTTCTTTGACAACGATTATATCCGTAGCAAAGAATTGCTCGATGCCTACATCACCTACCGAGAACTACCCGACTATCAAGACTTTTTGCAAAACAACAACATCAGCGATGCACTGGCAAAAACCGAAATGTTTGAAACTTACAAAGATTGGTTTGACAACCTGACCGAAATAAAAGGCAAAAACGGACTGAAATCCAAAAAATGGTTTAAAGAATTACCTCCCGACGAACAAAATGCCGAATTGAACAAACGCTATATAGAAAAAATTAAACACCTCGAAAAAGAAAAATTTTATTACTTTTTGCTCACTTACGGACAACAAACCGTCGTAGTAAAATCACCTACCGGAACCGCCGAACAAAAAAACTTTTTGGGCTACGAGTTTAACAAAAAACGCGGTTTTGAAGGCATCGAAATTTATACCGACGCCAACGGCAAGCCCACCACCCAACTCTACGATGCCGAGGCGGATAATCCCGCCAAAGCCGACTACTACGTAAGGCGGGCATTTAACGGCGAAAATTTTGAAATAGATGAGCAAGCCCAAAGCTTTGTCAAACAAGTTGCCCTGACCGATATGCTCGATTTTGACAAAACCGCTTTTGAAAAAATCATCAATACCAACGCCGAACAAAAAGTAAAAATTCAAAGCAAATGGCCTTTGGTGAAGTTGGGGGAAGTATGTTTAATCAGAAAAGGGACTTCAATAACAAAAGGAAAGGTTTTACAAGGTAAGATACCCGTTGTTGCCGGCGGTATGGACATAGCTTATTATCATAATAAAAGTAATAGAGATAAAAATGTTATTACAATTAGTGCATCTGGTGCTAATGCCGGTTATGTAAATTTTTGGACAGAAAAAATATTCGCTTCTGATTGCAGCACTATCGAAAGTGATGATTACATTTTAACAAAATATGTTTATATTTTTCTAAAAAAACACCAAAACATACTTTACAACTTAGCAAGAGGACAGGCTCAACCACATGTTTATCCAAATGATATAAAACGGCTTAAAATCCCCCTCCCGCCCAAAGAAGTACAAGAAAAAATCGTATCGGAGATAGAGGTATTGGAAAACCGCTCCAAATCATTAAGCGACACAATTGCCGAAAAAGAAAAAGCGATAAAAATTATCGTTGAAGAAGTTTTTCAAAAATATAAACTTGAAAAAATAAGTAATATCCTAAGCTTAGAATATGGAAAAAGTTTGCCGGAGAAAAAAAGAATTCACGGAAATTATCCCGTATATGGTTCAAATGGCATCGTAGGATATCATAATGAGTTTTTGATCAAAGCACCTGCCGTAATTGTGGGAAGAAAAGGAAGCAGTGGAAAAGTTAATTTATCCCGCCTAAATTGTTTTCCAATTGACACAACCTATTATGTAAAGACAATTAAAAACGATCATATTGTTTACTTATATCATCTCTTAAAATTTTTGGAAGATGATTTTGTAAAATTATCCAAAGGTTCCGGTGTGCCCGGCTTAAACAGGAATGATGTATATAAATACAAAATTCCCGTTCCGCCTCTATCCACACAAGAAAAAATTGTTGATCAAATTACGGCTATCGAACAGGAAATCAATCGGTTAAAAACAGAACTTGAAAATATTAAAGTCGAAAAACAAAATGTATTGCATAAATATTTAACCTAAAACATTTGTATCGACTAAGGTATCAACTAAATAAAAAACCATAGTATTTAAATTATGAAAATTTATTGGACAACAATTCTCATATTTTCGTTTGCTTTGCTTACGGCACAAATAGAAGTAGGCGACAACAATTTGACCATATCACTTCAAAACAACGGCAACGGCGTAGAACTGGCTTCAATAACAGCCAACGGCAATGAAATTTTGTCGGCACACTCCTATTTGTTTTTCTTATATATTACAAATGTAAACACCGGTACCGAAACCCGTATCAGTGCATCGAGCGGTTGGAACAGTATCAATGTTCAAAACGACGGCACCAATTGTTCGGTTATTTTTTCACAGCCGTCCGTTGGCGGACTACCCTCCGGTTTAAACGTGCTGTTTAATATAACTGCAAGTGCAGGCAAATCGCAATGGGATTTATCCGTAGGCGGTTTGGGGCAAAATTTCAGTTTGACAAGGGTTAATTTTCCCAAATTTAAACTCAAAGCTCCCGGCAACGATACCTTTTTGGTACCCCGTTTTTCGGGCAAACTCATTGCCAATCCGTTAGCGCAAAACATCAATTACGACCTTACCTATCCGCGCGGACGCCTCGGTGCTTCCATGCCCTTTGCCGCTTATTACAACAATAATTACGGCGTTTACCTGGCTTTTCACGACCCGAATGCCGGATTAAAAAATTTGGTTATCCGGCACGAAAACAATTATGTTAAATTTTATGGCAAACACAATATTCCAGACAAAACACTGGCAAATAACAACTGGGAATTGTCAGGTGTGTTCGAACTCGATATTTTTCAAGGTAACTGGTATGATGCAAGCCAAATATACAAACAATGGGCTAGCAATCATGCCTATTATTATCCGCACGACACCCCCCAACGTATTATGCGACAAGATAGTCTCGGCAAAATAGATATTTGGGCATCGGCACACCCTTCATTGAACCGCCCCGTCTCTCAAACCGAAACGGATATTTGGGATTTTATCAATTTGTTTCCTTCCGAAATCAAAGTGGGAATACACTGGTACAAATGGAACAATCAATACATGGACGACAATTATCCCGACTATTTTCCCGAAAGACAAGGTTTTACCGATGCCGTTCAACATATCCAACAACAAGGTCATATCGTTATGCCTTATATCAACGGTATGTTATACGACACCGATTTGCAAGCCTATCCCACCGACGGACTTCCGTATACTGCCAAAGACCAAAACGGCAATGTGTTTACCCACGATTTTGGCGATACCGAACCGGGAGCCCCTACCAATACCTTTGCTTTTATGTGCCCCTCACAACCCCATTGGCAAGATACCCTTGTCAATATCGCCGACGAAATTGGTAACAGATTGCAAACCGGAGCTTTGTATGTCGATATGGTAGGTTGGGCAGGTGCCCTTGAATGTATGGACAGTACACACGGACACCCGTTGGCAAGTGGAACTTGGTGGTATGACGGCTATCAAAATATATTTTCAAATATGCACCAAAATTTACCCGAAGGGGTTTTTATCACCACCGAAGGAGCTGTTGATAATTTAAGCCACATAGTCGATGGTTTTTTGGTTGGCGAATGGCGTGAACCCGACTTAGTGCCGGCTTTTCAAAGTGTTTACGGCGGAAAAAATCAATTTTTTGGAGTTAGTTACGGCGGTTCTACTTACAATGAAGCTTCGTTTTATGCCAAATTTTCAACCTATTTTGTCAATAATATCCAACCCGGACGTATGTTTTTGTGGTTTGCCCACGATACCAATGCCGAAACCGCCCGACCCTACATCATTCGCTTGGCTTACATGCGACATCAATTACACGACTTTATGTCGTTCGGAACGCTTTTGCACCCTTTTGACATCAACGAAAATATTCCGCAAATAACCTCCGATTGGGGTGGTAATGCAGGAAACGTAACGGTTTCGGCTTTGCAAAAAAATGTATATCGACACAAAAACGGCAACCAAATAGCTTTTGTGTTTAGCAATGCTTCCATGACAGATACTTTGGATTTTAGTTTTGACATTGATGGAAATTATTACGGTTTTTCGGGCGATTTAGATGTGCAACTAATTGCCCCGAACAATTATTTACCCATTGAAACTCATGCAAACAATTACACTCAAAACGTTCACCTGGAACCGTTACACACAATAGCCTATTTGGTAAAAGAACATCAAGGAAATTTGACAAAAAATTTTAAATATCAACCGATTAAGATATATCCCAACCCGACAAAAACCAAACTGTATATACAAACCGAACAAGCTGTAAAAACCGTATATATATACAATGTATCGGGACAATTATTGCAAACGGCAAACAACCGTACCGTATTGCACTTGCATAATTTTAAACAAGGCATATATTTAATTCGTGTTCAAACCGAAAAACAATCATACAATACAAAATTTATTATAAAATAACAGATATGTCATGAAAGTAGCTAAAGAACGGGTATCAAATCGAGTAATAGAAATAACTATATGATAAACTGTATCTTATAACAAATAGATTGTTTGTTGATTGGAAAATGAAATATCAATAAACAACAATACAACTAACTATAAATCAGTAAAATACACTGATTTGATTAACCAAAACATTAATTAAAAAATCAAATTGAAAAAGTAAAAAAAAGCCAAACAAAGAACAAAATTTAGGAACCAGAATTAAAACGGGTCATTTCACAAAAAATAACGAACAAAAACATTGTTTACAAATGTAAACACAGCTAATTTGCATGTCTATGAACAAAGCAGAAAAACGATTTATCGAAAAAATCAGAACCAAGGTAACCAAAGCCGTTACCGATTATAAATTAATAGAGACCGGCGATACGGTTGTGGTCGGCGTATCGGGTGGTAAAGATTCTATGGCTCTGTTGGATATATTGGCAAACAGACGCAAATCTTGTCAAATTAATTACCGAATTGTAGCCGTTCATATACAACTGACCGATGTACCCTATCACACGGATGCCGTTTATTTACAAAGCTTTTGCGCAGAACGAGAGATACCGTTTCATTTGCTTCAAGACGATACAAAAATAATTGTGGACGGAAAACAGCCCTGTTTTTATTGTGCTTGGAACCGCCGAAAATTGTTATTTGAATTTGCAGTACAAAACGGCTATCAAAAAATTGCTTTGGGGCATCACAAAGATGATTTGGTGGAAACCTTATTGATGAACATGCTGCAACATGCCGAATTGAGTGCTTTTCCGGTAAAAATAAGCATGTTTAACGATACTTTTCAAATCATTCGCCCTTTAATCTATACGACAAATAAAGAACTACAACGGTATATTGACATTATCGGTTACCAACCGCTACCGTATGATTGTCAATATGCCGAGAGTAACCGCAGAGAAAGTATTAAAAAAATCATCAAATCCTTTTATAAAATTCACCCCAATGCTACCGATAATATTTTTAAATCCATTCAAAATATTGACAAAAAACATTTACCTTAGTTTACATTTGTAAACATATCTGTAAATTATCCATTATAATTTATTCAATAATAAACCTTAACATGTTTTTCATTTGTTTTGGGATAAAATTATCGAAAAAATTATAAGGGAAATGTTTTGGGATTGGCAATTTTTTTTTGGGGAAATTGATTTTTTGGTGCGGAATTATTTTTTTTCGTTGCTGCGCAACGCTTTTTTCCGACGC
>JAMONO010000110.1 GCA_027065715.1 Flavobacteriales bacterium
TTTTGAAATCCGTAAGTTGAAATTTACGAATCAATTTTTGATTGTTTTTGTACCAAAAGTCAGTTGTATCAGCTTTGAAGAGTCTTTCTTGTCCGAAGAGATTTTGGGTAAAAACAAATATAAAAATATAATTTGATTTTTTCATTTATGTTAACCAAATTCCTACAAATTATTTGTGTTAAAAGTATCACCATCTTTTATATCGCCGCTTTTAAATCCCTTAATAAACCAACGCATTCGTTGTTCGGAAGTTCCATGGGTAAAGGCATCGGGGACAATATATCCTTGGTGTTGTTTTTGCAGACGGTCGTCTCCTACGGAATTTGCAGCTCTAACGGCTTCTTCTATATCGCCGTCGTCTAAAACGTGTTTCATTTTTTCTATATGATGTGCCCAAACCCCCGCCAAATAATCGGCTTGCAGTTCCAAACGTACGGAAAGTTTGTTATATTGCGTTTTGCTTAAACGTCTGCGTTGTCGTTGTACTTGGTCGGTTATTCCCAATAAATTTTGAACATGGTGTCCTACTTCGTGAGCAATAATATAGGCAATGGCAAAATCGCCGGAAGCTCCGAAATTTCTTTTTAAATCTTTAAAAAATTGCAAATCCACATAAACTTTTTCGTCTGCCGGACAATAAAAAGGACCTGTAGCGGAACTTGCCATACCGCAAGCCGCTCGGGTTACTCCGCTATACAGAACTAATTTGGGATAACGATAACGCGCATGAAGTTGTTCTCTAAAAATTTTGTCCCAAACATCTTCGGTGTCCTTAAAAACCACTTTAACAAAATCAGCCAATTCGTCATTTTTATCATGAACCTGAGTTTGTGTTTGTTGCGGCTGTGCTTGTTGCAACATCTCGGTAGGTGCTTCTCCCGTCAGTAAGGTATAAGCTATAAAAAAAATAATGGTGCCAATACCGACGGTTCCACCTACCACTTTGCCCGTTCGTCCGCCTCTGCGGTCTTCGACATGGGTACTTTGTTGTCTGCCTCTCCAACGCATTAGATATTAATTTTAAAAGATTTATTTTGCAAACTTATCATTTTTTTTACAAAATATAACACAAAAATATTTTTTAGTCAATAAACTCTTATTGATTTTCTTATGAGTATAAAATTTCTTATTTATTTTATCAAAAGACACAAAATTTATGCTCCTTTTTCAATATCTTTCCTAACAGGAACTTTTACTTTGGTTACCAACTTTCCTAACGAAAGTCCTTGAACCAAAATTGAAAAAACGACAATCATATAAGTCATGACCAAAAACAAGTCGCGATGCATTTCTACCGGAAGGGTTAGTGCCAAAGCAATGGAAATTCCTCCTCGCAAACCGCCCCAAGTCATGATTAAATCGGTTTTGGGTATAAACTTAATCTTGCGTTCAAAATATGACAACAAAGGTTTTACCGATAAGTATCTGCTAATCAATACAATTGCAATGGCTATAAAACCGGCTGTTACATATTGTAAACGAAAAGAAACCACCAATAATTCCATACCTATCATCACAAAAAGAATGGTGTTGAGCAATACATCAATCAACTCCCAAAATTTATCGACATAAGCCTCGGTTATTTCGCTCATGGCATTGTTTCGAACGGTATCGTTACC
>JAMONO010000111.1 GCA_027065715.1 Flavobacteriales bacterium
GTTGCGGGAGGTTATCGCCACTTTGGCACCCAGTTGTAAAAAATATTTGGTCATGGATTTGCCCAATCCGCTGCCGCCACCGGTTACGACTATTATTTTATCTTGTAAAGCGTTTTTTCGCAACATGGGTTCATTGTATGTCATATTGTTGATTTTTATGGAGATAAATGATGATTGTTAAAGGAATTCGGATACTTCATTTCTAATATATGCCAGTCCTATATGGGTAGGAACCTCTTCTTTGGCAGATCGTTCAATTAGGGCTTTTTGCAAATCGTAAGCACTTTGAATTTGCGCATCTTCCGATGTTTGTTTTATAAACAACATGGTCGCATTCTTTGAGGTGGTTACCATTTTCCAACATTTGTCCGATACATAAATTTGCTGACTGAGATTGTGTTCGTATTCGCTTTCAATTTGAAACACCAGTGCAAGTTCATACCGGTGTTTGTCTTCGTTATCCGGTTTGATGTTTTGAACCAATTTTGCCGGTGAAATTCTTTCCAAAAAAAGCGCTAATCTTTCGTATGCTTGCAACCTGACGGGTAAAGCATGTTTTTTTAAATCAGCTTTGGCTGACAAAAGTTGTTTTTTTTCTTCGTATCTGTAAAAACGATTCAAAAAATAATAAGTGGTATAGCCCGTAACTGCTGCCGGAAGGGCATATTTTAATCCCTCTATTATTTCTCCTAAATAATCCATTTGTTCTTTTTTTAACGAATTCAAATTTACTTATATTTTTTAAAATTACCTAAAAGAAAACACCGATTATCAAATTAACCGGTGTTTGTCGATTGGCATAAAAAGGAAACTTGTTATATATATATTTAATGTGTAGATTCAAGTTCAACAATGAAATGAGCGTTTTTAAAATCCACATGAAAAACAAAACCCTGAGGTGAAAAATCTTTGATGCGACATTTTACATCAACCCCTTCAATATGCACCATAAAAGTATTTTTGCTCAAAAATTTATATTTAAATTTATCAACCCTATTGCCGTATAAAGCATAAATATAGTAGTGACTGAATACTACATCTACATCCTTAAATTCGGCTTCGTCCGTAACCAAACCGGTTTCATAAATACTTTTTAACCTCCATTTGGTTGAGATAATTTGGGCAATTCTTTCTTGGAAATCATCGGAAATTTCCTTTTTCAAAGTTTGTTTGGGATATATGTTTGCTGTCATTTTCATATAAAACTTTTATGCAAAAATCTTGCCAAAAAATGATTTTGCTAAAAAAAAATTGACAAACCAATTCGTTTGTTGTAACTTTGTAATATAAATCGAGCAGACCGTCTTGTCGTTCCAAACTTTGTTGGAAAGGAAAGTCCGGACACCACAGAGCAGCATAGCGGATAACATCCGTCGTTCCGACCAAAGGTCGGAATAGGACCAGTGGCACAGAAACCAGGTACAGTTCGGCTGTAGTGAAAAGGCTAAACTCTATGCGGTGCAATGCCAAATATACCCACGCTATAAGACTTGCTCGGTCAAGTGGGAGGGTAGGCAGCTACAGATGCTTGGTAACAAGTATCGCAGATAAATGACAAGACACGACAGAATCCGGCTTATAGGTTTGCTCGATTTGTTTTTTTTTTTAT
>JAMONO010000112.1 GCA_027065715.1 Flavobacteriales bacterium
TCCTAAGTACATGACAAAAATTTAAAAATTTCTATATCATTTTGATATTGAGTGTTCAAGAATACTTTATATCAAATCCTGATGATTTTATTGCTTTAAAGTCATTTCAATCTGCCATCGTTGTTTATAGCGTTCTTGTGCATTTTCAGGTTTATCAAATGATACAATAATCAAATATTCTCGTTTATTATTTTTAATATCAAGTTTAGCACCGGATATGTAACACAATTGCCCGTTTACACGAACGGGATTGGGATGAAATGTAAATTCATTCACTTTAAATTTGTCAAATAAACGAAAGGCTTTTATCACTTTGTTTTTATGTGGCAAAAATACCTTAAAGTTTTTTCGAATACGAATATAATATCTTATTTGATTTTTATTCAAATATTCAAACCATTTATCGCCAACAAACTCTCTGTCTGCTACAATAGCGTCTATAATATCAAACCCAAATAAATTGCCAAACCTATTTATCAAATCAATACGCTCTTGGCTGTTTGAATTGCCACGTTTGGGTAACATGCTGAACAATAAAGGAAAAGCAACTCCTTTGTAAACAATTCCTAACATGAATATGTTTATGTTGGTCTTTCCAAATTTCCAGTTGGTTCTATCCATACTCAACATATATTTGTCTTGTTTAGGTAGAAGATTGAAGACCAAACGTGCGATAAGATTTGAATCAAAGCCATATCCTGCAATAAAACCTTGTATTCGCCTTAATGACGAAGCACTTTTAGTCTTGGTGTCAAAAGCATGAGATAATTTTTCAAAATTGACAGTTTGAACTTTAATCAAAGCAATAATGAAAAATGAAATCAGTTTTATTCCGACTAAATTCACTTTTCCTTTAAAATGTGTATTGAGAATTGAAATTAATTCACTATTTTTACAGTTGACATTGGTTTTCTCCATTAGTTAAATGTGTTATAATTATTCTACTAATATACAGAAAACCAATGTTTTATCCAAAGATTTTAACACTTGTTTTCTTAAAAATTAAAGGGTTGTAATTTTTGTCATGTACTTAAAACTATGGTATTTTTTTGTTTGCGGGTTATATATAGTTTGAATTGAAAAGGTTTCGGTAGGAATAAACTTATCTACTTGTTTCAAATGTTAAATAAATCGTAAAAAATATGAATCTAAAATTGTGAGTTTTATCAATTTGTTCTATATTTGCACAATTATAAAATATATTTAAGTTATGAAAAAATTAGGATTATTACTTTTAGCCGTTATGATGATCAGCTTATCATCTTGCGGAAGCGACGATGCCAAAAAAGCAAAAGAAGGTGCAGAACAAGCAGTTGAAGCTACCAAAGAAGCAGCACAAGAAGCCGGTGATGCGGTAAAAGAAGCTGCCGAAAAAACAGGTGAAGCCGTAAAAGAAGCTGCTGAAAAAACAGAAGAAGCTGCCAAAGAAGCTACCGGAGCAGCCGATGTAAACGGTAAAACTTTATTTGCTTCTAACGGTTGTGTGGCTTGCCACAATCCGCAAAACAAAACCGTTGGACCTGCCATTAAAGAAATAGCAGCAGGTTATGCCGGTAAAAAAGACGAATTGGTTAAATTCTTGAAAGGAGAAGCCAAAGCAATTATTGACCCCGCTCAATTTGCCGTTATGCAACCTAATTTGGCAACTACCAAAAAAATGAATGATGCCGAATTAAACGCTTTGGCAGATTATATGTTAAGCATAAAATAAGCTTTAATAAATCTTATTAATAAAGCCGTCCCTACGGGCGGCTTTTTTTATTATTCAAAATGAATTAATGAAATGTTAACTCATTTGTTGGTAAAAATATGACTTATTTTATGGTTAAAATTTTTATTTTTAATGAATAATAGGTTTTTATAGGCTCGTTTTTTTTAAAAAATATAATTATTAAAGGTAATTGTTATAAAATGAAAAAATTTTAGTATTTTGTTGATAAATATGTTAATAAAGTTACACTAAAAAATTTGCTTTTTAACTATATTTGCAAATCACAACATAAAAACGTGAAATATGAAAACCACAATTAATCTTTTGTTACTGCTTATATTTAGTTTTGTGCTTTTGTCTTTTTCTTTTGGTTCTGTTGAGAAATCATATACCATAAGCACAAATCAAACGGAACTTGACGGTAAAACATTATTTAATCAAAAAGCTTGCACGCTTTGTCATTCGCCCGAAAAAGTTATTGTAGGTCCCAGTTTAAGACAAATAGCCAAAACTTACGGTGGAGACCACAAAGCCATTTTGCAATTTTTAAGCGGACAAGCCAACCCGAAAGTTCACCCCGAAGAGTTTACTTATATGAAGCCGGTACTGACCCAATTAAAAAAAATGAAAGCAGAAGAAAGAGAAGCTATTGCCAAGTATATTGCATCACATCAATAAACGGCTTATTTCTTGTATTTTAAAGGCAAGTAAACAAGTTTTTTGGTTTTAAAAAACTCTTCTTCAAAAAATTGAGGAAGAGGATAAATTTTTGCATTCTTGTAATTTTTTAATTCTTCGGTCAAATCACCGCCTTTAAGGTATAAAATGCCGTTTTTTAAGTCATGTTTGCTTTCTTTTTTAATTTTATTTTTAACCCATTTAACAAAATCGGGCATACGGGTTACGGCTCTACTTACTATAAAATCGTATTTGCCCTTGATGTTTTCAACACGGTCATGAGTGGTTTGTATATTATCAAGACCTATCTCTCGTGTTATGGCATCCACTACTTTTAGTTTTTTACCGATGCTATCTACCAAATGAAATCGAGTGTCGGGAAATAGTATTGCCAACGGTATTCCGGGAAACCCACCACCGGTTCCTACATCTAAAATTTCGGTATCGGACAAAAAATTTATTACCTTGGCTATGCCTAGTGAGTGTAATACGTGTTGAAGATATAATTTTTCGATATTTTTTCGAGATATTACATTTATTTTTTTATTCCAGTCTTTATATAACGGATAAAGTTGTTCAAATTGTTGTTTTTGTCGAGGAGTTAAGTCGAAATATTTTTGGATAAGGTGGCTTTTCATAACTAGAATTTAGAATACAAAGATACGATATGGTTTAATAAAGTCCGAAAGATTTTGTTTATATTAAAGTGATACCAATTGAAACGGAGGAACGGCAACTAATACCAAAACGACATAATAAAACATTTCGGACTATTTTATAAATCAATTTGGCACAACGAAGTGTTTCATTTCGAAAGATGAGAAATCTCTACCTGTTTGACAAAAGATTCTTCAGTTGTTTCGTTTCTTTGGAATGATAAATTGATGTCAGCCATAACGAAGCCCGTCGGAATGAAAAACCAAATCAATAAACCATAATAAAAACACAGATATTCATTTGGACTTCGAATTTACCCAAGTTTTGTCATGTATGAACCTGCGCCAAATATTCCAATATTAGTTAAATTAAGGTTTGGTTTCTATAGGTGTCTGAGAAGGTTCGGCTTCGTCTTGCAACATATCTTGATATTTGTCCATTATTTGACCGAACTCTTTCATTTTGTCTTCTGCAAATTGGTTATCGTTATTGCGTGCCGCAATATTTAATATTTCTCTGTAAAGCAGTAAGTTGCGTTCAATGTCATCAAAATTTTGATATTTTTGTTGTAAGGGTAAACCGGCATAATAATCCAAGTATTCTTTAAACTTTCGCAATAAAATATTAGCTACTCTTCGGGCTTTTTCAGGCTTGTTTAACTTGTAATACAAATTGACGTAATCCAATAAAGATGCATAAAATCCGAAGGATTCAATGGGCATTTTATCAATTGACAAATCGAGTATTTCTTCGGCTTTTTCGTGTTTGCCTTCTACAAACAGCGAGTCGGCCAAACGGTACAAGTTATTACGGTAGGCTAAAGAGTTTCGGCGGGTTTCGGGATCGAGATAAATATTTTTGTTCAAATTGCCCCATTCCCATTTTTTAACATGATTATACATGGTTTCGGTATTGATACGTCCGAAATCTATACCTTTATAAGGAGTGTATATAGGTACCAGTTTATAAGTCAGACCGTCTAATTGCAAGTAATTTTTAGCCCACAGATAATCTTCATCTTTAAAACTACCGCCGGTGAAATAAATAGGACGTTTCCAATCGTTGTTTGCCAGTTGGTCGAGCATGGCCAAGTTGGCTTTATACATACCGTTTTCACCGACGTCCAAAATCAGTTCATCTACAATTTTGTCGGCATCTTCGGGTGCAACAATTCCGTATTTCAATACATTTTTTTTATTGACGGGTACTCTTATGTAACGTGAAGGATACAGATACATGGTTTGACCGTTATCCGGATTTTCGGCGGTAAATTTGTCGTTTAGTGCCAATTTAACAAAATCTTTGATGTCAAGTGTATCTTTTAAAAAATTGGGATAAAGTGCATCACGCGTTCCGTAAACATATTTTTTGTGTGGCATGGTTATTTCGAGCGGGTCGGCTTCGTAAATTTTGCGTTTGGCTTGATCTATATACCAATCGGTATTAAACAAAGCGGTATTGATTAAACGCATATCGCGACGTTCTCCCTCGATATCTTGTGCATACCACAGCGGAAAAGTATCGTTATCGCCAACCGTATATAAAATAGCATTTTTTTGACACGAGTTCAGGTATGACTTGGCATTGTTCAAAGCCGAATATTTGTGTGAACGGTTGTGGTCATCCCAGTTTTCTCGTGCCATCAAGACCGGTGCTGCCAACATTCCAATAACCACAACAGTAACAGCTACGGGTTTTCCCGAAACATATTTTTTCAAATAGTCGTATAAGGCATAAACACCCAATCCCAGCCATAAAGCAAAAAAGTAAAACGAACCCACTACGGCATAATCTCTCTCACGGGGTTCAAACGGACGAACATTGGTATAAAAAACAATGGCTAATCCGGTCATCAAAAAAGCTATCAATACAACATAAAAACTCTTCATGTCTTTGGACGAATGATATAAAATACCCATAAAAGCCAATAAAAACGGCAAGAAATAATAGGTGTTGCGTGCTTTGTTGTTCAACACATCCGAAGGTAAATTATCTTGACTTCCCAAGTGCATTTCGTCAATAAACTTAATACCGCTGAGCCAGTTGCCATGATTATCCAATCTGCCTTGTTCGTCGTCTTGACGTCCTACAAAATTCCACATCAAATAGCGCCAATACATATATCCGAATTGATAATCGAACATAAATTTCATGTTTTCAATAAAAGTGGGTTTTCGAGTGCTGTTCTTAGGTATGCCGGCAATCATTTTATAGTTATCGGCACTGGCGGCGTCCCACATACGCGGCAAAATACCCCAATGTTTATGAGTAAAATTTTGTTTGGCTTTTTTATAATTGTTAACAATGACATATTTGCCTGTTTTTTTGTCTTGTTCGTATTTGGGTTTATCATCAACATAAGGTTCGTTTTCGTCCAATCCGTGATAATATGCCGAATAATAAGGTCCGTAAAACAAATGGGTTTCTCCATATTGTTCGCGGTTGTAATAAGCCAAAAGTTCACGGGCACTGGTAGGTGCATTTTCGTTTATCACCGTATTGGCATTGGCACGAATGGGTAGCATAATCCAAGTGGAAAAACCGATGAGAATAAACAAAACCGAAAGCACCACGGCTTCCATCAAGGTATTGTTTTTTTCGTTAGCTTTTTTCAATAAATAATAAAAAATACCAATGGTAACTAAACCGGCTATAATGGTTCCCGTGTTGAAGGGTAATCCGAACGTATTGGTAAAAAATATTTCGAAGAAACTAAAAAATTTCATTGTCCAAGGCAGTAATAATTTAAATATGAACAATAAAATACCGAAAACCACCGCATTGGCTACAATAAAAGATTTGGGTGTGATGTTGCGAGCGGTTTTAAAATAATACATCATACCGATAGCCGGAATTACCAAAAGTACCATAAAGTGCACACCGAATGATAATCCAATCACAAAAGTCATTAGTATCAACCACTTGTTGCCACGCGGACGGTCTAAACTATCAATCCATTTTAAACCTAACCAAAACAAAACGGAAGTTAAAAACATGGCGGCGGCATATACTTCGGCTTCAACTGCCGAAAACCAAAAAGAATCCGAAAAAGCAAAAGCCAAAGCTCCGACTGTTGCCGAACCCAATACCAACAATTGTTGAAGGCTGTTAAGATTATCTTTTTTGAGAATGTATTTGATTAAAATATGGATAATAGTCCAAAACAAAAACAATACGGTCAAGGCGCTAAAAATTGCAGACATCATATTGACCATATAAGCAATCTTGGAAGGCGAAGTTGCAAACATGGAAAAAAAAGCTCCGAGCATTTGGAACAAAGGAGCTCCGGGAGGGTGCCCTACTTGCAATTTTGCCGAAGTTGAAATATATTCACCGCAGTCCCAAAAACTTACGGTTGGTTCCAATGTGGCAATATAAGTTATAAGTGCCGTAATAAATACCAAAACACTTAAAATAAGTTCCTTTTTTTTAAATGATGATTGCTCCATATCTATTATTTTGCGGTCTTTGATTATTGACTAACAACAAAAATAATAATAAATATGGGTTTAAAACTTTTTTTTAGTAAAAATTTAGGACACTAAAAAATATTTTTAAAAGAAAAAAAATATGCTAAAACCAAAAAAATAATAAATCCTATAAATTTATCTATAAAATTTTTTTTTGAATAAGAATATTCACCTACTTTATTTTTTTCAGGAACAAAAAAAGAAAGAATTTGAGTTATCAATAAAAAAGTAATAAACTTTCCAATAAAATTAGTGTTTTGAATATATAAATCAAAATAAGTATCATCTAAATTAAAATGAACATATAAAAAATGAAACATAATAAAAACAACCAACAATATAAAATATATAAAATTAATTATTTTATATCGTTTTTGTTTTTTTTGTTTTTTTACTAGTTCTTTCACTATTTTTTTTTGGTAAGAAGGAATGTATGTTAAATTTATATTGACTATACGATCTGCATCGATAACAAAAATATCGCCAGGAATTCTAATTTGTTTTTGTTTTGTTAAATTGTTATTTCCCTGTTTAAATGGATATTTATATCTATATGTGTTCATTAAATATATTCTATCTAATTTTGAAGGATTTTCTGCTTTTAAGTCATAATCAATAACATATCCGCTATATAAGTCTCTTTTATTTTCACTAATATTTACCAATATATCAGCATAAGTAACAAAAATTTCAAAAAATGACTTTGGTTTTTCATTATCACTATGTATTTTAGAAGCCAATTTAAATTTTTTCATAAATAACAACTCCCCACTAAATATATAATACCATTGATTTTTAAATCTAAAAATTTTATATTTTTTATCCCAATTTAATTTTCGTATAATTCTACTTAAAGCAAAACCCGAAAAAGCCGAAAAAATAAAAATATATAATGAATATAGTGCAAAAGTAAGAATATCATTTTGCATAAAATTTCTTGTTACATCTTGTGTAGCATTATTACTGTTAGAGGTTATATCTCTAAAAATAGTAAAGACATCTGAAAAACTAGAATCAAACCCGATAAATAAAAAATAAAGAATAAAACCGGTAATTTGAAGCAAAATACCTGGAATAATACTAAAAAAAATAGAATGCAGAACAGGATCTTTTGTATTATATTGTTTTGAAAATTCACCAAAAAAATAAAATCTTCTAAATATAATACCTGGAATTATCAATGAAACAAAAAAAGCAATGAAACCAAGTGTTAAGTTCATTTGGTCAAATTATTTCTTGAAGTTTGTTTTTGTCCCAACTCCCACTTTGATGATACTTATCAACAATTTTTTTTAACTCATTTGCTTTTTCTTTATCTTTTAGTATATTTATTGCTCTTTCGGATATGATTTCAGTATCATCTTGCAAAATAGATTTTATAATGGAAATCAGTGCCAAAACACCAATAACACCAATCAAAGTATAATATGTTTCTTTAAATTTCATATAAAAACTGCTTATAATAAAATCGTGAAAGTAAAGATTTTATTGTGCAAATATAGAATTTTTATCTATATGAAACATATTTATTAATTAAAATACTCATAATTTAGCTTTCATATAATTCTATATTGTTCTCCAACCAATAAAAGTTTTATCAATAAACCAAACAGCCGGAAACGATTAAACAAATAAATAAAATTAAACTTATATAGGAGAAAAAATTTATTAAATAATTACAACTTCTTAATTAGATCTCTTGTTTTAAGGCTGTTATCGGTTATTATATTGCAAGTGTCTTTTACTTTTGTAAAAAAACATTAATAAGCTTATTTGCTTATTGACTTGTTTGTAGTTAAAAAAATCTTTAACTATTCCTTAGTCTTATTATCTTCATTTATTTTGTTGGCAGCAACCAATGAAACCACCATATCATTTAACATTTCGCTGGCAGCATTCGGATTATTGGGCAACAAAATAAGATTCGATTTGGTATCTTGACCAATGGCTTGTAAAGTATCATAATGTTGCGTAATAACTATTAGCGCCGATGCTTCCTGCGGATTGATACCGGCACGGTTCAATACATCGACCGATTCTTCTAAACCGCGAGCTATTTCACGTCTTTGGTCGGCGATACCTTTTCCTTGTAAACGCTTGCTTTCGGCTTCGGCTTTGGCACGTTCCACTATCAATATTCGTTGTGCATCTCCTTCATATTGGGCGGCAACCTTTTCGCGTTCGGCTGCATTGATACGGTTCATGGCGGCTTTGACCTGAGCATCGGGGTCTATATCGGTTACAAGCGTTTTGATTATATTGTAACCGTATTCCATCATTGCATCATTGAGTTCGCCTTTTATGGCTATGGCTATATCGTCTTTTCGCTCAAATACATCGTCTAACCGCATTTTGGGGACTTCGGCTCTTACTACATCAAATATATATGAAGTAATTTGTGCCGCCGGATCTTCGAGTTTGTAATAAGCATCTTTGACTCTGTCTTTTGGAATTTGAAACTGTGTGGAAACTTTTAAATGAACAAAAACATCATCTTTTGTTTTGGTTTCAACGATTACATCTAATTGTTGAATACGTAAATTGATGGGACGCGATTTGGTATCAATCAAAGGGATTTTAAAATGTAAACCGGCATAACGCACCGCTTCAAATTTTCCTAAACGCTCAATTATAACGGCTGTTTGTTGCTTAACAATAAATAGAGAGGTAGCCAATATTATAATTAGCAAAAAAATGAAAAAAGGCATTGCAATCATAGTAAGTATCATTTAAAGGATTATTAGTTGTTAAAAATACGAATAAATCGGCAATATGTTACTGATTTTGTTTATATATTTTAAGATTTGTAATTTGTTCCTTTCCAAACATATTTTCCGTTTAAACTTTTAACAAAAACATAAAGAAAATAAAAAGGATAAAGAAAAAAAGAAAATACGAAATATTTGCCGTGTAATTTTACTTGAAACCACCGGCTGATATATAACCACAAAACAAAATCGGAAATAAATTTAACCATTGCAAAACTAACATAAAAAATATATTGCCCAAAACATGCGTAAGACCACAACAAAAACAAATTGGTCAATAATACAATTGTCCCTATAATTTTGGGTAATAAAGATTTTTGATATTTGGTTTTACTACTCCACCTGATTTTTTGTTGTATCAAATCGTTCCAACCGGATTGGCTGTGCGTTAGTACGGTAGCTTGCGGATTTTTTGCAAAACCTATTTGTCCTGTAAATCGGGTTTGAAACTTTTCGAGCAAAAAAACATCATCACCCGATGCCAATTGCAAATTTCCGTCATAAGCATTAACTTGCCGATAAGCTTCTTTATTAAAACACAACGAAGCTCCGTTGGCTAAAAACGGTTTTTTCCAATAAATTCCCGCCATTGTAAAAGTTTGTAAACTCAAAAATTCAAATTGTTGAAAAGCCGACCAAAAATAATTACTCTCATTAAAACGCACAGGACCCAATACCATTTTGATATTATTGGCTTGAACAATTTGGTCAAAATATCGCAACCAATCAACCGGAACAACACAATCGGCATCGGTGGTAACAATCCAATCAAAACGACTGTGTAAAATACCGGTTTGCAAAGCAGACTTCTTGCCGGTTGCTTTGTTGTTTATCAATTTGACCGATGAATTTTGAAAAAACAAATTTGTATATTCATCTGTCGAATGGTCATTGACCATTATAATTTCATATAAATTTTGAGGATAATCGAGTTGTTGCAAAGACCTGAGTAGGACCGGCAAATGTTCAACTTCGTTTTTAAAAGCTACTACAATGCTAAATCGGGTTTTCGGTTTTTGTTTGGATAATAAAACCGGTTTTAATTTGAAAGCTCCCCATAAACTTGCCGCTATTACAAGTATATACAAAAATAATATCACAATTCCTGTCATCGGTTCTCTTTTTGATAAAACCAAAACCAAGCAATTCCTATGACAAAAGGTATGGCAAAATTAAACAACCACATCCACATAACTACTTGTAAAACAATAGGTTTGGATATGCCTAATATATTCAAAACATAAACGGCAACCCCCCCTTTGATTGCCCAATCAAACAAAGCGAGCATAGGCACCAAAGAAGCCAATAAATAAACTATAAAGATTCCCGTAAATGTTTCTATCATAGGTAAATCGGGTTTCAAATAAAAGAGCAATAATAAAAATTGGGCAGCAAAAACCGAATACCGACCAAAAGCATATTGCAAAGCCGTTTTCCAAGTTTGTAATTGAAAAAAAAATGTTTTTTGAATAAACCGAAAACGCACAATTATAATCCCGAGCACAACAACCAAAAAGACAAAACCAATTGTTTTAAACAACACCGAATCATAGTGTTGAAAAAAACGTTTACCGTGTTCTCTCGACAACCAAAACAACACACCGATAACACCGCTAACAAAAGTCGCTAATAGTTGCGCCAAATTTCCTATTAAACTCAGCGATAAAATCTTTTTGGCTTGTGTTTTATCAAAAAACCACGCTTTAACACCGTATTCACCCAAACGATTGGGTGTAAGCAATGAAATGGCAAAAGCAATTAAACTCTGACAAGCGGCGGTTAAGTAATCGATAGGTTTTATATACCCTGCCAGTTTTTGCCATTTTTTGATTTCCAATAACCAATTAAATAAACTGAAGCCCGTCAGAATCAACCAAAAACCAACCGAATAAGTCTTGGTAGGCAAGAGCAATATTCGATGCAGATATTGATGTTGCCACAAAAAATATGTAGCGCCGAAACTCACAAAGAGTTTGACAAAAAGCAAAATTAAATTATTATATTTAGCAATAAGTTTATACATTTGAACATTGCAAAATACACAAAAATATTGAAAACAGAACGCATCATATTAGGAATTGACCCCGGAACTACGGTTATGGGATTTGGCATGATTAAAATAATCGGTTCACAATTGGAATTAATATTGATGGACGAACTTATTTTGAGCAAATACGACAGTCACAGTTTGCGATTGAAAAAAATATTTGAACGCACATTGAGTTTGATAGACCAATATCACCCCGACGAACTGGCAATTGAAGCGCCTTTTTTTGGAAAAAATGTTCAATCCATGTTAAAACTCGGACGGGCACAAGGAGTTGCCATGGCAGCCGGTTTGTTTCGCGAAATACCAATTACCGAATACTTGCCCAAAAAGGTTAAAATGGCTATTACCGGAAACGGAAATGCCAGCAAAGAACAAGTAGCCGCCATGCTTAAACGATTACTGAATATCTCCGTATTACCTACCAAGCTCGATGCAACCGACGGTTTGGCTGTAGCGGTTTGCCACTATTTTAACGACGGCAAAACACAAAACAAAAAAAAATACGGAAGTTGGAAAAGTTTTGTATCCGATAATCCCAAACGTGTCAGATAAAAATCTTATAAAAAATTGGCTACTTGATTTTTTTGAATTAATTTTATATTTTTATTGATTGTAAATTCCGCTACACCATGGATATTGTTCTATTAGTCCTCGGATTTGTTCTTATATTGATAGGTATTATCGGCTGTATTGTGCCCGGTTTGCCCGGTCCTATCAGCGGTTGGGCAGGTTTATTACTTACGGTTTTGTCCAAAGTTATTCCCGACGATTGGACATTTTTGTTTATCACATTGGCAGCCGCTTTGACGGTATCGGTCTTGGATTATTTTATTCCGGCAATCGGTACCAAAAAATTCGGTGGTAGCAAATACGGAACTTATGGTGCCATAATAGGTTTGTTGGTTGGTATATTTGCACCGGTTCCGGGAGGTATTCTTATCGGTCCTTTTGTGGGAGCATTTGTAGGCGAGTATATCAAAAACAGTGATGCACCACAAGCCTTAAAAGCCGCTTTCGGTGCTTTTATCGGTTTTTTGGTATCAACCGGCATGCAATTGATAGTCAGTGTAGTGTTTTTAATCCTTTATATCCAAATTATCAAAGACAATTGGGAAGCCATTGTTCAATTGTTTTAGTTTATTACCCTCCTATTTTATGAACAATTTACAATTAACGGCAACCACTTTTTTCGGATTAGAATCGGTATTGGCTGCCGAACTGCTCGATTTGGGTGCCCGCAATATCAAAATTGGTAACAGAGCCGTGCATTTTGAAGGTGATTTGGGATTTATGTACAAAGCCAACTACAATTTACACACGGCTTTGCGAATTTTATGGCAAATAGGACATTTTAAAAATATTTACAAACCCGATAATCTTTATCGTGCCATATCTCAGATAAATTGGGACGAATACATCGACAGCCATCAAAGTTTTCGAATCGATGTAACCGGACAAACCAAATTTTTTAAAAATACTCGATTTATCGCTCTAAAAGCCAAAGATGCCATTGCCGATTTTTTTAGAGCAAAATACGGAAAAAGACCGGATGTGTCGTTAAAATCGCCCGATTTGCATATAATTTTGCACTTTTTCGACCAAAAAATGACTGTTATGTTAGACAGTTCGGGCTCGTCATTGCACAAACGCGGTTATCGCAGCTTAACCAATTTGGCACCTCTCAACGAAGTTTTGGCAGCCGGTATGGTTGCTTTGAGCGGTTGGAACGGACAAACCGGTATGTTGGATCCAATGTGTGGTTCCGGTACCATACTTATTGAAGCAACTATGTGGGCACTAAAAATTCCGGCAGGCATCAATCGCAAAGATTTTGGTTTTAAACATTGGAAAAATTATGATTCGGAACTTTTTAAACTCATTCAAAAATCGAGTTTTAAACGAATAATCGAATTGCCAGCCGGTACCAAAATAAGCGGTTACGACAAAGCACCTTCTGCTATAAAAAAAGCCGTTCAAAATATCGAAAATGCTGGTTTAGATGAATTTATCAATGTCAAACAAGCCGATTTTTTTTCAACCATGCGCCCTTCGTATCCTGTAACATTAATATTCAATCCTCCTTACAACGAACGTTTATCGATAGATACCCGAAATTTTTACAATCAAATAGGATCTACGCTAAAACACCGTTATACGAATACAACGGCTTGGTTATTGACGGGCAATTTGCAAGCTCTAAAATACATAGGTTTGCGTTCCGCCAAAAAAATTAAACTTTTTAACGGAAAAATAGAAAGTCGTTTGGTACGATATGATTTGTATGAGGGTAGTAAAAAGTAATATAAAACCGAATTGGTCTATCTACTATCGATCTTCCGAATAATAGATTTTTAGTACGGGGGGTTTGATGCCCGAATTATTACCTTGCAAGATAATTCCCGAAGGATTGTATGCGTCAGGGTCCAAAAACACATCGCCTGCTTTTAAATATTCGGGTATAATGGTCGTTATCCGTAATCCGAGTTTTACATTGGTTGAATCATTACTGATAATATTGCGTATATGCCGAGTAATCCCGAATTTGTAATATTGATTACCGTTATCATCGGTGTGTAATTTGCCGTCATAAGCGACATTGCCGTTGTCTTTGTTTTCGGGAGCCGACAAATCAACCAAATTCATCTGATCATCATAGTTGTATAACAAAAGTTGTTCGGCTCGATTTAAGAGTTGTTCCGATGTGTTTTTATCTACATATACATACAACTCGGCTTGATTTATCAACCAGTCTTTTAACCGTAGTTCGCGCAATTGTTGGTCATCAAAAAGCTGAATTACCGCTTCGCTGACCGCATCACCTTTTAAAAATATCTGTGCATCACCATTTGTCATATCACTTGTATTAAGAGCGGTCTGTGCATCGGGGGTTAAACTGTTTTCATAATGATTGACATGCGGCACAGATAGTTTTAAGGTCATTTTTTTGTAAATAGTTTCGGTGGTATCGTCGGTGGTATCTCCCGGAGTACCGTTATCATCTACCTCATCGTATGTAAACTCTACTTCTATTTTTCCGTCTCCGGCTTGCAACATCATAAAACGACCATCATTGTTATCGGGAACAGCTTCTATGTATATACCTCTGAAATAGTCTTTAAAAAGATTGGCATTGGTCAAAATATCTTCACCCCAGTGATCAAATATTTTTTGTTGAATAAAATTTTTATCCAATTTGATAATCATGTGCGGGTTTAACGAATCCTTAATAATCGGATTATTGTTGTCATCCAATTCAAAAGTTCCATCGGTATTACGTTTGTAAATATAAACCGGTTCGGCAGAAGGCACAAATCCGACACTGTCACCGATTACTTGTCCCAAATGGGAAGTAAAATCAAAATCGGAAAAATATTTGCGGTGGGTTTCCAAATTGGTTGCCGGATCAAAACTTTGTAACAAATAATTGAGTTCATAAACTTTGATCTGAAAAGCATGATTACCGAAAACCGAATCCAAGGCATATTTTTTTTCATTTCCGTCAGTATAAGTATGACTGAAGTAAGGTATCATTAATCGGGCACTCAATATTTGCACATTATTATTAAAATCGCCTCCAAAAAGACCGTTATCTGACGAAACAGCTGTTGCCAAATCGGCTTTTAAAGTGCCGAAAACCGCATCTTTGTAAACACCCACAGCGGGCATAGGCAAGTTATTGCCGTTTTCGTTGCCCGAGTTGGTGGCAAAAACACGGTCAAGGCGTTGGTCGTAAATTTTTACGTAGCCGGCATCGTATAGTTTGCCTTCAAAATGTGGTTTATCAATCAGCTGATTACCAATGGTGGTAAAATCTTTTTTACAAGAAAAGGTTATGAATAAGGTTAATAATAGTGCTATTAAACTGTATTTATTGTTTAACATATTGGCGGTTTGTCGGTTAAAATTAATCATTAATTGGAAGGTTCTTTTTCTTCAAAAGCATCGATAATTCGGTTTTTTAAGCTTTCTTCATCTTCATCCAAATCAATACCGGAAACGTCGATTACGTCGATGTTTTTTTCTTCCAGATGTCGGGCTATGGCTTCGGGTATGTTTTTGGTGCGAACTATTACTCCGTCAGCCATATCGATGGCATTTTTAAGCAGATTTATTTCGGTCGGATTTTCATATTTGTCTATTATTTCGGGAGGAAGTTCATCAAAAATCAATTTATTTTTCAAACCTTTGTTCATAGGTGTTTCAAAGGTTTCTTCATTGAGCACAATATAGGTTTTGGCATCGTGAAATAGCGGTTCGTTTTTATAATATGTTTTAATGTATAAGGGTAACAAAGCTGTAAACCAATCAAAAATCAACATATAATCGGGGCGCCATTTGAGTTTTTTCACGGTTTCTACAATTCCTTTGGCAAAAAACACAGCACGTCCGTCGTTGTCTTCAAATAGTTGGTTGTCGTCATCGGTAAAAATAAATTTACGTTTAAAAAATTCGTCATTGTCAATAAAATATACCTGCATGCGTTCTTTGGGAATGGAAGCCACTTTGATAATCAGCGGCATATCGTCATCGTCTATAACTATATTTACACCCGAAAGGCGGATAACTTCATGAAGTTGGTGTTTGCGTTCGTTTACCGTGCCGAACCGAGGCATAAACATACGGGTTTGGGCACCTTTTGAGTTGGCTGTACGGGCTATTTTGTATGCCAGTTTAGCCGAATCTTGATTATCCACATAGGGATAAATCCCCGAGGAAGCAATTAAAAAATTTTTACCTTTCATAAAATGTATGAATCTTGGTTTAAAACACAAAGATACAAAAAATTGACGTATATTTGAACGAAACTACGGCTCTTGACAAGTTAAAATTTTCATAATGAAAGAATTTCGCAACAAAACCGACCTTATTTCATATATCAATAATTTGAAACAAAACGGGCAATCCGTAGGATTTGTACCTACTATGGGGGCTTTACATCAAGGTCATTTGGCTTTGGTAAAAGAGTCGCTCAAAAACAACGATCAAACCGTGGTGAGTATTTTTGTTAATCCGACGCAGTTTGACAATCCGGAAGATTTAAAAAAATATCCGCGCACTTATCAAGCCGACAAAAGTATTTTAAAAACACTGGACAATAATATCATTATTTACCACCCCGACGCCAATAATTTTTATGACGGAAACATCAAGAGCGACCACTTTAACTTTGACGGATTGGAATTGGAAATGGAAGGAAAACATCGTCCGGGACATTTTGATGGCGTTGCTACCGTTGTCAAAAAACTTTTTGAAACGGTGCGTCCCGACCGAGCTTATTTCGGAGAAAAAGATTTTCAACAATTGCTAATCATCAAAAAATTGGTCAAAAAAGAAAACTTACCGATTGAAATAGTTGCCGTTCCCATTCAACGCGAATCAGACGGTTTGGCCATGAGTTCACGAAACAAACGTTTAAATCCGTTGCAACGTTTATCGGCGTCATACATTTATCACATCTTAACACAAGTGCGATATTTATTTGAATATTATGACATTGTTTCGATTAAAAAATTTGTTTATGAGGCTATGGCGGCACACCCCGAACTCAAAATAGAATATTTTGAAATTGCCGACGAAAAAAACCTTAAACCGGTTACCCGAAAAAAATCCGGTAACAAATACCGGGCATTTATCGTTGTATATGCAGGCGATATTCGTCTGATAGATAATGTGGCATTATAAAAAATTATACAAAATGGCAATTATTGAACTGCAAAACATACAACGACATTTTAAAATGGGAAACGAAGTAGTCAAAGCACTGCGCGGTATCGATTTGGAAATAAAAAAAGGCGAATACGTAGCACTAATGGGACCCTCGGGAAGCGGTAAATCGACCCTTATGAACATTTTGGGCGCTTTGGATACTCCCACATCGGGCAAATACCGCCTCAACGGTCAAGAAGTCGAAAAACTTTCCGACAATGAACTGGCAAAAATCAGAAATCGAGAAATCGGTTTTGTATTCCAAACTTTTAATTTGCTACCCCGAACCACTGCCCTCGATAATGTAGCCTTACCTTTGATTTATTCCGGAAAATCCAAACAACAAAGAACCAAAAGAGCCCGCGAAGTTTTACAACTGGTCGGTTTGGAAGACCGCATGACACACAAACCCAACGAACTTTCGGGCGGACAACGCCAACGAGTAGCCGTAGCACGTGCTTTGGTAAACAATCCTTCCATTATCCTTGCCGACGAACCCACCGGAAATCTTGACTCCAAAACTTCGGAAGAAATCATGGAACTTTTTAACCAATTGCATCAAAAAGGTCATACCATTGTATTGGTTACCCACGAAGAAGACATAGCTGCACACGCCAAACGAATTATACGACTTAAAGACGGGCTAATTGTCAGCGACGAAATAAACCGTTAAATCCGAAAAACACAGTTGTGTTACTCTCTCTTGCCCGTATTTCAAAAAAAATTGAATTCAAACTGTAACAACGGACAATGATATGCATCTTTAATTGTGAAAAGAAAGAATAACCGGTTGAAACAAAGTCATCAAATAACGCAATTGTTGGAAGCTTGCAAGCGACATGATGCCAAGGCACAAATCGAAATTTATAACAGATACTACAAAGCCATGTATAACACCGCTTTGCGTATTGTTCACAATCCCGATGATGCCGAAGATGTTATGCAAGAAGCTTTTATCAAAGCCTTTGACAAACTGAACACCTTAAAAAACAATACCACATTCGGAGCATGGCTCAAACGAATTGTGGTTAATGAAAGTATCTTGTTTTTGCGACAAAAAAAAACACATTTGGGTTTAGACGAACATATCAACCGTATTGAGACAACCGAAACAGAAACCCCAATCGATACAACAACTTGGCAAATAAAACAACTGATGGAAGCTATTGGCGAACTCAAAGACAACTATCGGATTATTATCAATTTGTATTATATAGAAGGTTATGATTATGAAGAAATCATGCAAATATTAAATTTATCCTATGCCAATGTGCGCACCTTGATTTCAAGAGCCAAACACAAACTCAAAGAAAAAATGAACCAAAAATTAACAAACAACAACAACACCGACTTAAAGATAAAATAGATAAAATGAAAACATTTTTTGAACAAAACAAAGACAAGTTTGACGTTTACGAACCCAAAAACGGACATCAAGAACGATTTTTGTCCAAAATAAAAGCACATCAAAAACCCAAACGTCTTTTTGTCTCATACAAATGGCAGATGGCAGCTGCCGTTTTACTTATAATCGGATTGTTGTGGCAAACCGGTTTGTATGTAAGGCAAATGCAAACCAATAACACCGAAATACGCCAAAACGAAAAATATTTTTCAATGATTATCAAAGAAGAATTGGAAGCGGTGCAAAATGAAAAAACGCCCGAAACCGAAAAAGTTTTTAACGATGCCATGCAACAAATAAAACTTTTGGAAAACGATTATCAAAAACTTATCGATGCCTATCGACAAAATAAAGATAAATACATACTTAATGCCATGATTGAAAATTTTCAACAACGTATACAAATATTGCAGTTTGTAAAACAACAAATCAAACAAATTAAAAAAACTAAAACCAATCAAAATGAAAAACATCGGGTTTAACCTAATATTTTGGCTGATGCTTCCGGTTTGGACATGGGCACACATGCCCGAAGGAAGATATAAAAAAGAAAAAATTATCGAACAAACTTTTGTTGTCGATAATAACGAAAGTGTTTATATCGACAACTCGTACGGCAATGTCAATATATTGACTTGGAATAAACAAGAAGTACAAATAAAAGTAGTAATAACAGTGGACGGCAATGATTTGGACGAAGTGGAAGACCGCCTCAACAGTATCAAAATAGAACTGTTTAAAAACGACTATGAAATAACCGGTATATCCCATATCGAACAAGTTAAATCATCGTGGAGTTTAATCTCATTGTTGTTCGGCAAATCCAATCACACCAATTTCAAAATAAACTACGAAGTGCACATGCCGCTTGATGCCGATTTGAGACTGGTAAACAATTACGGCAACATATACATAGACCGACTCAAAGGTGCTTTGGATTTAAATTTAGATTACGGAAAATTTGATATAGGCGAACTTTTAAACGAAAACAACCGGATTAAAACCGATTATTTGTCTCAATCACATATCGATTTTATCAAAGGCGGTATTATTAAATCGGATTACAGCAAAATTAGTATCAATACAGCCTATCGCCTCCAACTGAATTGTGATTATACATCTATCAAAATTAACGAAATAAGAAGTATTTATTTCAATAACGACGGTGGCAGTATTCATATTGACAAAGTTAAAGAAGTAACCGGAAGAGGCGATTACCAAACCCGATATTTCGGACAAGTGGATTATGTCGATTTTAAAGGCGATTACGGTTCTGTAACCATTGACGGACTTTTGCCCGAATTTGACCGTATCAACCTAAATTGCGACTACACGACCATACGTATTGAAAACAACCTGCAAGTGCCTTATCAACTGTTAATTAATCAAGAATACGGTTGTTTTAAATATGATAAATTGGAAATTTATCGCGAAATTAATCGCAATGGCGACAAAAAAATCGAAGCTTATTATCAAAACAAAAATGCCGAATCGTATATCAAAATAACCGAAGATTACGGTTGTATCAAAATTTATAACTAAATATTCTTAACCAAATTATCCAATAAAAAGAAGCATCATGAAAAAAATCCTTATCATTTGGTTTGCAAGCCTGCTGGTTGCAGCCTGTAACAAAAATTTAATCCAAGAACCCATACAAGGCAACGGTAATGTTGTCAGTCGAAACGAATTAACGGGGCACTATAATCAAATAGGTGTAAGAGGTCCTTTTGATGTAGAAATAATACACGGAAATACAGGAGAAATAACCGTCACAGCCGATGAAAACCTCTTTGAATATTTTGATATTTATGTCAAGTCGAATAAACTTATCATCGGTATAAATGATAACTACCGTCTAACCGGTTTCAACACTTTAAAAATAAAAGTTCCGATTACAAATCCGAAATCACTTTCAATAGCCGGTTCGGGCAAAATAACCGGTCATGCAGTTCAAACCGACGATATCAAATTATCGGTTGCCGGTTCGGGAGTTATCAATCTCGCCGGACAAACCAACAAACTTGATATCAATATAGCCGGTTCGGGCAATATTAACACTTCTGATCTTATTGCCCGTCATATTGATGTAAACATAGCCGGGTCAGGGATAACATCGGTTTATCCGTTGCAAGGTTTGGATATAAAAATGGTCGGTTCGGGTCTGGTAAACTATTATCATAAACCCGAAAAAATAACCATCAAAAAAGTAGGCTCGGGCAAAGTTATTTATATGTCTCAATAAAAAAATACAACAATCATGAAAAAACACCTTATACTTATTATATTTCTATCAATAATCACGGAAAGTTATGCACAATTTGTTTTCAATAAAGAAAAAATTTACGGCAACGGTCAAATAATAACCGAAGAGCGTTCCTTGCCCGATTTCAATAAGCTGTCCGTTACAGGAGCATACGACGTAAAAATTGTGCCCGGTAAAACCGGTTTAATCAAAGTTACCGCAGACAAAAATCTGATGCAAGCCATTGATATATTTGTCAAATCGGGTAAACTTATTATACGCACTCATCCGGATTTTAACATTAGAAAATACAGTCGTCTGCAAGTAGAAGTCCCCGCCGAAAATTTGTCAGCGGTATTTTTAACCGGATCAGGCAGTATAACACAAACAGGATTTGTTGTAAACAACAACATAAAATTGTATTTGACCGGTTCGGGTGATATGAAATTTGAGCTGAACAACAACCGAACTACTGTCGGATTGACCGGAACCGGAGATATTATATTGAAAGGCAAAACCGATGATTTAAAAATAAATCTTACCGGAACAGGCAAGGTAACTGCTCACCGAGTTATGGCTCAAAAGGCTACGGTCAAACTTACCGGAACCGGAGAAATATCGGTGCAAGCCGTTTACGATTTGGTGATTAAAATTTTCGGTTCGGGTGATGTTTTTTACTACGGTGAACCAACCCGTCTCAAAGTCAAAACATTCGGTTCGGGTGAAGCTTTTTATAAAGATTTATAAACAATGTGAAAACTAAAAAATCAAACAAATGAAAAAGATTTTATTTTTAAGTTTTTTATGGTTGAGTTTTACGGCTTCGGCACAAAACAATACAGATAATAAACTATTGCAAATTGACCGGAAAATCAAAGAAATAATCACTCAAAAAAGTCTTGAATTTAGACAATACTTAGATACTATTAATCAACGGCTGAAAGAAGGAAAAATATCGGAGCACGATGCACAATTTCAAAAAAAACAATTGGCAAAACATTATGCCGACGATTTGGATTACAGTATTTACAAATTAACCAAAGACTTAAAACAAATATCAAAAGGGCGTCCTGTCATAGACAGTATTGTCAATCAAGATGCCGGATACACGGTGCATCGTATCAGACTTTATCGAAAACACAGGTATGATACCGAAGTTCACTACAAAAAATGGATATATTCTTATTTGTATTTTAGCATAGGTTTTAACAATATTTTACAAAACGAACATTTGGAAAGTTTGGAATACAGTCCTTACCAATTGCTCGACTCACGTTATTTTGAAATAGGAATTGACTGGAAAGCAGATTTTTATCGTCATAAACTCATGTTAAAATACGGTTTTTCATTTATGTGGAATACGCTTAAACCTACAGGTAACCGGTATCATATTGTTCGCAACGACAGTATATATTTGGTTGAACACCCTTACACGCTGACACGCTCTAAGATGCGAAGTATATGGTTAAAAATTCCCATAGGTATAGAAATTAATTTGCCACGCTCAGACAGACAGCATTTTCGATTGGCAGCCGGTGTTTACGGTAAAATAAGAAGTACAACCAAACAAAAATTGACATTTGACGATGGTTCCGGCGATAGAGATCAAGTTATAAAAAACAAATATACCATGCCAAACATAAATTACGGCATAAGTGCCGAAATAGGAGGTAACGCATGGAGTATTTATGCCAACTATGATTTAAAACCGATGTATATAAACAGTCGTTGGAACCTGTTGAGTGTGGGAATTAAATTGGAGTTGTAGTGCTTTTGTAATAAGCTTTTTTACTGCGTTCGAAATGACAGGTGTCAGGTGACGGGTGTAGGATGCCGGATGCTTAGGACAAATGTCATTCCAAAGGAGTGCAACAACTGATGAATTTTTCACCAAATAGATAAAGATTTCTCACTGCGTTCGAAATGACATTATATATTACGTAACGAATTGATTAACAGTATATTGCAAGTAAAAGGCACGAGGCACGAGCGGCGTGGCAATCTTTGTTTTTGTTAATGATTTAGATCCTTTACTTCGCTTCGATCCGTTTATAATGACACAATTCGACAGATGTTATTACCCGTTTCAATGGGTATCTTATGAACATGTTTTGAAGTATCGGCTTATCGGTTCATCTCCCGAAGCTTCGGGACATCTCATCATCGGTTTATCAATTCATCGATTCATCGATTCATCAATTCATTATAAATTATCTACAAAAAATATAGCATTAGAATTTAAAATTTAAGTCAGATAAGCAATTAACATAGCTGCAAAAATGAGAATAAATTTTCGCAGGTTAAAACTGTGCGAATGTTCATTTTCAAACAAAATGGTTGTCCCTATATGAGCCAAAATACCCACAACAAAAGCATTGACATAGGCACCATACGAATTCATAAATTCGAGATGAGCTCCCACATATGCTGCCAAAGGAGACATAGCGGCAAAAGCCGTTAAAAAGGCAAAAATATTTATTTTGGACATACCGGTTTCTATCATAACGGTCGTTAGCACAATGGCAATAGGCAATTTATGTATCAAGATACCGTACAAATAACTATGATGTAAATGGTGCCCTTCGTTTATTGGCAGTCCTTCGATAAAAGCATGCATACTTAAACTAATAAATAGCAACAAGGGTGCTTTTTGGTCAAAACTTTGTTTGTGTCCGTGTTCTGCTCCGTGCGAAAACAATTCCAAAACAAGTTGAAATACAATACCCATCATGATAAGAAATCCGGCTGTTTTTCCTGAAATTCGTTCATAAACACCGGGGAGCAAATGAAAAACGATTATGGATAACAGATATGCACCGCTAAAACTCAGAAGCAATTTAACCCACTGCTTATCTTTGTTTTGTAAATTAAAAGCAAACAGACCTCCTAAAATAACAACCGAAAAAAGAAGTAAATAAATCATATCGTCAATATTAAAGTTACCTACCCATATACACCAAAAGCACCGAAATATCACTGGGAGACACTCCACTGATACGACTGGCTTGAGCAATGGTTTTGGGACGTATTTTCATCAATTTTTCGCGTCCTTCGTACGAAATGGATTTAATTTTGCTAAAATCAAAATCGTCGGGGATTTTAATATTTTCCAATCGATTGAGTTTATCGGCATTGAGTTTTTCTTTTTCGATATATCCGGCATATTTAAAGTGGATTTCGGCTTGTTCTTGAATTTCTTTTCCGATTTGTCTTTCTTTTACGAATTTATGCACTTTATCTATTTGCAACAAATCAACAAATTTGAGTTGCGGACGAGAGGCTATTTTATACAATTTTAATTGTTGTTTTACCGGTGGTGATTTTTTTTGTTCCAGAATAGGGTTTATTTCATCGGGTTTGACACCGGTTTGTTTAAAAAATTGAATGGTTTGTTTGGTTTTAATTAGCTTCTCTTCTACTTTTTTCATGCGTTTATCGGATGCCAATCCGATTTGATAGGACAAAGGTGTCAGGCGAATATCGGCATTATCTTGACGCAACAAAGTTCGATATTCTGCTCTACTGGTAAACATTCTATATGGTTCATCTACACCTTTGGTTATTAAGTCGTCAATTAATACACCTATATAAGCTTGATCGCGTTTTAACACAAGCGGTTCTTGTTCTTTCAATTTCAATACGGCATTGATACCGGCCATTAAGCCTTGTGCGGCTGCTTCTTCATATCCCGTAGTTCCGTTAATTTGTCCGGCAAAATACAGATTATCGATTAATTTGGTTTCGAGTGTGTGTTTAAGTTGTGTCGGAGGAAAATAATCGTATTCGATGGCATAAGCAAACTGCATAAAACGAGCATTTTCAAACCCGGGCACTTTTCTCAATGATTCGTATTGAACTTTTTCGCTCAACGAGCTTGAAAATCCGTTGATATACATTTCATAAGTATGCCATCCTTCGGGTTCTACAAATAGTTGATGTCGGTCTTTGGACGAAAAACGAACTATTTTATCTTCAATAGACGGACAATAACGCGGTCCTACTCCATCTATTTCGCCTGTAAATAGTGGAGATTCTTTAAAGCCAATTCGTAAATTATCATGCACTTGCGGATTGGTATAAGTTATAAAACAAGAACGCTGACGGGTTAGCGGTTTTGTTAGTTCGGAAAAAGAAAATTTATCGGGATTTTCATCACCGGGTTGTTCGGTCATTTTACTAAAATCCAAACTTCTTCCATCGATACGTGGAGGCGTTCCGGTTTTCATACGACCTGCTTCAAAACCCAATTCTTTTAAATTTTCGGTTAGTCCTCTTACCGCCTTCTCCCCTATTCTACCTCCACCAAAAACTTTTTTACCGATAAATATTTTTCCGTTTAAAAAAGTTCCATTGGTCAGAATTACCGATGAAGCATAAATTTCGGTTCCCAATTGGGTTTTAACTCCTAATAATGTTCCACGTGAAACCATTAAACCTATCACCATATCCGCCATCAAATCGAGATTGGGGGTTTGTTCTAACATTTTTCGCCATGTATTGGTAAATAATACACGGTCATTTTGTGTTCTGGGGCTCCACATAGCCGGTCCTTTGGATTTATTTAACATTCTAAATTGTATAGCTGAAAGGTCGGAAACGATTCCACTATAGCCACCCATAGCATCAATTTCTCTTACAATTTGACCTTTGGCTATACCTCCCATAGCCGGATTACAACTCATTTGAGCAATCTTAAATAAATCGAGCGTTATAAGTAAAGTTTTAGCGCCCATATTGGCCGCAGCCGCTGCAGCTTCGGAACCTGCATGACCGGCTCCAACAACTATAACATCATATTTTATCGGATACTTCATAACAATTTTTCGAATTACAAAAATACAAAATTACGCCATATCCTTAAATAAAGATTAACAAAATTATATCAATTTGTGATAAGTTACGTAGAAAATAACGCAATAGAAGTAATAAATTATACACTTGCTAAACCGAAAAAAATTTAATGATAGACATCATATTAAATAATTAAATAATATAACTTTATTTATTAAAAAACAATACTTGCAATTATATACTATCCTATATATATAAGAACATAACATTTTATCAAGAGGTGTAAAATATATTTTAAATAAAATTGATTTCTCAATGAAAACAAATTGCTTATTTGGTAGAAAAAAAACATTTTTTACCGTTTAAAATTAAAATCAAAATTAAAAATTCTTAACGCTGAATATAACGACAAGAAAAGTATTTATAATACAAAGTTTATTTAATTATTTAAAATATTTACATAACGTAAAATCAGGTAAAAAAAACAAATATATATTATGTTCCACGTGGAACATTTAAAATTTGAGTTGCGATAAACAAATATCTTCTTGTTTACGCATTTGCTTTTTTTCGTTTTCGGTTTTGTCTTTGTATTTCATCAAATGAAGTATACCATGAATCATTACACGTGCTAATTCTGTATAAAATTCGGTTTTATAAATTTCCGAGTTTTCTCTGATTCTATCAACTGATATGTAGATGTCAGCCGAAAGTGTTTTTCCAACCGAATAATCAAATGTAATGATATCGGTGTAGGTATCGTGTTGTAGATAATCCATATTCATTTTGTGTAAATATACGTCATCTACGAAAATATAATTAATTTCGTCCTCTTTGAAATTTCTTGAATTTATACAATTTTGAAGCCAATTAATAAATTCTTTTTCATATTTATGGCAGAAATTCGTCTCCGTATATAAGTTTATCATATATATCAATTTAAAAAATCGAGTATTTTTTGTTTAACTTTTTGATTTACAGGTATTTGTAGTCTATGTAATAATTCATTTTGGGCTTTAAATTGCGGAAATTTTTGTAAAAATATACTGTCAACTCCATTATATTGAATAAAATTGGTCTTGCTTTCGCGTTTATTATCTTGATGCTGTGTAAAAGTAGCATTTTTGAGTTTTAATAATTCATGTTGCAGTTGAATCATTTTATTTAAATTGGATTGGGTTATTCCTTCTTTTAATAATTTGCGTTGCAAGTCGTCCATTTGTTTGGTTAAATCCATTATCTTTTTTTGTAAAGCTTTGTCAGAAAATCTATCACCGAGTTGTTGTAAATCCTCCTTTATGCGTTGTTGTTGCTTATAAAGTTCGTATTGACGGGCTGATTCAGATTCGGAAGCTTGATTTTGACCTGTTTTTTTGCTTTTATTACCCTTTTTTGAACCCTTATTATTTTGCTTAGATTGCAAGCCTTGTTTCATTTTAGAAATACTTTCACTTTGTTTTTTTATAATATCGGGCAAAGAAAATCCCTTTCCTTTTTTTCCTTTACCTTGACCCATTGATGGAGAGGAATTTTTCATATTATCTAAAGAATTACTGAGAAAATCCGCCAATGAATTGGCACCTTTTAAAATATATTGTGCAGATGTAAGTGTGTTATATTGTTGATTATCAGCAAGATAAGAAATAGACTTATTTAAGTTTAATTCTATTTCAAAAGCCTCATCTAAAATAGTTTGCGAAATTTTAGGATTTCGTAAGGCTAAGGTATAAAGTGAATCATTAATATGTTTAAAATACTTTTTTAAATTGTTTTGAAGAAGTAATTGTTGGGATAAATAAGATTTTCCGTTGTGTGCATACAAATCGGTTAATAAATTTTCTTCCTTAAAAGAAAAGTTTAAAAGACTTTTTAATAAAGCCTGCAAAGTTTTAATGTCCTCTTGATTTTGTTCCTCACCCCCACCCGACATAGACATTTGTAATTGTTTGGCCAATTGTTTCATTTTATTGGAAGCTTTTTGCTGGGAGCGATTAGCCGGTTTGGATTGCTTGTTGGAAAGTTGCTGAGATGCTTTTTGCATATCCGATTTAATAGCTTCCATTTCGGTATTGCTGTCAGGCATTGAAATGGGTTTTTTTAAGGTTTTGTTTAATTGATCCAAACTGTCTGCCTGTTTTTGTAATTTGTTTAATTGAGAATTTAAACTGTCTTGTGCCTGTCGAGAATCATCGTCTCGTTGCGCTAAGTCGAGTTGTTTTTGACTTAAAGAATCAAGTTGTTGAGAAATTTTTTGTAATTTTTGTTCTAAATAATATTTCTTGGTTAATTCTAAAATTCTTTCCAAAGATTTTTCTTGGTGCTCGGTATATTTTTGTAAATCCTTTAATTTCTCTATCAAATCTTCTTTCTTTAACTTATCGGCAATTTTTTTTAATTCGTCTAATAATTTTTTCTTTCTCTTCATTTCTGCTAATTCTGATAAGCGTTTTTGCAAATCCTTTTGCGTCTCGGAACGCTTATCAATTGGTAATTTATTTAATATTTGTTGGTATTTTTTTATGGCTTCTTTGAAAAAACGCTCTTGTTGTTCTGCTTGCTTAAAAGTATGTTCCAATTGTTTCTTTGATTGCCAATCAAGACTTTTGGAACCGGTTATTTTTTTGGCTAATTTCTGTAAATTATATTGTTGTTGTTCAATTTTCTTTTTGTAATCGGCTATGTTATTGAGATTTTTGGCTTGTTGTTGTAACAATAAAGTCTCTTTTTGTTGTTCGGACAAATTATTATAAAAAAATGATTTTGAACGTACCGATTTATAATGATGAACGGCATCGTTATCAAAAGCTTGAAAGTAATAAGTATAAGCAGTTGCTTCATTTAAAGAGATATTGCCCGGAAATACAAATCGGGTTTGAATCAAATCGGAAGTTTGTATCGGTATGGAAACGAACTGCGGTTTACCATCGGGCAATTGTTGATACACCAAACGTATTTGTGTAATTGAATAATCATCGGACGCAGTGATTTGATGGTAATTAACACGATTGAGAGTATCTTTAAGTATATTTACATGTAACTGAGGAAAAGCATCTTTAACAACCTTGACTTGATAAACCGAAGGGGGTTGTGTATTAACAAAATTGTTAGTTACTTTAATTTGATAAGTAAAATCCGTATCAGCTAAATAATTCGTATGAAAAGTTTGCGAAGTGGCAGGGTAGGATTTTATATGATTATTAATACCAAAAAACAATGAATCGGCATGTTGGGTTTGAACAATCCATGAAATAGTTGTAGATTGCGGCACAACCAAATTACCCGTATGTTTGATTGTCTTATTTTTTTTGTGCAAATAAGCGGGAAAATTAAGTTTTATTAAAATATTACTCAGAAGGGGTGGATAAACAACAACTATATTTAGTTTACCCAAAAGATGCTTACCGTCCGAGATTGAAAAAGAAACATCGTCTTGCAAAACCGGAAAATAAAATGAAAAAAGCGAATCATTTTCGCGTTGTAATAAATGTTGCGTATTATCAAAATTAATCCACAGTTTTTCAGGTAAACTGTTGCCTTTTAATATTAAATTCAATTTAAAATCATTGCCTTTCAAAACACTTAAACTATCAGGTATAACAACAGTGTAGGGTAGAGGTGGTTCGTAATAAGTGTTATAACTCATAACGCGGTTATAACCTTGTTTAATAGCCGTATCATAATGTGTGAAACGCAGAATTAACAATATTAAAAAAGGTAATAAAAGCAAGGGTAAAAATTTAAAATTTTGTTTAAAATCGACTGCTTTTGAAAATTTAAAATGGTTGAGCTCGGTTGCTTTTTGTTCTATACTTGCCCAAAGAAGCTCGTTGTGGACATCTTGATGATGCAACTGTAAAGTGTTGAGTAATTTATCTTTGATTTCAGGAAAAAAATTACCAATAATTTGTGAAGCATGTTCTTCTGACAAAGAATGACTTATACCCAATAAATTTAGCAGCGGACGTAAAATAAAAATGACAAAAAACAAAAAAAGAACCAACCACTGGGCATAAAACAAATACCGACGACTACCCGGTGGAAGCCAAAATAGAAACTCAATTAAAGCCGTAATAAAAACATACAAAAAAGAAAAAACAACAAACAAAATAAATCCCTTAAACAATTGATTAAGGAAATATTTTTTTATAAAACCTTGTAAGTTTTTTTGTATGTGTTGGAACGATGACATCATAAAGAGATTAATACACAAAGATAAACGAAAATATTAGACATGAAAAAATCCAAATCATTCAAAAACAATTATACATAAACCGGAAGATTAAAATGATTATTTTTGCACAAAATTAAAATATTTTTAACTGTTCAAATACTAAAAAAAGATGAAAAATATTCGTGTCCGTTTCGCACCCAGTCCCACCGGTCCCTTACACATGGGAGGTGTCCGAACCGCTTTGTTTAATTATTTGTTTGCCCGCAAAAACGGCGGAAAAATGATACTGCGTATTGAAGATACCGACCAAACCCGATTTGTGCCCGGTGCCGAACAATATATCAAAGAAAGTTTGGCGTGGACAGGCATCAAATTTGACGAAG
>JAMONO010000113.1 GCA_027065715.1 Flavobacteriales bacterium
TTTTTATTGAAGTAATAAATGTAACTGACTCACGATACAAAGTTTTATAATTTTGTATCAAAAAAAAAGAAAAATGATTATAGCCATAGCCACCAACGACAGAAAAAACATTGCCAAACGCACAGGCAGAGCCAAAGAATTTGCTTTTTTTACCATAAAAAACGGTAAAATCACTGATATTAGATACGAAAAAAACTCACACGAACATCACGACCACGACGAAACGCACCAACCCAACCACCGTCGCACAGCAGGATACGGACAAGGATTGAGATTGGGACGCGGATACGGTCGAAAACAAGGACACGGAAAACACCACCACGATCACGAATATCACCAACACGACGAACACCACCACGATGAAGTAATAGAACAACTCAAAAATGTCGATATGTTTTTGGTAAGAGCTGTCGGAAAATATATGCGAAAAGACTTGGAAAACGGAAAAATTCCTTTTAAAACCGTTACCAAAGAAGACGATATTATAAAAATTGTTGAAAACTATCTGGCTCAAAACGACCTATCTTAAAGGCTTTTTGCTATCTTTACACTTCAAAAAAAGATGACAAATATGAAGCGAATTATATTGTTGAGCTTGGTTACGATTTTAATGTTTTCATGTGCTCAAAACAACCGAAAACAAGGTAACTTAATCGTAAAAGGACAAGTAAAAGGCTTACGTTTAGGCACTTTGCTCATCAAACAAATGATTAAAGACAGTTTGGTGTCAATCGATTCCATTAAAGTGGACGGAAATGAGCATTTTGAATTTCACACCCGTATTGACCAACCCCAAATGATGCTTTTGGAACTACCCGAAGTCAAAGACGGCAAAATATTATTTTTTGCCGCTCCACATGATACGATACAAATTTTTACCTATGTCGAAAGTTTTGGTATAGACCCCAAAGTAAAAGGCGGCATCAATCAAGCCAAACGTAACGAATACAACGCTATGATAAAAAAATTCAACAATAAAGAACTCGATTTGTTCAAAGCTCGTTTTGAAGCTCAAAAAAGTCAATTGTTGCAAGAAGCGGACAGCATCGGCAAAAAACTTGAAAACTTGAAAAAGAAAAGAAAACTCTATACCTTAAACTTTATTTTTCAAAACAAAGACAAAGCTATAGCTCCTTACCTTGCCATGATGGAATTTTATGACAATGTTAAAGCCATTGACACCATTTACAAAAGCCTCACACCCGAACAACAAAAATCCATATACGGCAAAGAATTGAAAAAAATATTACAAAATGAATAAATCCTATTTTTTTCCATTTTGCAGTGAACAAAAAAAGAAAAAAATTAAAAATCAACTAATTATTGCAGCAATAATCAATCTATTATTATTTATTGCCTTATTCTTTTACAATAAAATTGTAATTGTAATGGGTTCATCGGCTGTTTTATTTTTTTCTTTTTATCAAATGAAAAAATCCTGTCAAAAATATTTTTTATCAATTACTCCCGACCAAATATGTTATCAAACACCCGATAACGAAAAAAATTGTATTGCTGTTAAAGACATTACAAGCACCGAAGCCAACAATCGCTACGTTCGTTTCTATTTGCCGGACAAGATTACCAACGTTTACATCATCGATTTTGACCCTAAAATAAGAGAGCAAATAAAATCATATTTTGAAAAATATAAGTTTTAAATATTTATTACCGATATTATTTTGGGCATGGCAATTGCAAGCACAAACCCGAAGCAATGTTGAGATTTCGGGCGACATCATTCAATTGAGTTTGCCTGCTCTTGCTTTAGGTTCCACCTTTATTTATCCTTCCGATGACAAACCTTATTGGCAATTTGCAAAAACTTACATTTTAGCCAATGCTGTCAGCTTCGGATTAAAAGTATCGATAAATGAAACACGACCCAATGGTGGCAACTATTCTTTTCCATCGGGACATACCACTTCGGCTTTTGCGGGTGCATCATTTCTATATTTACGATACGGTTGGAAAATAGGTATTCCGGCTTACCTGCTGGCGAGTTATGTAGGTTATACACGCATATATGCCCGTAAACACTATTGGTGGGATGTAGCAGCCGGAGCAACTATTGGAATAGGAAGTGCACTGTTGTTTGTAAAACCTTATCAAAAACACAAGATTGGATTTATGTTACAAAAAAAGGCAAATTATTACACATTGGGAATAGCTTACCGATTTTAATCATCGGGTTTATAAATAATCGAAAAAACAACACCTTGAAGCACAGCAGCCAAAGCAATAAAAAAGACAAAAACAACCGTGTAAAGTTGTCCGAAAAAACCAATCATAATAGGCAATAAGGTCAGTTTGATACTACGTGCATAAATAAATGTAACCAAAGCCTTGTTTTTCAAGCCTTTGGATTGCAACTCTTTTAACAACGGATACCAAACAAAAACCGGTCCGTGACTGATAATTCCAGCCAGTAAACTAATCAAATACATCTTAAAAGACGATGCCGTTTGCAACATACGAGCAATTTTTTCTTTTCCAAAATAATAATTTATAACTGCCGTTAAAAAAATAACCAATAAAAAAACAGGTAAAACAGACCAAGTATTTTTCACCAAACGATACAAACTTTCGATGGTTTTATTCTTATCAACAAAAAACAATATAAGGTATAACAATACAACAAACAACAAAAATTTTGTTCCTTGAAAATCGGCAAGTTTGGTTACTTTTGAGTTATCGGACGGCTTCATAAGTAAATACAATTAAAATACTGATTAGTAACGTAAACAAAAGGGAAAGAATATTTCTGTAAATGACAAATTTTTTACCGAAAAAAGATGTTTCCAAAGGAATTTGCACCCAACCTAAACTAACCCAAGACAACAAAAAAGCCGTTACTGCAAACAACGAAACGCCTAATTTTAATAGTTCGCCGCCTAAAATATAACTTATCATGGCGTTACCCATCATAATACTGCCCGAAATCGTTCCGAACAAAGCATCGGACCAAGCCTTTCCGGTAAAAACCGTTTTAACCTGCTCGGGCGTAATAAAAGTCAATAATAAGGCGGACAAACCAAGCACTCCCAGTATCATAGGAAAAACATGATAAATACCAAGTGCCGCTTGTATAAAAATCCGCTTAAATGAAGGCTTGGAACTATTTGTTTTCTTTATCATTATTAAAACCTTTAAACCTGTAATCGTCAATACTTTTGTCCTTATATCTGTGGTATAAAAATAAAGGCAATAAACCGAATACCAACAACAAAACACCACTACCCATTACTTTTTCGTATAAACTATTGCGTGCTATGTATTGCAAATATAAACCGTATAAAAATACAAAGGTATTGACAAGAAATAATATTTTGATGAAAGTTTTCATGTAAAAAAATTGGATACAAACTTTAAACAAAAGTATAAAATATCAACCGAAATAACATTAAAAACAAATTAAAATCGTCTCTATTGTGTTTTGACAATTCTCTCGGTCAATAATCGATAAATTTGTTTTTGTTGCTTGTCGGTCAAAAAAGACAAATGTTTGTCTATGATTTGATAATCACCGCGATACGCCGGTCCGGTTTGAGCAACAATTGGCGGTATGTCTTGAACCTTTTGAGCTACCTCCAAAATTAAAGGTTTAAGCAAATCGAACGAAAGTTGGTTTTCTTGCAATATCAATGACGCCTCAACATATAACCTATTGACAAAGTTTGCTGCAAAAACACCTCCTATATGCAAAGCCAAACGTTGTTTGGAATTGATTTCGAGCACATTGTCGGACAATAAACCCGCCACATTTTTTAATAATTGCAAATCTGCGGCATAGGTTGCTTCCACCAACAAGGGTATTTGCGAAAAATCCATTGTTTCAACTTGTTTAGAAAAAGTTTGAAACGGATAAAACACGCCTTTTCGTTTCACTTGTAAGTCGCTCATTGCCACACTACCCGACGTATGCACAATCAAACTGTCAAAATATTGAAGTTTTTTTGAAAAATCACTTATCGCTTCGTCTTTAAGAGCAATTACCAAAATATTCGCTTGTTTTAATTGTTTTAAATCGTCAATGATTTCGGTAGTGCTTTCAAATTCTTTCAATTTATCGATATGCCTGTTATACATTTGTTGCAAATGTATTTGCGGAAGTTTGACAAACTGTCTTGCCAAATGGGTGGCAACATTGCCGGCTCCTATGATGCTTATACTTATCATTTATTCAAACAGATTTTTTAGTTCGTTGAGACTTAAATTTTTCATGATATTTTCATCGGTTTGGATAATGTCGGTTGCTATTTTCCGTTTTTTGGCTTGCAAATTCAAAATTTTTTCTTCTACGGTATTTTTGCAAATCATCCTGTAGGCAAAAACATGTTTGTCTTGCCCGATACGATATACTCGATCGATGGCTTGATTTTCAACCGCCGGGTTCCACCAAGGATCAATGATATAAACATAGTCGGCGGCTGTTAGATTTAATCCGGTTCCGCCTGCTTTGAGGCTGATAAGAAAAACTCGTAAATCGGGATTGGTTTGAAAATTTTCAACCGAAGTTTCCCGTTGTTTGCTACTGCTTTTTCCGTCCAAATATTCAAAGGGAATATTAAGGCGGGTAAGTTCTTCTTTTATAAGTTCGAGCATAGTAACAAATTGCGAAAAAATCAATATTTTATGACGGGCTGTTTTGTGTTTGATATGTTCGACTATTTCTTTGATTTTGATAGCTTTTTCGTCGTATGCCACTCCGTCAATCAATGCCGGCGAATCACAGATTTGACGCAAACGGGTAAGGGCTTCCAAAACCAAAAATTTGGATTTTGCCATTCCTTTTTTTTCTATATTTTTTAATAATTTGTTGCGATATTCATTTCTGTAAGCATCATAAATCGTTCTTTGTGCGGGTTCCATTTCACAATAAATAATATCTTCTATTTTGGGGGGCAGTTCTTTTGCCACTTGCTCTTTGGTACGACGCAAAATAAAGGGACTAACGATTTTTTGCAATTCTTCGGCGCGTTGGCTGTTGCCTTCTTTATCGATAGGATTTGAATAATTTTTCTTAAAGTGCGTAATGTTGCCGAAAAATCCCGGATTGACAAAATTCATCTGTGCATACAAATCAAAAGTGCTGTTTTCAACGGGAGTTCCGGTCATGACAATACGGTTACGGGCTTGCAACAAATGAACAGCTTTGTACCGACGAGATGCCGGATTTTTTATCGCTTGTGATTCATCCAATATCACATAATTGAATTTAAAATCTTTTAAAAATTTAATATCGCGCATCATAATTCCGTAAGTGGTAATAATGAGATGATTTGATTTAAAGGCTTTTGTATTCCGGTTTCTTTCACCGCCATAGTGAAAATGCACTTTGAGATGAGGGGCAAATTTTTCTATTTCGGCTTTCCAATTAAACATTAATGTAGTAGGTACCACAATTAAATTCGGCGTTTTATCTTTTTTTATAACTTGTTGCAAAAAAGTTAAAATTTGCAAGGTTTTTCCCAGTCCCATATCGTCTGCCAATATCCCGCCCCATTTCATTTCGTCGAGAAAATTGAGCCAATTCACTCCTTCTTTTTGATAAGGACGCAAATTAGCTTTGATTTCTTTCGGGATTTTGGTCTTTTTGATTTCCTTAAACTCTTTTAGCCGCCGGCGTTTTTCTTGTAATTCGTTGATAATTTGCTCACTGTCAATATTTTCAAAAAGTTCGTCGATGATGGCAAAACGCAATTTGGAAACAGATATAGTATTGCCTTTGACTTCACCTTGTCTAAAATATTTTTCCAGTTTTTCCACCCATTTTTCGGGTAGTATTCCTACGGAACCGTCTTTGAGTTGAACAAATTTTTGCCGGTTGGTGATAGCTTTTCGGATGTCAGCCAAACTAACCGTTTCATTACCGAAACTCACTTCCAATTTCACGTCAAACCAATCTTCGCCCGAGTTTACGGAAGTGGATACTTTGCCTTTGTAAGGTGAGTATTTGAATTTGGTCAAATTTTTTAAACCGTACACTTCGATTTCCTGTTCGTTCAGCCGATCGAAAAACTTATAAAACCAAAAATCCTTTATAAAATCTTCGTAATGCAGGTAGAAATATTTTTGTTCTTTTTGGGTTTCAAATTCGGGATGAAGTTCAGCGATTTTGTCGATAAAATCTTGTTCCATTTCAAAATTCCGGACGTATTCCAACAATTTTCCGTTCTCGTCTTGTTTGATGATGTTGCCACTATTTTGGAGCAGCACCTTAATATTTTTATCGTAAACCACTTGCGGTTTAATAATGATATAATCGTCTTTTTCGGTCAGGTAAATTTGTTCGGTTTGGTAGTCGAGTTCTATCTTTTTGTGGTCAAAAGTGTTCTTTTCAAACGCTACTTCGTGATGGGCGGAGAGTTTGGCTATCACTTGATGAAATAATATGTCTTTTTGTTCTTTTTTAACCCAAATTTCCCTTTCCAAAGCTTCGAATAAAACGGCATCTTGCAGGGTATCAAAATGATAGGATTGTTTATTATGAGTTATCATAAATATTTGCTGTAGCACTTGCTTGTCTTTTCCGTAGGCATCGATAATTTTATCCTCGATTCTGAGGACAACTTTCACACCTATGTATGAGTCTTTATCGACAACTTTTACAATGGTTTTGACAGGTGTTGGCTTCAATTTTAGTATTTCGAGGTTTCCACGGCTCAAACCGTAGGTATAAGCATCTTCCAAAAAAGTAAATTTTTCGGCAGAAATAGCCGAAAAAATTTGTTTGGATAAAATAAATTTATTTTTCGGGTCGTGTATTTTATTGTATTTTACGATAAGTTTAATGATTTCTTCCTGTTGGGGAGTTACCAAGGTTTCATCGTCAAATTCGGGGTCAAAATGTTCGAATTTTGAAATCAATTTCGTTTGAGCTTTGTTCGGTTTAGCCGATATAACGGTGTATTCCAAATAATCATTATGAACTACTATACCGAAACCGATACGCTTTACTTTTTTGGTTTCGGTTATTTGTTCTTGCAAATAAAGACTTGAATAACTTGAAATATCATCAATAAATTTCTTGATTTTCTTTCGATTATCTTCATTATTTGACAAAATTAAGGGTGCATCTTCTTTGGAAGTGGCAACCAATCCTTGTCCTTTTTGATACATCAAGCGGTAAAATGTTTGGAAAGTTCCGGGCGTTAATCCTAAATTTTTTTCAAAATATTTATATACCTTTTCTTTTTTGTTAAATAATACAGCAAAAAAATCGGGTTGATGAACGGCTATGTCTTTTAGCACTACAATTTCGGGTGTACGTAAAAAATTTTGTTGTACCTTTTCATTTTTGGTAGTGTTTACATAAACTTTTCCTTCTTTAAATTCAAAAGTAACTAATTGTTCTTTGGGTTGATAAAAATATCCTACATCTTCCAAAAGAACAAAACTAATTATATCGTCTTCAATTTTGGAAAGATAAATTTTGTATTTATTTCCCTTTGCCAAATTATAGTGTTTGGTGGCAGACATTCGGATGATGTCTTCCACTCTTATTTTATCATAATTTTGATAAACAATGGCTTCCTTTTCTTTTCGGTATTCTATATTGAGTGGTTTTGAGGTAACGGTAGTAATTTTATTTTTGTAAATATCATTATTTTCCAATATATGATTTTTATAATACAGCAAGGCGGCAACCGAGTGTTTGCAAAGACTTCCCCAAGTATAAGGACAACTACAAGAGGTTTCAATGGCAAGCTTTTCCATTCCTTTTATTTTGGTGGTGTATAAACGGGTGCCTTTTACTTTAAAATAATAGAATTGTTTATTAGTATCATATCTATCAAAACTGACTTTATTATCTTTGTAGAGTCTTTTTCCCCTTCCGCCTATTTTACTTCCGGCATAAAAGTCGATGTATTTATCGATGTTTTCGGCAATTTTT
>JAMONO010000114.1 GCA_027065715.1 Flavobacteriales bacterium
GGCTTCTTTGAGTTTGGCTTCCAAGTCGGCCATGTCATTATTTTTATAACGGTAACGAGCTGTTTTGGTCAGTCTGACACCGTCAATAATAGAGGCGTGATTGAGTTCGTCGGAAATAATAGCATCTTCGGGGCCGAATAAGGGTTCAAAAACCCCACCGTTGGCATCAAAGGCGGCTGCGTATAGTATGGTATCATCCGTTTGATAAAATCCGGCTAGCTTTTGTTCCAATTCTTTATGCTTGTCTTGTGTACCGCATATAAAGCGGACGGATGCCATACCGTAACCGCGAAAGTTCATCATTTTTTTTGAAGCTTCGATCACTGCCGGATCATCAGCCAGTCCCAAATAGTTGTTGGCACAAAAGTTTAAAACCTTTTGTCCGGTATTTAGCGTTATTTCCGGTCCTTGCGGCGAAGTGATTATGCGTTCGTCTTTGTATAAGCCGGATTGTTTGATTTCTTCCAAACCGGATTGTAAATATTCTTTAAATTGATTGCTGTACATAAAATATATATTTGAGTTTTGACAAATATAATTATTAATTGATAAAAGTAAATTGATTTATTTCTTAAATAAAAAACAAAAAGCTGTTTTGAGCACAGTGAGTTCTTATTATTTTGCGAAGCAAAATAAAAATCCGCGTCAATCCGCTAAATCCATTAAATCCGCGTCAAAAAAAATCGTGCAAATCCGTGTATATCTCTGGTTATAATAAAAACATCTTGCAAAGCAAAATAAGAAATCAGTCGAAATCAGGCTCTAAAGAATATAGGACATCGAACCGATTAATAACGAATATCGAAGTTTTTTTAAACGATAACAAACAAAGCGAAGCAAAAACAAACTACAAGCTAAAAGCTCACTACGAGAGGAAAACGGCATACCGAGGGTTTTTCGTAAAATTTGAAGTGAAGTGAGCTTTAAAAACAAAAAGTTGTTTGAGCGTAGCGAGTTCTTTTTGTTTAGCGAACGAACAAAAAATTTAGAAAAATACTCGTAAGCCTAGATTTTTTGTTACTTTTTCATCGATGGAAAAAGTAAAATGATTATCTTGCAACAACAAGACATGAAACGTTTTATAACAAATAAAACCATTACCTTTACGCCCAACGATCCGGAGAACAACACGGGCAAGCACGCCACCCGTATGCCGGAAAACATCTATCATTTCCACCCCAACCACTTAGGCACCGGCACATTGATAACCGATGTCACAGGCGAGGTTTATCAGTTCTTTTTAAATTTACCCTACGGCGAAACCATGATAGAACAAGGCGGCTATGATTATGATAACCCTTATAAATTCAACGGCAAAGAACTCGACCAAGAAACAGGCTTGTATTATTATGGCGCCCGCTACTATGACCCCGAGACGAGTATATTTTTAAGTGTAGACCCTTTGGCTGAGAAATATTATTTCCAAAATCCTTATGTTTATGCCAATAGTAACCCCACAACCTTAATGGATATTAACGGAATGGGAACAGATGATGAATGGATAATATTCAGCACAGGAGAAACTGTAAGGATTGGGGATAAAGGCGGTGATACTACCGATTATA
>JAMONO010000115.1 GCA_027065715.1 Flavobacteriales bacterium
ATACGGGTTTTGGCATCGGCTTGATCTTTTATAACATTGCCTTTGTTATCTTTTTTGTCCATGGTCATAATATGAGCAACCTCTACTTCGCCACGGGCAGGTCGTTTGTCTGTAACCTTAACAATATGATAGCCAAATCGGGTTCGAAAAGGTTTGCTTATTTTGCCCACGGGAGTTGTGTAAGCAGCGGTCTCAAAGGGATAAACGGTTGTAAAAATATTGATGTAACCCAAGTCGCCGCGATTGTCTTTAACGGAAGGGTCTTGCGAATACTTAACGGCTAAATCGTTAAAATCGGTTCCGGCTATCGCTTGTTTGTATATTTTCATTATTTTACGATAAGCTTTTAAGGTGTCTTGCGGAGCGGCATTGGGAGGGGTTTGTATCAAAATATGAGATACTTTGACATCATACTGCATGCGTTCATAAGCTTCTTTGATCAGTTTGTCTATTATCTCTTCGTCGGTTTTATATTTGGCGGCTAAATCGTTTCGATATTTTTTTAGTTCTTTGACCAAATAAGGTAATGTGTCGTATTTTTTTTGATAAGCATCTTCAAGCTCCAATTTATAACGGATAAACAGTTGCAGATAGTTGTCAATGTCTTTTTGTGCCGGATCTTGCACCATATCCAAGTTTTTGGTATAAAGGTTTTCAAATTCATCGACATAAACCGGTTTGTTATTGACATACATTAATACATTGTCCTTTTGTTGAGCCGATAACAAATAACCGATAATGATATTGAAAAGTAAGATGTATTTTTTCATTGCAATGATTTTTTTATAATAGACGATTGCAAATTTACTATTTTTAATGAGAAAAGTTTTAAAATAAATCAATTTTGAAACTTTTTTGTTATTTTTATCAAAATTTACAACATGAAACGATTTTTTGTTTTGCTGACCGGTATTATAATCGGTATTTTGTTGAGTTTATTGTATTTGGAACGTCAAAAAAACAAAGAAATTAAAAGCCAAAGTCATACCATACGCCAAAGTTTGCAAATGATGAACAAAATGGTTGTGGCTGAGGCTTATTATGACGAAGTTTATTCGTATAACGACAGCGATAAATATTTGTTTGATTTGTTGAAATTTGACAAAAATGTTATTTTGTTGGTCAAAGCCAAAGCACAAATATCGTATGATTTAAGTCGTATGAAAGTAAGTTTGGATAGTCTTGGCAAAGTAATTTATATCGATAAAATACCACCTGAAACGGTCGAAATTTTTCCTTCCATTCAATATTACGATTTGCAACAAAGCACCTTAAATCGTTTTACCAAAGACGATTTGAATGAAATCAATCGCAAAGCGATTGAACAAATAAAACAACACATCAACTTGTCCGAACTGCGTTTAAAAGCCAAAAGACAATTGTTTGAAAATTTGCAAAATCTATATATACTTTCTAAAATCTACGGTTGGAAAGTAGAAGATAATCATTTGATGCAAAATCTCAAATCCGATTTGTTGATGTAAACATCTTTATATTTCTTTTGGCATGTCGTAAACCAAGTCGATGTGCGAAGATCTTTTATGCAAAATTTTTAAAAACCGGTTAATATCGGTTTGGTATTCCAGTAGGTAATCTTCGTGTAATTGACCTTTGACAATTTTTATCAACTTGTTTAACAATTGTGCTACTTTGTAATCAAAACCGACAAAAGCAGTTCCGAAAAAATGTTCGGGATATGAAAAAATATATTGAAGAACAAATAAAATTAAATCGGCTTCAAGAACTTTGTTTTTGGTGGTTCTTTTAAATTGATTGATAATTTTGTTGCACTCTGTCAGCATATTTTTTAATTTCAATTGTTCGGAATATCCTTTGTAACTTTTCAAATACAATAAACTAATTTCGAGTTTGGTTTTTTCAAAAAGTTTTTGTACACCTGCTTCGGGTTCCAAATAATTGATATAAATGTAATCATATACCGATTGTTCCATGCGAGCTGTTTTTAAAACAATTTTTGCCAGTTCGCTTTGAGGTATACTTTTTATCTTTTCTATCTCGGATTTGCTTAGTTTAGGCATCTGCTATTGGTTTTTTGTTTTGCAAATCTAATAAATCTTTTCAAAATAATGGTTTATGTTGAATGTGTGGTGCCAAATTACTGATGTGGCTTTATTAATTGATTTTTTTTTTTGAAATTCAAAAAGATATTCTATTCAAAAATTAGAAAAATATCGTAATTTAGAGGCACCCAAAAACACAATGAAGATGAACGATTTTCAACAAGCTATAAGACAAGGCATACCTGTCGAACTGCCTGCCCCCAAAATTTATGATACCACTATAAATCACGCACCGCCGCGTCGCAATATTTTGACCAAAGATGAAAAAAAATTGGCGGTTCGCAACGCTTTGCGTTATTTTCCTAAAAAATGGCATCAAGTGTTAGCGCCCGAATTTGCAGATGAACTCAATAAATACGGACGCATATACATGTATCGTTTTCGCCCCGACTATGAGATGTTTGCCCGTAGTATAGATCAATATCCGGCTCACAGCAAACAAGCGGCAGCCATAATGTTGATGATACAAAACAATCTTGACCCCAAAGTAGCACAACACCCCCACGAGTTGATAACTTATGGCGGCAACGGTGCCGTTTTTCAAAATTGGGCACAATATTTATTAACCATGAAATATTTGTCCGAAATGACCGACGAGCAAACTTTGGCTATGTATTCCGGACACCCTATGGGGTTGTTTCCTTCGCACAAAGATGCCCCCCGTGTAGTGGTAACCAACGGTATGATGATACCCAATTATTCTTCATTGGACGATTACGACCGGCACAACGCTTTGGGTAATACCCAATACGGACAAATGACCGCCGGTAGTTACATGTATATAGGACCGCAAGGTATTGTACACGGCACTACCATTACCATATTAAACGCCAAACGAATTATAACCGAACGATTTGGCAAATCCAAAGATGAACCGATATTGTTTGTTTCCTCGGGTCTTGGCGGAATGAGTGGTGCCCAACCCAAAGCAGGAAATATTGCCGGTGTAATTTCGGTTGTGGCGGAAGTCAATCCCAAAGCTGCCAAAAAACGATACGAACAAGGATGGGTCGATGTTTTGATTGATGATATTGACCAATTAGCCAAACAAGTCAAACAGGCTTTGACCGACAATAAAGTAATATCTTTCGGATATGTAGGTAATGTAATCGACGTATGGGAAAAATTTGACACCGAAAATATCAAAATAGACTTGGGAAGCGACCAAACTTCATTGCACAATCCGTTTAACGGCGGATACTATCCGGTAGATTTGAGTTTTGAAGAAGCAAACGCAATGATGGCAAGTAATCCTGACCAATTTAAAGAATATGTCTATACCTCATTGCGTCGTCAGGTAACCGCCATTAACAAACATACGGCAAAAGGAACTTATTTCTTTGATTACGGCAATGCCTTTTTGTTGGAAGCAAGCAGGGCGGGCGCCGATATTATGAATGGCGATAAATTTCGCTATCCTTCGTATGTCGAAGACATCATGGGACCTTTTTGTTTTGATTACGGTTTCGGACCTTTTCGTTGGGTATGTAGTAGCGGCAAACCCGAAGATTTGCAAAAAACCGATGAAATTGCCACGCAGGTTTTGGAAGAACTGATGCAAACGGCACCCGAACGAATCAAACAACAAATGGCTGATAATATTCAATGGATACGAGGTGCGCAACAGAACAAACTTGTAGTGGGTAGTCAAGCTCGTATTTTGTATGCCGATGCATGGGGACGTATCAAAATAGCCGAAGCTTTTAATAAAGCGATTGCTTCGGGCAAACTGTCGGCACCTGTTGTTTTAGGTCGAGACCACCACGATGTATCGGGTACCGATTCGCCTTTTAGAGAAACTTCCAATATCTATGACGGTTCTATGTTTACCGCCGATATGGCTGTGCAAAATGTCATTGGCGATAGTTTTAGAGGAGCAACTTGGGTTTCTATTCACAATGGCGGCGGCGTAGGTTGGGGCGAAGTAATCAACGGTGGCTTTGGTCTGTTGCTCGACGGAAGCAAAGAGGCAGAACGCCGTTTAAAACAAATGTTATATTGGGACGTAAACAACGGTATAAGTCGTCGCAGTTGGGCACGAAACGATAATGCCATGTTTACCATACAAAGAGCAATGAACGAAAATCCACGCTTAAAAGTAACAATACCCGAATTGGTCGATGACAGTTTGTTGAATGATTTATTTTGACAACTCCGATTTTGATCGAATTATATGCAGTTATAATTATAAAATGTTTTTAATTTCGGACAAATGTCTGACTTTGGGTATAATTTTATAATCCACATTATTTAATCCCATAGGGTCGTAATGAATGGCATACATACCGACATTGCGAGCCCCCAAAACGTCAGATTTAAAATTATCGCCAATCATATAACTTTGGTGTGCAAAGGTTTCGGCTTTTTGTAAGGCGTACTTAAATACGTCGGGGTGTGGTTTTTGTTTACCCGTTTCTTCCGATGTAATTATGTTTTCAAAATAATGAGCAATACCCGAATGTTGCATTTTTTCTTTCTGAATTTCTTTGAAACCGTTGGTTAAAATATGTAAACGATATTTTTCTTTTAGATATTCCAACAACTCTTTTGCACCGTCTAACAATTTTTTTTCCGTTTTTAATAATTCCAAATATTCATGAGCAATCAAATGTATCATTTCTTTTGAAATACTGATATTCAATGACTTAAAAGTATCAATAAGTCTATCGTATTTGACTTCTTCTTTGGTTTTTATTCCTTTGGAATAAGCCTCCCAATATTGTTGGTTAATAGGTTCGTAAACTTCTGCAAAATCGTTTATATCGACCGGTATTTGGTGTTTGTTCAACAATTTTTCAAAAGCTTTTTTCGAATTGGTTTCAAAATCCCAAAGCGTGTGGTCCAAATCTATAAATATGTCGGTTATTTTAGCTTTATACATGTTGAGTAAAATGTTTTACGGTATTGATATACAATTGGTTCCACTCTTTCCAATCGGTGATGTTCGATAAAATAAAATTGTGAAAAACCGGATAAAAATGTCCGCCGTATTTCTTAATAATTTCGCCTTCGTCAATCATAATTTTTACGGCTTTTTCAACAGACAAACGGTATTGGTATTTTAGCATAATATCCGATATTACGGTGGGGTGCAACAATAAGTGTGTGGCTGTTTCGTTTTCGATATCATAAAAATAAAAAGGAATTGAAGTGCCGGCTCTAAATCCGATTTTATGATTATATCCCATAGAATAATCTTTTTTAAATTCCATATTGTTATACGATTGATAAGAACCGGGAATTTTTATCCTGTTAAAATGTGCCCTTACCTTTAAAACGGGTTTATGTATGATGTTTTCCAACTTTTTTTTCTGTTTGTCGAGGGTATGTTCTTCGTCCATGGTGTAATAGGAAGCCAACAAGCCTGTATCGGCATAGTCGGCCAAAAATTTGATTTGGGTTTGATACGAAGCTTTATTGGTCGAAATATTATGGTCAAACAGGCTGTATGTTGTCAATAAATGAAAAAAAGTTATAGGGTGTTGAAACTTCTTTTTTAAGCGAAGCAGTTCGTCAAATGTATCATAAGGGTCTTTTTTTCGGGTTAAATATACTTGGTTTCGCAATATAAACGGACGAAAACGCAAATGTAACAAATCGTTAAAACCTCCCAACAAAAATCTTAAAAAGGCTTTGCCTTTATAAAGTCGAGCCATACTGACATTGATAAGCGGCTCAAAATAAAAAGAACGCTGTTTAAAGGTCAAATCGGGAAAACGTTCTTGAAGGGTTTGCTTAAATTTGTCCACCCATATTTCCAATATAGGTTTATTAAACATATTGTGTTGTATTAACAAGCTGTTTTTGTAGTTGTAGCGTTCGTGTTGATCGAGTTGATGCGGCAAGTATTCTTCGTATCGGGAAAGCAAATAAAAACCGGCGGCAAAAATGTCAAAAGGAATATCCGAACGAGGCACTTCAAAAAATATCGGTTCGTTATCCCAAAAACCGAATTTAATTTCATTGGTCTTAATACCTTGTTGAAAAAGAATAGGATGAGATTGAATATGAAATTCGCCACCGAGCGATTGCGGTGCATACGAAAATTTGGCACCGTTGTAAGCAATAAATTCTTCAATACGGGTAGTGAATTTAACAGGTGTTAAAATAATATTATCAAAAATATGCCTAAAAATATAGTTAAGACGTGATGTTATCTTAGGTGTGTAAACTAAAATCATAAAGCAAATTTACATTTTTTCGGTTAATATTTCCAAGGCATCATAAACAGCAGGGCATATTTTGGTGTTTTTTAAATGCAAATCTAACAATTGTTTATTCTTTTTTCTGTCTAAATGAGGATATTCGCGACATGCTTTGGGACGCACTTCGTATATGATGCAATAATTGTCCGATGCCAAAAAAACACAAGGTATTTGTTGCATCATCCATAGTCCGTCGGTATCTTTTTGCAAATATCGGGTTATAAATTGCTTGGGCTTCAATTTTAAAAATTTGGCAATCCGTTCAATATCCTTTTCGGTTATAATCGGACTGGTGGTTTTGCAGCAGTTGGCACAAGTCAAACAATCTGTATTTTCAAAAACCTGTTCATGTATATCAGCCATGATGTAATCAAATTGCTTTGGGGGGCGTTTTTTGATTTTTTGTATGGTTTTTCGAAAAATTTTTCGTTTCAAATTTGCTTGTTCGGGTAACTGTTTCAAACGATTTTTCATAAAAGCAAATGTAAGGATAAAAGCGGTGGTTCAAGATATTTTTTCAAAGTGTGGAAAAATATTTGTAAATTTCACCGGTTCAAGAGAACAACAACCGAAACTTTGTATATCCTTTGCTTGTTTTTTATCTGTTTCGATACATTTTTTCATAATACTTCAAGTATGCACCCGAAGTAACATTTTGCAACCAAGTTTCATTTGTTAAATACCAGTCGATTGTTTCCGACAATCCTTGTTCAAAATTCACCTCCGGTTTCCACCCCAATTCATTCTGTATTTTAGTAGCATCAATAGCGTAACGCCTGTCATGTCCGGGGCGGTCTTTTACAAAAGTGATTAATTGACGCGAAGTGCCCTGCGGTCTATTGAGTTTCCGATCGGTTAAATCACAAAGCAAATGTATCAAATCAATATTGGTATATTCGTTAAAACCGCCAATATTGTATGTTTCGCCGGTTTTACCCTTGTTAAATATCAAATCTATGGCACGGGCATGATCCACTACATACAACCAATCGCGTGTATATTGACCGTCACCGTAAACAGGAAGCGGCTTGTTTTGTCTGATATTATTGATAAACAGAGGTATCAATTTTTCGGGAAATTGATTGGGACCGTAATTGTTTGAACAGTTCGAAATTACTGTAGGTAAGCCGTAAGTATCGTGATAGCTGCGCACAAAATGATCGGCGGCAGCTTTTGAAGCGGAATATGGCGAATGAGGCTCATAAGGCGACGATTCGGTAAACAAACCGGTATTACCAAGCGAACCGTAAACTTCATCTGTCGAAATATGATAAAAAAGTTTGTTGTCAAAATCTTCTTTCCAATAATTTTTGGCAGCGTTTAACAAATTAACCGTGCCGATAACATTGGTCTCAACAAAAGCCAAAGGATTTTCAATAGAACGATCTACATGCGATTCGGCAGCTAAGTGAATTACACCGTCAAACAGATATTCGTTAAAAAGTTTCTGTAAAAAATTATAGTCCCTAATGTCTCCTTTTTC
>JAMONO010000116.1 GCA_027065715.1 Flavobacteriales bacterium
GAGAAGTAAAACAATTAAGCCAAAAGGTCGATTGAGCGGGTATTTCAACAAGCAGTTTGATTAATAATTCGTTATAAACATGCTGTAAGACTGTTCTAATTTTAATCGGCTTTAAACAATTATTTGTTGCAACATAATTGAGGCATAAAATTTGTAACAAAAATTTCTTACATTTGACCCGTTAAAATGAAAATGGAATGAAGCGAGTTTTATTGGTTTTGATTAGTCTTTTATTTGTTGCCAATAACACAATGGCACAAACAGACAAATCCAAAAAAGAAAAACCCGAACGAATTATATATCAAGGTGTTGTGCTGGATGAAAACAATGAGCCCATTCCTTTTGTCAATGTTTATATGGCAAAGGGAAAATTTGGCACTACCACCGATTTTAACGGTGAATTTAAACTCAAAACCCGTCGCAAAAGGGGTAAGATGACCTTTTCGGCAACCGGTTATGAAACCAAAGTTGTAAAGGTAAATCCCAAAAAAACTTTTTACAAAGTTGTTTTAAAAGAGCAAGCCAATGTTTTGGACGAAGTGGTTATTGTGCAACGCCCCAAAAAAAGACTGAAAAAAAAAGAAAATCCGGCATACAAAATTCTTAAAGAAATTTGGAAAAGACGCAAAAAAAACGGACTAAAACAAGTAAATCGTTATACTTACAAAAAATTTGAAACTACCGAAATAGGTCTTAATCGTATTGATACGATTTTTTTGAAAAAGATATTTAAAAAAGACTACGATAATATTTTGAAAGAATTGCCTTTTGACAGCGAAGGTTTCAATTACTATATTCCCATATACATTAAAGAAATTGTTTATAATATATACGGAGACAATACTTTAAAAAAGCAACGCATCGATGTTGAAGCCGAAAAAAGCAAAGGTTTTTATCAACAAGGCTTTGTGTTTGACCGTATGGCAAATAAATTTGACGAAGTGGACATTTATAAAAACACGTTCAATTTGTTTAACAAACCTTTTGTCAGCCCGATTTCGACTACCGGTTTTGATACCTACGATTACTTATTGTATGACAGCATTCAAAAGAATAATCAAAAATTTTACAACATCTATTTTTTTCCGCGTAGAGACGAAGATTTGGCTTTTGAAGGTAATTTTTTGGTTTCGGACAAAAATTTTGCCGTTACCAAAATCAACATGAAATTGAAGAAAGATGCCAACGTAAACTTTGTTAGAGGTGTGCAAATAGAAAAACAATATACCATTGTAAACGATAGTATTTATTTACCCAAGTCCGATATGTTTGAAGGCGATTTTACCTTGTTGGACAAAAACGACAAGAATAAAGGTTTAAACATAAAAAAAACTTATTGGTATTCGGATTATGATTTTAAACAAAAATTTGCGCCGGAATTTTATGATAAAAAAATTGAAAAATACAATCCGCATCAGTTTGAAAAAGACAGTGTATATTGGAAGAACTACAACGGATTGACCCAAAATCAAAAAACATACCGCTTAATTGAACGAGTTAAAAATAAAAAACGCATACAAAATATTACCAAGTGGATTAATATTGTTACAACAGGATATGCCGGTCTGGGGCACTCAATTCAATTCGGACCCATATTTAAAACCATTGGTAAGAACGGTGTGGAAGGTTTACGCATAGAAGCCGGTTTGCGGACTTTTAAGACCAACAACGACCGATTTAGACTGATAGGACACGCAGCTTTCGGCACCGAAGATCGAAAGTGGAAATACGGCTTGCAAGCCAAATATTTGTTGTCATACAAACCTCGTATTGAACTTACCGCAACAGTTTCCGACGACTATGAACAACAAGCCCGAAATTTGCTCAATGTCAGTAATATTATGTTTGTTGAAAATTTCGGTTCCAATTTTGTTCTGTCGCGAGGCAAAAATTATTACTTGTCGCGCATAAGCGAAAAAAGTTTAAAAATAGATTATCGGATAGCCAAAAATTTTCATTTCGGCTTGATACCTTCTTACAAAACCTACGAACCGGCTGACCGACAATTTTTTAGTATGGATTATGATGTAAACGGACAAATATATCACAAGGTAACCGATGTAGGCAGTGATTTTTATCTCACTTATACTCCGGGACGCGATGTTTACGGATTGGGTGTAGAACAACGATACGGCAAAAATCCTTATCCGTCGTTTATTGTCAATTATCATCACGGATTTGGTGGTTTGGGAAGTGATTTTTCGTATGACAAAATCCAATTTAGATATATGCAAAGAGTTTTGCTGGGCAAAATAGGCAAAACCGATATAACGGTTGAGACCGGCAAAACTTTCGGTACGGTGCCCTTGGCATTGCTCAATCCCATACCGGCTAATCAGGTATTGATTTTAAAACCCAATACATTCAGTTTGTTAAACTATTATGATTTTATTACCGATGCTTATGTTGTAGGACATTTTGAACATCACTTTACGGGTTTTATTCTTAACCGTATTCCGCTTGTAAGAAAATTAAAATGGCGAACGGTTACCTCTTTTCGAATTGCTTACGGAAGCATATCGGAAGCAAACAAAGCTGTCAACAGGTCAAACTTAGCCTATGCGGCTCCTTATGACAAGCCTTATTACGAGTATAGTGTCGGATTGGAAAATATCGGATACGGAAATTTGCGTTTTATTCGCATCGATGCCATTTGGCGTAGCAATTACCAAAGTGTAAACGGTTTATATTCGCCTAAATTTGCTTTTCGTGTTGGCATTCGCCCCGATTTTTAAGGTGTCTAATTTTGAATTTGATTCTTCCATTGTTGATATACCTTTTCTTTGGCACGCCAAATAATAAAACGGTATAATACGATGCCCGTAACCCAATAGATTGCTAAGGCAAATACTAAACCGGAAAAGGTGAATAACCTCTCGTCAAATTTGACAAACGAATTGACTACAAAAACAAAAGCGACTACAAATAAAGCCCATATAGAGCCGTAAATCAAAGCGTATTTCCAAGGTCCCATTTGCCGGGTTTGTTCCCATTTTTGTAAATGTTGAAGCTTCATAAGCTAAAATTTTTTTAAAATATTTGATGAGCAAGATAAATATTTTTATTCAATATTACCAAAAACATTTATGGCTCAAATTTTTTTTTGAAACCAACCGGGCATCGATTTGATGTAATTAATGTTAAAATGATGTCAAATTTTTATTTTTTTATAAAAATATTTTTGTATATTTGTCGTGTCACACAAACAACTTGTGTTAGCCTCATTTATCTCACATTTGTTTGTTTCAAAATTGCCGGTCCAAAATTTTTTTGTCCGGCATTTTTTTATGAAAAAAATCGTATTTTTATCGACAAATAACCGGATATGAAGCAGCTCGATGATTTAAAAAAAGCTTTTGAAAAATACTTATTTCAACAAATTCCAGATAAAGAGCCCCGTTACTTGTATCAGCCTTTGCGATATATTTTGCAAAACGGAGGAAAACGCATACGTCCGCTACTTGTTCTACTGGCTACCCAAAGTTTTGGCAAATATTTTGAAGAAAGCTTGGGAGGTGCTGCTTCCATCGAAATTTTTCACAATTTTACCCTTATTCACGATGATATAATGGATAAGGCCGAAATCAGACGCGGCAAACCCAGTGTGCATACCAAATGGAATGAAAATACAGCCATATTGTCGGGCGATACCATGATGATACTTGCATATAAGATGCTCGAAATTTATCCTGAACCGGTGTTCAAACAGTTGGTAACTTTGCTCAATCAAACGGCTTTGGAGGTTTGTGAAGGACAACAAATGGATATGGATTTTGAACAACGCAACGATGTAACCATAAACCAATACCTCGAAATGATACGCCTAAAAACCGCCGTGTTGTTGGGAACTGCACTTAAATTTGGAGCTATAATTGCACAAACTGACGAGAACAATCGAAAAAATATTGCCCAATTCGGCATACATATTGGCATGGCTTTTCAAATTCAAGATGACTACCTTGACGTATATGCCGATGCAGGCAAATTCGGAAAAAAAACAGGCGGGGATATAATTGACAAAAAGAAAACATTCTTGTATCTAAGTGCTTTGGAAAAAGCCAAGGCTGCCGATAGAGAAAGACTTATCGAACTTTACAATTCAAATCAAGTTGATACCGAAAAATTGATTCAACAAGTGGTTCAAATTTTTGACGCTTATAAAGTAGCGGAAAGTGCGCAACAAAAAATCAATTTTTATACCCGAAAATCCATGGACTATCTTCATAAACTTGATATTACGGAAAAAGAAAAAAAAATGTGGCAAAAATTTGCTTACGATTTGATGCATAGAATTCATTGACAAATTTTTATTTTACTGCCCGTTTATAGGTTAGATCATGACATTCATACAAAAATTTTGCACTTTTACAAAAATGCAATCAATTTATTAATAAAAATTGATTATATTTGTGGTGTTAACCTAAGAATTTATAATTATGAAAAAAGCAATTCTTATTGCTGTTAGCCTATTACTTATAGGTATCAGTTTTACTTCATGTCACAAAGTGGAAGATATTGAACAACTTCCCTCGGCTACCGAATATTTAACCGGCAAAACTTGGAATGGTGAATACGTAGATATGTTTCGAAACGGTAAAAAAACGGGTTCGGAAAGTATTGAATCGGCTCAATTGGAATTTTCAACCGACAGTAATTTTTTTGAGTTCAACAACAATGATATACAAAACAGCGGAAGTTGGGAATTGATAGAAGGAACGCCTGTAATAATTAAAATACATTTGACTTCGACAACCAATTCCATGCTTGCAACACATAATAGAACAATTGAGTTGGAAGTAAGAGAACTCAATACCAACTCATTTAGTTTTTCAACCTTAAAACCCGATAGCGAAGGACATTTAATCCAATATATTTATCACTTTAAATAAAGTGTGTTTTTGTCATAGCCGATTTATCTTTATTGTTTTAAACAAATTTTCTTTCAGTTGAAAAGAAAATATCGTTTTATTTGTGTTTACCCCGATTATTTCTCAAATTTTAATCAAAAAAAAGAGACTGATTTTTCGTCAGTCTCTTTTTTTTTTGATTATAAATCATTTTTATTCTACCTCATAAGTTTGTCCCGAAAACAGCAGTTCTTCAAACGACTGTATTTTATTGACTTCTTTGGCTATTTCGGTTATTTTGGCTTCTCTTTCTTCCAAGGTTTCATCTTCGACAGCTCTGATAACACCCATTACAACGGGTGCTTTCATGTTGATTAAAGCCAAATGTAAGGTAGGGTCGGGCTCGTGGGCATCGTGTACCAGAATATCATTTTCGGTAATTCCGTTTTCACCTATTTTAACTACTTTTAGTTTCATGCCGTCTAACACAATTCCCTTATCTTTGTTTTTGCCAAAAATCATGGGTTTGCCGTGTTCTACAACCAATTGAGCATCTTCTTTAACCGATTTGTCTGCGATGTCTTTATAAGCACCGTCATTAAAGATGACACAATTTTGCAATATTTCGACCAAAGCCAAACCTTTGTGTTTGTCAGCTTCGATATACAATTTGGTTTGTAATTTGGAATCATTGCCGGCGGCACGGGCAAAAAACTTGGCTTGTGCTCCAATGGCCAATTCACCCGGGTTAAAAGGTGCTTGTGCATTGCCATAAGGAGAAGATTTGGTTTTTTGCCCCAAAAGTGAAGTGGGAGAAAACTGCCCTTTGGTCAGCCCGTATATTTCGTTGTTAAACAGTATATAATTCAAGTTGATGTTACGACGAATGGCATGTATAAAATGATTACCACCTATTGCCATAGAGTCGCCGTCGCCGGAAGCTACCCAAACACTTAGGTTAGGATTGGCAAGTTTTGTTCCGGTGGCTATGGCAGCAGCCCTGCCGTGAATACCGTGTATTCCGTAGTTGTCCATGTAGTAAGGAAAACGGGAAGAACACCCGATACCCGAAATAAATACTATGTCTTCTTTCTTTTTTCCGATTTCGGGCAAAGCCTTTTGAATGGAACGCAATATTACATAATCGTCGCAACCCGGACACCATCTTACGTCTTGGTCGCTGGCAAAATCTTTAAATGTATATTTGATATTTGTTGTCATAGTTATGCACCTTTAATAATTTTGTTAAATTGATTCATGAGTTCTTCGGTTCCCAAAGGTAAACCTTGCACTTTGTTATATTTAATGTATTCGAATTGCGGATAAGTCATACGCAACAGGTCGGCAAATTGTCCCATATTGAGTTCGGGTACAATTATTTTTTTGAATTTTGAAAAAGTATCGGCTACGCCATGTGGTAACGGATTGATGTAATTAAAGTGAGCCAATCCGACTTTGGCTTCCGGATTTTCTTCTTTGTAACGTCTCACGGCTGTTTTTAAACTTCCGTAAGTGCCTCCCCAACCTACAACCAACAGGTCGCCTTCTTGGTCAAATTCGGTTTGGAGCGGAGGGATAAAGTCTTTTACTTTACGCACTTTTTCGGCTCTGAGTTTGACCATTTCTTCGTGGTTTAAGGGGTCATGCGATACGGTTCCTTCTATTTTATCTTTTTCCAAACCGCCTATTACGTGTTCCAGTCCTCGTGTTCCGGGTATAGCCCACGGGCGTGCCAAAGTTTTGGGATCACGTTTGTAGGGGTGAAAATCTTCAACATATTCGGTTATTCTATATGTTTTTATTTCGGGCATCTCATCGAGTTTTTTGATGCGCCAGGGTTCCGAACCGTTGCCAATATATCCGTCGGTAAGTAAAATTACCGGAGTCATGTGTTCCAAAGTAAGTTTGGCGGCTTCAAAAGCCATATCATAACTGTCGGCAGGCGATTTGGCTGCAATGACAATAGCCGGGCTTTCGCCGTTACGTCCGTACATGGCTTGCATCAAATCGGATTGTTCGGTCTTGGTGGGTAATCCGGTAGAGGGACCTCCGCGTTGTACATTGACCACCACAAGAGGAATTTCGAGCATTATAGCCAGTCCGATGGCTTCACCTTTGAGTGCCAAACCGGGTCCCGAGGTAGTTGTTACCGCCAGTTTGCCGGCAAACGAAGCGCCTATAGCCGAGCTGATACCGGCTATTTCGTCTTCGGCTTGAAAAGCCGTAACGTTCAAATGACGCCATTTGACCAATTCGTGCAAGATATCGGTTGCCGGTGTAATGGGATATGAACCTAAAAACAGTTCCAACCCCGATTTTTGAGCGGCTGCCATTAATCCCCAAGCAGTAGCTTGATTTCCCATAATGATACGATAGGTTCCTTTTTTCTTATGAGCAGGAGCGATAACATAATGGGTAGGCATCAATTCAAGTGTGTCGGCAAAATTGTAGCCGGCTTTTAAAGCTTTGATGTTGGCTTCGACTACTTTGGGTTTGTTTTTAAATTTTTTCTTCAAAAATTCTTCGGTATATTTCGGGTCTTTGCTGTATAACCAATATAACATGCCCAAGGCAAACATATTTTTGCTTCGAGTCATACTTTTGCTGTCCAATCCGGTGTCTTTTAAGGCTTCTCGTGTAAGCGATGTCATAGGTACCGGCACTACGTTGTAATTGGATAACGAGCCGTCTTCCAAAGGATTGGATTCGTATTTGGCTTTTTGTAAATTGGTGCGGGTAAAAGCATCGGCATCGACAATAAC
>JAMONO010000117.1 GCA_027065715.1 Flavobacteriales bacterium
AACATAAATGAAAAAATCAAATTATATACTCTTTTTTATATTTGTTTTTACCCAAAATCTCTTCGGACAAGAAAGACTCTTCAAAGCTGATACAACTGACTTTTGGTACAAAAACAATCAAAAATTGATTCGTAAATTTCAACTTACGGATTTCAAAACGACGCAAGCGGATTTTGCTTTTCGCTTTAAGAATTACGGACAAATAATAGAAATTATTAAAAAGGATAACCGAATACAAGGAATATTAGTCAATTATATTTTTCGTTCTTATAAAAAACAAAAAGATACTTTGTTTGAAAAAGTGCGCATTGATTCTGTCAATGCAAAGAAAATATATAATTTGATTATAAAATCCGGAATTTTGGAATTGCCTTCCGACAATCAAATAAAGAATTGGAAGCAGGGTTTCTGGTTTTACTTACTTATTCGAACAAGCTGATAAAAAGGAGTATCGTATTAAACATTATTGGACACCCCAAGTACAAGATTCTATTCCCGAATCATTGCTGGTAATGGATTTTATAGAATCTGTTTCAAGGGTTTTAGATGCATACCCGAATTATATAAAAAGTACGCTATATTTGCCTCCGGGCACCTATAATTGGGGAGGCTGTATAATGCTGACAGTACCTAGAGTAAATTATTTTAGTTCGGGATACTCCGGTGCTACTCGTTTGCCTTTTGGGTTTAATGCTTCTGTTTTTTTGGATGAACTTAGGAACACGTATCTTGGTTTATTGTTCTCGGGAGAATATATATTTGACGGACAAGGAAATAATGAACTGAGTTTAGACCTTACAAAATATTTCAAATTTGTAAAGAAATCAAAAGTTCAAAATTCCATAAGCTATCGCTATGAAAGGCGTCAATTAGATTTTATTGAAACCGGTATTTTGCAGGATCATAAAATCAAATATGGCTTGAGTTTGGGGAAAAGTTACTTTTTTTTGAAATCAGGAGTAGATTACCGCAGAGAAATAACGGATAAAACAGGATGGATATTAGGAGCTTTAAAATTTATAAAGAAACAATATATTACAATTTCATTTGATGCTTCAATATTTAAGGAAGAGTTTGATTTCAAAACAGGGATTAATAAATCTTTTCATGTACATAGTGATTTAATTAGTAGTTTATATTTGGGGATATTTTTTGAAAATTTCAAAGATTATAATGATGTTCGGTTTAATTTATCCGTTTCATTTTGATGAATAAAGTCTATAATATTGAAGATGTTTCATTAATAATATAATATGTCACGCTGTATATAGTATTGCGTTTTATTGTCTGAAACAATGAATTTTTTTGTCCAGTTTCCTTGATGATCCAGTTCGTATTGAAAACTTTGCTCTTTAATAAGCTTTTTTGATTTGTAAGTTTTTTCTGAAATTATATAATGGTTTTTGTCATATACTTTAACTATTATTTCCGGAATGCCGGAAAATGCTTTTTTCCACATAATAATTGTATCCTTTTTTTTGGTGAATTTATATTTTATATCATCTCTTATTTTAGTTATTACACTAAAATTTGTGGAATCTTGTTTTTTGTATGTTTTAGAACTTATTAATAATCCTTCATCATTAAAATTTATTTCTTGCATTAATTCTTTGTTTTTATATTTATAAACCGTTTTTCCATTATTTTTATCGCCTTTTTTTAATAGTTTTTCAGCTAATAGTCCATCTTTATTGTATTTATACACGAAATAATCTTTTGTATTATCACGATAAGTAATAACAGTTTCAGTTAGTTTATTATTAGAATTATATCTATAAGTTTCTTGACTATATTGATGCTCGGATTCGAATGTTTTTTTTATCAACATCTGATTTTTATTGTATTGATAGCTGATTTTAAATGAGTACTTTCCATTATTATAGTATATCTCTTTAAGCAAATTACCATCTTTGTTGAATAGCTTTTCTCTTGAAATTTGTTTTTTGTTATTTTTAACTACATATTCTTTTACAGACTTTACTTTCCCGTGCAAATGGAGCTTTTTCAAATCAGTATTTTGATTGTTTGTTTGTACTCTATTACTACAGCTTGTAATTATGCTAAATAGGATAATGATTAATATTTTGTGTTTTCTCATGTCGCTGATTTTATTAAATGTTTTTTACATAACTAACCACTTCAAAATCATAATCGTTTTTTGGGGTTTTATGAAATTTTTGGCGGTCGCAAGCTTTCCATTGTTTCCAATCGATTTCCGGGAAAAAGGTATCGGCTTTTCCGTGGTAATCAACGTGCGTAATAATTAATTTATCGGCAATTGATAAAGTTTGTCGGTAAAGAGAAGCGCCGCCTATTATAAAAATTTCATTATCAAACATTCGGGCTTTTTTTAGGGCTTTTTCCAAATCATTATACAGGCAAACATCGTAGGATAGAACTTTTTCCGGTTTTGAGGTCAAAACCATATTCAAGCGATTGGGCAAAGCTTTTCCTATGGAATCAAAAGTTTTTCGCCCCATGATGAGTGTATGACCCGTAGTAATTTTTTTAAAATTTTTTAAGTCGTCGGACAAATGCCATGGCAATTTGCCGTTTAATCCTATTTGTCCATGTTTTCCCATGGCAACTATAACGATGATTTCTGCCTTCATATATTATTGATTTTGGAGATAAAGGTAAAAAAATGATTGTGATTTTTGCAATTTATTACAAATATATTGAAAAGAATTAACTTTTTGTTTTAAAAACACTTGATTTGTTATTTTATCTGCAAAAGAGAAAATCCTTAGCGCAAAAAATTTTATCTTAGCACTCATTATACCAAAATTATGACTTTTATGAAACGGAAATTTTTACTTTTGATTACATTATTACCTGTATTAAATTTAATGGCACAAGATTCCGATAAAGGAATTGCCGCTTTGATTGAAGAAAAATTTAAACCCGTATCCGATACCTGGGCAGGAATTATTTTTTACAAAATACCTATCATGGGGCAGGGTTTTCCGGTGATAGTTATCATTTTATTTTTGGCAGCGCTTTATTTTACACTTTATTTTAAGATACCGCAATTTAAGTTCTTTAAAACAGCAATAAAAGTGGTAGCCGGCAAATATGATGATATTGATCACCACAGTGCCGATACACTAGCAGGCGACCCTACACCCAATACAGATGAAGATATACCCGAAACCATTGCCGTTGAAGGACATCATGGCGAAGTATCGCACTTTCAAGCACTTTCGGCGGCACTTTCGGCAACCGTTGGGTTGGGAAATATTGCCGGAGTGGCGGTAGCTATTGCCATAGGAGGTCCGGGAGCTACTTTTTGGATGATTTTGGTAGGTTTGTTGGGTATGGCTTCCAAATTTACCGAATGTACACTCGGAGTTAAGTATCGCGATGTCGATGAAGACGGAACCGTTTACGGCGGACCGATGTATTATCTAAAAAAAGGATTGGCGGAAATAGGCAAAGGCAGTTTAGGTAAATTTTTGGCGGTCTTTTTTGCCGTTATGGTAGTAGGCGGTTCGTTTGGCGGAGGTAATATGTTTCAAGCCAATCAGTCGGCAAAAATGTTTACCAATTTGTTGGGACTAAACGGACAAGATGCCGGATTTTATTTCGGTATTGTTTTGGCTGTATTGGTAGGTATAGTTATTATAGGTGGAATTAAACGGATAGGTAAAGTCGCCGAAAAAATAGTTCCTTTTATGGCTGTTTTGTATGTGGGTGCCGCTATTATCATTTTGATTATGAATTTTAATCTTATCCCGACGGCTTTTAAATTGATTGTAACCAATGCTTTTACACCCATGGCAGGTTTGGGCGGTTTTATAGGTGTATTGATACAAGGATTTAAACGGGCAACTTTTTCTAACGAAGCCGGTGTAGGATCGGCAGCCATTGCTCATTCGGCAGTCAAAACCAAATATCCTGCCAGTGAAGGCATTGTTGCTTTGTTAGAACCTTTTATCGATACGGTGGTTATTTGCACCATGACCGCTTTGGTTTTGATAATCACCAATTTGCATGCCATTGAAAAAACCGGACAAGCTTTGTTTAACTATGGCGACAAATCATTGGATGGTAAAGGGGTAGAACTTACAGCTACTGCTTTTGACTCCATGATTCCGCACTTTTCGATTGTATTAACCATAGCTGTCGTATTGTTTGCTTTTTCAACCATGCTTTCTTGGTCTTATTACGGATTACAAGGTTGGAAATTTATTTTCGGACGCAGCAAAAAAGCTGACATGATATACAAACTGTTGTTTTTGTTTTTTGTAGTTATCGGCGCTTCGGTCAAATTGGGTTCGGTGTTGGATTTTTCGGACGCCATGATTTTTGCCATGGTTTTTCCCAATATTATCGGTTTGATATTTTTGGCACCCAAAGTTCGTGAAGAACTAACCCGCTACTTAAAAGCCATTAAAAAAGTCGATAATAAAACACGATAGTGAAATACACCGATTGGTTTCCATATTTTACCCGTTCACAACGCAGAGCTGTCATTGTTCTGTTTATCATTATATTGACGGGACAAGGTGCACTTTTTCTGATGAACCGAATGCTCAAACCGGTGCATGAATCTTATACCGTTCCTCAATCCTTGCAGCGTCAATATGATTCGTTAAAAAATTTGGCTTTACAATCCAAACAAAAGAAGATTTATCCCTTTAATCCCAATTACCTCACAGACTACAGAGGCTATTATTTGGGTATGACGACGAATCAAATAGACAAAGTGATAAAGTTTCGTAAACAAGGAAATTTTTTTCAATCCAAACAACAATTTAAACAGATAAGCGGCATATCCGATTCTTTGTTTATGATACTGGAACCTTACATAAATATACCTGTTTACAAATTGCATGGGCAAAAATATGAAGCACAACAATTAACCAATCATAAACTTTCAACCGACGACATTAATCAAGCAACAGCATCCGATTTTCAAACTGTCAGAGGTGTCGGAACGGTTTTGTCTAAACGAATAGTTAAATATCGGAGTTCGATTGGTGGATTTACATCGCGGCAACAACTCAATAAGGTATATGGTTTGTCTCCTGAAGTTATTGCTCGTATTTGGCAAAAATTTAAAATAAAAGATTCTCCGTCTGTTCCTGCTCGGTCTCAAAAAATACCCGTCAATACGGCTCATTATACCGATTTGATGAAAGTGAACGGCATCAATGAAAAACTTGCCAAGCGAATTATAAAATACAGAGACAAATTGGGCGGTTTTGCCATTCGCGAGCAATTGGGTGAGGTGTATGGTATCAATCCGGTTGTTCAAAAAAACTTTTGGAACTATTTCAAAATTGAAAATCCGAATAAAAATTTCTTAAAAATCGATTTAAATGAAGCAAATATCAAAGAATTGTCAAAAAATCCGTATATTTCATACCAATTGGCAAAAAAAATTGTTTCATATAGAACTTTGAACGGGGCTTTTCATACCTTTGACGATTTATTGCAAGTGGAAGATTATCCGACACAAAAACACAAATTGATTTGTTTGTATTTAAAAATAAAAAACGATTAAACATGATGAACTTTGAATTAACCGAAGAACAACACCATATCGCACAAGCGGTAAGAGATTTTAACAAACAATATATTGCGCCCAACTATATGGAATGGGACGAAAAACAAATTTTTCCCGTAGAAGTTTTTAAAAAACTGGGCGAATTGGGTTTTATGGGTATCGTTATTCCCGAAAAATACGGTGGTTCGGGCTTGTCATATCAAGATTATGTTACTATAATAGATGAACTTTCGCAGTTAGACCCTTCCGTAGGTTTATCGGTGGCTGCACATAATTCGTTGTGTACCAATCATATATATGAATTTGGAAATGAGGAACAACGCATGCGTTGGTTGCCCAAATTGACTTCGGGTGAATGGATTGGTGCTTGGGGACTAACCGAACACAACACCGGTTCCGATGCAGGAAGTATGAGCACTACGGCTGTTGAAGACGGTGAATATTATGTGCTTAACGGGGCAAAAAATTTTATAACTCACGGTATTTCCGGTCAGATAGCTGTGGTTTTGGCACGAACCGGCGAAAAAGGAGCTCGACGAAATGCGACGGCTTTTGTGGTGGAACGCGGCACTCCGGGTTTTTATGCAGGCAAAAAAGAAAACAAACTCGGTATGCGTGCCAGCGAAACCGCCGAAATGATTTTTGACAATTGTCGTGTACCCAAAGCCAATATTCTGGGTGAGGTAGGCGACGGATTTGTGCAAGCTTTGAAAATTTTAGACGGAGGACGTATTTCAATAGGCTCCAATGCTTTGGGAATAGCCAAAGGAGCTTACAAAGCAGCTCTAAAATATGCCCAAGAACGTGAACAATTCGGGCGTCCTATCAGCAAATTTCAAGCTGTTGCTTTTAAATTAGCCGATATGGCTACCGAAATCGAAGCTGCCGAATTGCTGATAAGAAAAGCCGCTTACCTGAAAGATACCAAACAAAATTTGACCAAACTCGGCGCCATGGCAAAAATGTATGCTTCCGAAGTAAGCGTCAAAGTATCGACCGATGCCGTGCAAATACACGGCGGCTACGGTTATACCAAAGACTTTCCCGTAGAAAAATTTTACCGCGACAGTAAACTCACTACCATAGGCGAAGGCACAACCGAAATTCAAAAACTGGTTATTTCACGTCAAATTTTAAAATAAGATAAATGACCAAATTCCAAATAGAGAACAAAATACTAAAATTACATGTCGAAGCCCCCAAAGCGATTTACCGGTATTTGATGTTTTTCTTTGCTTTTATTTCATTTATTGTTCCCTTAATTGCTTTTGTAACAGCACTTTGGACAGGCAAATTTCATGCAGGTATTTTTATTTCTTTTTTGTTTTTCGGATTTATTGGTTACTACTTATTACGTTCGGCTTTGTGGAATACTTATGGAACGGAAGAATTTCATTTCGATGTCGAAAATATTATCTACATAACCGACTATAAGAAATTTAAAGAAAAAGTTCGGACAATACCTCGACAAAACATTCAAGTGGATTTTGTGCCTTGCCGTCGCGAAAAAGACAAATATGTTTTGCAAATAAATCACGGTAAGGAACGAATTAAATCGGTTATCGGTTTGTCCGAAAGTGAAAAAAACGAATTGTTTGAACGAATAAAACAAGAATTATTAGCATGATAAAATACCAAATAAGACCAGCCTTAGAAACCGATTATGAAGCAATTTTGGGTTTAATTAAAGAATTGGCACTATTTGAAAAAGCGCCCGACAAAGTTACCAATACGGTGGCACAAATGCGAGCCGAAAAAGATTATTTTCAGGCTTTGGTGGTCGAAAAATCCGGTGGTGAAATTATTGGTTTTGCTTTGTTCTATTTTGTTTACTATACATGGGTGGGAAAATCGTTGTATCTCGACGATTTATATATCAAAGAAGCCTATCGCGGTCATAAAATAGGCAGTCGGTTACTCGATAAAGTGATTGCATACGGTAAAGAAAATCAATGCAAACGCATCCGCTGGCAAGTCTTGGAATGGAATAAACCGGCCATCGATTTTTATAAAAAAATAGGAGCCAACTTAGACGGCGAATGGATTAATTGTGATTTGGAATAAAATTTTAAATATTTAGAAA
>JAMONO010000118.1 GCA_027065715.1 Flavobacteriales bacterium
GGTATGCTGTTTACTTCGGAAGGAACCATAAATATAAAAAATGCCAAATGGAAAAACGATTTTAGTCCCATTGACCCTATGGGTATTACTTTTGTAGATACCGATTACAGCAAAGCTTATCTGAGACACTTGTTTGCCGCCAACGAATTTTTAGGTAAACAAATTGCTTCTATTCACAATTTGGGTTTTTACCTTTGGTTGGTGCGCGAAGCCCGAAAACATATCATAGCCGGCGATTTTAAACCGTGGAAAGAAATGATGGTAAAAAAAATGAGCAGAAGGCTTTGAGCATATTACCCGATTGAAATAACAAGCAATTGCAATTTGTATTTGGGTATGGTTTACCGGATAAAAAATTTAGAAAATTAAATTACGGATGTTGATCGTCAAAATTCTCTTGTTTCTATTTACACATTAAATTGTAAATTTGCCAAAACGCAATCAATTTGAAAATAATAGACAAATACATATTAAAAAAATATTTTGGAACTTTTTTGGGCTTGATGTTGCTTTTTGTGCCTATTTCCATTATTCTTGATTTGTCGGAACGTATCGATAAATTTTTGGAACACAAAGTTCCTTTTCACGAAATTATTTCTTATTACGGCGACTTCTTATTGTATTTTTTTAATATTCTATTTCCTATATTTTTGTTTTTATCGGTTATTTGGTTTACTTCTCGTTTGGCACAAAAAACCGAAATTATAGCCATGCTTAACACAGGTATGCCTTTTATGCGACTGTTAAGACCCTATTTGATAGGTGCGTTTGTTATAGCTTTAACTGTTTTGTTGTTAAACTTGTCAATTATACCCAAAGCTCGTATCGGTTATAATGAATTTTGGATTAAATACGTGCATAGCAAAAGTTACAAAGCCCGTGAAACCAATGATGTTTATCGCCAAATTGATTCTATACATTATATATATGCCAATAGTTTAAATCATGCCAATAAGTCGGCAACCAATTTTGTATTGGAAGAAATAACCGGCGACAGTTTAAAAATTCGCTTGTTTGCCGATAGAATTGTTTACAATCCGAAAAAAGAAAATTATACTTTGCACAATGTGCGAAAACGTGTATATCTACCTGATAAAGAAGTTGTTATAACCCAAAAAACGCTAGATACGGTTTTTAATTTTACGCTCGACGATTTGACACCGGTCAATTATATCGCCGAAGGCTTAAATTATGCAGAATTGAACCGGTTTATAAAAAAAGAAAAATTACGCGGTTCAAAAAATGTCAAAAAATTTGAGCTCGAAAAATACAAACGAATGAGTTTGCCCGTTTCGGCTTTCATTCTTACTTTTATTGCGGTAGCTATGGCTTCACAAAAAAAACGCAGTGGTATGGGGGGCAATTTGGCTTTTGGTATAGCCGTTTCCATGATTTATATCTTGTTTGATCGTATTTTTGGTATTATGGTTATCAAATCGGGGTTTAGTCCGTTTTGGGCGGCATGGTTGCCTAACATTGTATTTGGTATTTTGGCTGTTTATTTGGTAATTCGGGCAAAAAAATAAAAAACTCTGAGAATGCCGCATACCGGTTCATCACATATCAAGGCGTATTTGTCCCTTCATTTTATTATATTTATTTGGGGTTTTACCGCTGTATTGGGAGCGCTTATTCATCTCGATTATCTCAGTCTGACTTGGTACCGAATGGGATTGGCTTCATTGATACTTTTGAGCTATATGGGAGGAAGCCCAAAAGAACGAAATTTATTAAAATATTGGAGTTGGCGCAATCAGTTGCGTTATTTGACAGGCGGTATTATTATTGCACTGCACTGGTTGGCGTTTTTTTATGCCATCAAAGTATCCAATGTATCCATTACGTTGGTAACCTTATCAAGCGGGGCTTTTTTTACTTCGTTGTTAGAACCTTTGTTTTTTAAACGAAAAATTTTCATTCATGAAATCTTGCTCGGAATTTCAATTCTTGCAGGTTTTTTTATTTTATTAAAAATTGAAAAGGTAGATTTTACAGGCGTATATTTTGCACTTGCAGCTGCTTTTTTGTCGGGATTATTTTCGGTGATAAACGGTATTTTTGTTCAAAACCAATCGGGAGTGCAATTGTCTTTTTTTCAACTTTTATACGGTTTTTTGTTCTTGAGTTTGGTCCTGTTTTTCATGAGAGATTTAAAACAAATTCAGACACCCGGTATCAATGATTGGATTTATCTGTTTATACTGGCAAGTATTTGCACGGCTTATGCTTTTACCCGTTCTATCACTCTTATGAAATACCTCAGTCCCTATACCGTGATGCTGTCTATCAATTTGGAACCGGTTTACGGAATTGTATTGGCAGTTCTTTTGTTGGGTGATAATGAAAAAATGACCCGAAATTTTTATCTGGGTTCTTTTATTATATTGATTATCATCGTTTTAAATACGATTGTTAAACACAAAAAAGAAAAAAATACAGATAAATTGTTAAATTCATAGGCTTTTTTAAGAGATTTTTTTACTTTTACAAAATTAACCAAAGCACAAAACTATGGAATATTTGGATTTTGAAAAACCGATAGAAGAGCTTGAAAATAATTTGAAAAAATGTTATGAAATAGCCGAAGAAACAGGGATTGATGCCGGTTGTAAAAAAATTGAAAAAGAAATAGAAAAAAAACAGAAAGAAATATTTAAAAACCTAACGCCTTGGCAACGTGTGCAATTATCACGTCATCCCGATCGTCCTTTTACTTTGGACTATATCAAAGCTCTTGCCGGTGATACCTTTTTGGAATTGCACGGTGACCGCAGTTTCGGTGACGACAAAGCCATGATTGGCGGGCTGGGCAAAATAGGCGATCAAACCTACATGTTTATAGGTATGCAAAAAGGACGAAATACCAAAGAACGAAAATACCGAAATTTTGGAATGGCCAACCCCGAAGGATATCGCAAAGCCTTGCGCTTGATGAAAATGGCTGAAAAATTCGGAATTCCCGTAGTTACTTTAATTGATACCCCCGGAGCTTACCCCGGTATAGAAGCCGAAGAGCGAGGTCAGGGCGAAGCAATTGCACGCAATATATTGGAAATGACCAAATTGGAAGTCCCTATAATAGCCATAATCATAGGTGAAGGAGCATCGGGAGGCGCCTTGGGTATTGGTGTTGGCGACCGTGTTTTTATGCTCGAAAATACCTGGTATTCGGTTATTTCACCCGAATCGTGTTCCTCTATTTTGTGGCGAAGTTGGGAATTTAAAGAACAAGCGGCTAACGCTCTCAAACTTACCTCCAAAGATATGTTAAAACTCGGTTTGATTGATGATATTATACCCGAACCCATAGGAGGAGCACACCGAAAACCCGAAGAAACTTTTCAAAACGTAGCCCGTAAAATTGTTGCAACTTATGCCGAATTGAAAAAAATACCGGTTGATGAACTCGTCGAAAAACGAATGCAAAAATATGCAGCTATGGGAGAATTTTCCGAAAAATAAATACTTATGAATCTGCGTCAAAAATTATTGGGTTTAGATATAATCGTATTATTGGCTATCGCCGTTTTTTTCTTGTTGATGAAACAATGGGGACAACAAGAAATTTTACTCAAATATTATATCCCTGTCATGCTAACCGCTTATTTTATAGGTAGATATATCCCTTTGCAAATTGTAAAAAAACATTTGAAAAACAATAAAAAAAATAAAGACATGCCATAGCGTATGTCTTTTTTTTATATAACACACCTTTTATAACAAACTTAAAAATATCATCATGAAAAAAAATATGAACGACCAAATAGCCAAGTTACACCCCGTAGAGATATGGGAAAATTTTGTAGCTCTTAATGCAGTTCCCCGACCTTCCAAAAAAGAAGAAAAAGTGCGACAATTTATGCTCGATTTCGGTCAAAAATTAGGACTGAAAACTTTTGAAGACCCAATTGGAAATGTCATAATCAAAAAACCGGCAACTCCCGGAATGGAAAATCGAAAAACCGTTGCTTTGCAAGCACACTTGGATATGGTGCCTCAAAAAAACAAAGGAACCCAACACGATTTTGAAAAAGACGGTATCAATATGTTAATTGACGGTGATTGGGTAACTGCCGACGGAACTACCCTCGGAGCCGATAACGGTATAGGAGTAGCGGCAATTATGGGATTGTTGGCTTCCGACAACATTCCGCACCCGCCTCTCGAAGCCTTGTTTACCATTGACGAAGAAACCGGCATGACCGGAGCTCAACATTTGCAAGAAGGTATATTGGAAGCCGAAATTATGCTCAATCTCGATACCGAAGAAGATGACGAAATAGACATAGGTTGCGCCGGTGGAATTGATATAACCGCCAAAGGAAAATATAATGAAATTGACACCGATAAAAACGGTAAAGCCTATCACATCAAAGTGAAAGGATTAACCGGCGGACACTCCGGCATGGATATACATCTGTATAGAGGCAATGCCAATAAAATCTTGAACCGATTATTGTATAAAGCTGCCGAAAAAGGGTTGAAAGTAGCCGAAATTCACGGCGGAGGCTTACGCAATGCAATTCCACGTGAAGCCGAAGCCATAGTGGTGCTGCCCGCAGATAAAGTTGCCGAAATACTTGAAGATATGCAAAACTTGTCCGAAACCATCAAAGTGGAACAAGCCCGACAAGACCCCAACTTGAACTTTGTTTTTGAACAAGTCGATATGCCTCAAAAAGTAATGGAACAACAAGCACAAGATAAGTTGCTAAAAACCGTTTATGCGGCTCACAACGGCGTATTTCGTATGAGCCCCGATATGGAAGATTTGGTTGAAACTTCCAACAACGTAGCAAGTGTCAATGTCGCCGGCGGACAAATACAAATCGATAATTTAACCCGTTCCAGTGTCGAAAGCACCAAAGAAGACTTGGCTAACAATTTAAAATCGGCTTACGAGTTAGGTGGTTTACAAGTGGAACTTTCGGGTTCTTACCCCGGTTGGAAACCCAATCCTCATGCTCAAATATTGTCTGTCATGACCGATTTGTACGAAAAAATGTATCACGAAAAACCCAAAGTTGTAGCCTGTCATGCCGGATTGGAATGTGGAATTATCAAATCTCATTATCCCGATATGGAAATGATATCTTTTGGTCCCACCATACAAGGAGCACATTCACCCGACGAAAGAGTCAGTATCAAATCGGTGCAAAAATTTTGGCAATACCTAAAAGAAACCTTAAAAAATATACCCGAAAAATAATAAGTTAAAGGTATTCAATATATTATGATTTTTGCCTTTAATTATTATTCGTCATTCTCAATATCAAATTAAAATACATTATAATCATAAAAGTATGAAAGACAAACAAATATTTGCGTTAATAAACAAAGAAGTGGAACGTCAAACCGAAGGTTTGGAATTGATAGCCTCAGAGAATTTTGTCAGCAATGATGTTATGCAAGCCATGGGTTCGGTGCTGACCAACAAATATGCCGAAGGTTATCCCGGAAAACGTTATTACGGAGGTTGTGAAGTAGTGGACGAAATAGAACAATTGGCAATAGACCGTGCCAAAGAACTCTTTGGTGCCGCTTATGTCAATGTGCAACCACACTCGGGTTCGCAAGCCAATGCAGCGGTGTATTTTGCCGTTTTAAAACCCGGCGATACCGTTATGGGATTTGATCTGTCGCACGGAGGACATTTAACGCACGGTTCACCGGTTAATTTTTCCGGAAAATTATACAATTTTGTATCGTATGGTGTCGATGCCGAAACAGGAAGAATAGATTACGACCAAATGCGACAAACAGCCCTGCAACACAAACCCAAATTAATAGTTGCCGGTGCTTCATCTTATTCGCGTGATATGGATTTTGCCCGTTTTAGAGAAATAGCCGACGAAATAGACGCACTGTTAATGGCAGATATATCACACCCCAGCGGATTGATAGCCAAAGGTATATTAAACGATCCGATGCCTTATGCTCATATCGTTACCACAACTACACACAAAACCTTAAGAGGTCCGCGCGGCGGTATGATATTGATGGGTGAAAATTTTGAAAATCCCTGGGGACTTAAAACACCCAAAGGAAAAACACGCATGATGTCGGCAATTTTAAATTCGGCGGTTTTTCCCGGAATGCAAGGCGGTCCTTTGGAACATGTTATTGCCGCCAAAGCAGTGGCTTTTAACGAAGCACTGCAAGATGAATACATGGATTATATTCTGCAAGTGCGCAAAAACGCCAAAGCCATGGCAAAAGCTTTTGTCGATCGAAATTATAAAGTTATTTCGGGAGGAACCGACAACCACATGATGCTGATTGACTTACGCAATAAAAACGTATCGGGCAAAGAAGCCGAAAACGCTTTGGTGCGTGCTCATATTACCGTCAATAAAAATATGGTGCCTTTTGACGACAAATCGCCATTTGTAACCTCCGGTATCAGAGTTGGAACGCCCGCAGTTACAACCAGAGGATTAACCGAAAATGATATGGACAAAATTGTTAGCCTTATCGACAAAGTAATTACACATATTGAAAACGACCAAATCATTGAAGAAGTCAAAACCGAAGTAACTGCATGGATGAAAAATAAACCTTTATTTGTGAAATAATTTTGAAATTAAAAATAAATTAGTAAATTTGTGATGAATTAATAAATTAAAACTTACCATTATGAGCAAATTCGATGATGTAGTAGCTAAAGCTGCTGAACAATTAAAAAAAGTTGGCGTTTCTGCCGATGATGCCCTTTTAAGAGCTATAGCTAAATCTCAAGGTCCTTCAATCTACTTAAAAGATGCTTCATTGGTGTCTTGCGGCGACGATGCCGAACTAAAAAGAGTAGAAGACAACTTTATCGTAAAAAAATTAGGTATAACCGATGCTAAGGAAGCCAAAAAAGCCTTAGATGGAGCTTGTGCCAAATTTAAAGAAATCAGACAAAAAATGCGCGTAGCTTTTTACTATGTTCTGGTAAAAGATTTGAAAAAAGAAAGTGCATTTGTTTAATTATTGACAATTTTTCATGACAAAAGTCGCTCCCGAAGGAGTGGCTTTTTTATTTTAAAATATATACCATTTTGATATAAGAACAACCATAATAAGTTTCCATAAAGATATTTGACCTAAAACATTTGTATTTCGTATTTTATGCTTACTTTTGCAAAACAAATTTAAATAACGTTTCACATGCAAATTGACAATAAAAAATTAGACCGATTAACAACACAAATCAGCATAAAAATTGACCAAAATGACTATGCTGAAAAAGTTGAAAAAAAATTAAAAGAATATAGAAAAAATCTTGAAATTCCCGGTTTTCGCAAAGGAAAAGTCCCAATGAAACTGGTTAAACAAAGATACGAAAGAGCTTTAATAATAGATGAAGTAAATAATTTGATGCAAGATGCAATCAATAATTATTTGGAAGAAAATAAAATACCCGTTTTAGGATACCCCATTCCTTCCAAAGAACAAAAAGAAATTGATTGGGATACCGCCAACGAATTTGAATACAACTTTGATTTGGGCTTAGCTCCCGAAATAGATGTGGATTTGTCCAAAATCGAAGGCATAACCGACTACAAAATAACTGCCGATAAAAAAATGATCGATAAAGAAGTAGAACAAATACAACAACAATACGGCAGTTTTTCCGATATTGACCAAATAAAAAAAGACAGCTTTGTATTGGGAACTTTTACCAATGAAACCGAAGCTGTCAATAGCCAAACAACCGTTAAAATGAGCGATTTAACCGACAAAGCTCAAAAAAAACTTATCGGAAAGAAAAAAGGTGAAACGGTCGAATTTCAATCGGACGAACTTTACAAAGACCCACATACCATGATGCATGCACTTAACATAGACCACGACCGTGTGCACGACCTGAAAGTGCCGCTTACATTTACAATTGAAGGTGCTTTTGAATTAAAACCCGCCGAAATCAACAAAGAATTACTCGATAAAATTTTTGGTGAAGGCAAAATTGAAAACGAAGAAGCTTTAAGAAAATTTATAAAAGAAGATATTGAAAAACAATTGGAACAAACCGCCGACAACCAATTATTAAACGACGTAACCAAAAAACTCTTGGAAAGTATAGAGGTAGAATTGCCCAAAGACTTTTTAATCCGTTGGATTGAAATAGATTCAAAAGGAAAAATTAACAACGAAGAAGCCGAAAAAGAATACAAACAAACCGAAAAAGGCTTAAAATATCAACTTATTGAAGAGGCAATTACCCAAAAATACAACATCAAAGTAACCTATGACGATTTGTTAAATTTAGTAAAAGACTTACTTAAATTGCAAATGTTACAATACGGTCAAGAATTACCCGACGAAGAACAACTTAACGAAATAGCAGCCGGTGTGCTAAAAAACGAAGAAGAAGTAAAAAAATTATCCGACCAAATTATCAAAAAGAAATTGGTCAATTTATACCGTGAAAACATTCCGGTAGAAAAAAAACGTATCGGATTTAACAAATTTCTGGATATTAACAAATAATCGTAACTGGGAAGCGATAAAACAATTAAAAAAGAAAAAATGAAAAATTTAGGTCGCGATTTTAGAAAATTTGCACAAGACAAAAAACGTATAAGCAGTTTAAGTCTCGATGCCTTTGAGAACAGTATGACACCATACATTATTGAAGAACGTCAATTAAATGTAGCACAAATGGATGTGTTCTCCCGATTAATGATGGATAGAATCATTTTTTTGGGTACAGCCATTGACGACCACGTAGCCAACATATTGCAAGCACAGTTGTTATTTTTGGAAAGTTTAGACGCATCCAAAGATATTCAAATATATATTAATTCGCCCGGTGGCGGTGTATATGCCGGATTGGGAATATACGATACCATGCAATACATACGCCCCGATGTAGCAACCATTTGCACCGGTTTAGCCGCTTCAATGGGAGCCGTTTTGTTGGCAGCCGGTGAAAAAGGCAAACGTGCCGCTTTGCCACATGCCCGTGTAATGATACATCAACCTTTGGGTGGCGTGCAAGGTCAAGCCTCCGATATCGAAATTACAGCCCGCGAAATATTACGATTAAAAGACGAATTATACCAAATATTGGGCAAACATACCGGACAAGATATCAAAAAAATAGAAGAAGATGCCGACCGCGATTATTGGATGCGAGCAGATGAAGCCAAAAAATACGGACTGGTAGATGAAGTATTGGAACGAAAAAAATAACCCCAAATGAAAGATAGAAGCTGCTCTTTTTGTGGACGTCCCGAAATACATGTCGAAATGTTGATTTCGGGTATAGACGGTTATATTTGCAACGATTGTGCCCGTCAAGCTTACGAAATTTCGCGTAACGAATTGCAAAATCGCTACGGTGATGATTTTATCAAAACCCTGGACGAACTAAAAAAACCACAAGAAATATACAACTACCTCAATCAATATGTAATAGGGCAAGACGAAGCCAAAAAAACCTTGGCGGTGGCGGTTTATAATCATTACAAACGTTTGTTACAAATAGACGATGACGACGATGAGGTCGAAATAGAAAAAAGCAATGTAATTATGATAGGCGAAACCGGAACCGGTAAAACCCTAATGGCACGAACCATTGCCAAAATGCTCGATGTGCCTTTTGCTATTGTCGATGCAACGGTTTTAACTCAAGCGGGTTATGTCGGTGAAGATGTCGAAACCATTTTGACCCGTTTGCTTCAAGCAGCCGATTATGATGTTGAAAAAGCCGAACGAGGTATCGTTTTTATTGATGAAATAGACAAAATAGCACGCAAAGGCGATAACCCTTCCATTACACGTGATGTATCAGGCGAAGGCGTGCAACAAGCTCTATTAAAATTGCTCGAAGGAACCATAGTCAATGTGCCTCCGCAAGGCGGACGTAAACACCCCAATCAAGAGTTTATAAAAGTTAATACCCGAAATATTTTATTTATCGCCGGAGGCGCCTTTGCCGGTATCGATAAAATTATCAGTAAACGAATCAATGTAAAACCTTTGGGCTATCAAGCTCAAAAAGAAGAACATATCGACGAGGAAAATATTTTGAAATATGCCATTCCTACCGATTTGCGTAAATTCGGATTGATACCCGAAATCATAGGGCGTTTACCCGTTTTGACTTATTTGAACAGCCTCGACAAAGAAACGCTAAAACGCATATTGGTCGAACCCAAAAACGCACTGGTAAAACAATATATCAAGCTCTTTGCTATGGACGGTATTCAACTCCTTATAAAAGATGAAGCACTGGATTATATTGTCGAAAAAGCCATTGAATACAAATTGGGAGCACGCGGACTACGTTCATTGGTAGAAGCAACGCTCAAAGACGATATGTTTAAACTACCCGGAACCAAACGAAAAAAATTGATTGTAAATAAAGAATACGTCGAAAAAAAATTATCCGAAACTTTGATCGAAAAAATTAAAAAAGCTTCATAAGAAAGCCAAAAATAAAATCGAATAATAAAGCCGACCTTTAAGAAAAAACAATTTTGATTGTGTATCGACAGTAACACACAAACAATTTTATTATCTGATTTTTAACACCTATATTTTTTTTAAAAAATGTATATTTGGAACCAAATTCAATTTGATCATACATTTAATACCGATATAAAAAAATTGTTCGTTTGCTAAAACGTTTTTTACGTATTTTTTTTAGTAATGTGTTGATAATCAATAATAAAAAAAAGGAGATATGAAATTTGATATAATTGTTTTAGGGAGTGGTCCCGGCGGATATGTAACAGCCATTAGAGCGGCTCAATTGGGCTTTAAGACAGCCATTGTCGAAAAAGAAAATCTCGGAGGCGTGTGTCTTAACTGGGGCTGTATTCCGACCAAAGCCTTACTCAAAAGTGCACAAGTATTTAATTACATCAAACATGCTTCCGATTACGGCGTGCAGGTTGCCGAACCTGAGGTTGATTTTCGGGCTATGGTGCAACGCAGTCGGGGAGTAGCTGAGAGTATGAGCAAAGGGGTGGAATTTTTAATGCGCAAAAATAATATTACCGTTATCAAAGGTTTTGGAAAACTATTGCCCGGCAAACAGGTGGAAATAACTCATGAAGACGGATTAACTTCCGTGATTAACGCCGACCATATTATTATAGCAACCGGAGCACGTGCCCGTCAATTACCCAATTTGCCAATTGACGGTAAAAAAGTGATTGGTTACCGACAAGCCATGACGCTCAATCAACAACCCAAATCAATGATAGTAGTAGGTTCGGGTGCCATTGGGGTTGAATTTGCTTATTTTTACAACAGTATTGGCACACAAGTTACCATAGTTGAGTATTTGGACCGTATTGTTCCGTTAGAAGACGAAGAAATATCCAAACAATTGGCTCGTTCGTTCAAAAAATCGAAAATAAAAGTAATGACCTCGTCCGAATTACTTTCGGTTGATACAACAGGCGAAGGAGTAAAAGCAATTGTCAAAACCAAAAAAGGCGAAGTAGAACTGGAAGCCGATATCGTATTGTCTGCTGTGGGTATCAAATCGAATATTGAAAATATCGGATTGAAAGATGTAGGTATTGAAGTTGAAAAAGACAAAATTAAAGTTGATAAATATTACCAGACCAATATCGACGGATATTATGCAATAGGTGATGTTATCAATACACCTGCTTTGGCACATGTAGCTTCGGCAGAAGGAATAACTTGTGTCGAAAAAATTGCAGGACATGACCCCGAAACTATCGATTATAACAATATTCCGGGAGCTGTTTACACCGACCCCGAAATTTCATCAACCGGATATACCGAAAAACAAGCCGTTGAAGCCGGACACGAAATTTTAGTAGGCAAGTTTCCTTTTACAGCCAGTGGCAAAGCCAAAGCAGCCGGAGCCCCCGACGGTTTTGTCAAAATAATTATTGACAAAAAATACGGCGAAATATTAGGTGCTCACATGATAGGTGCCAATGTTACCGAAATGATTGCCGAAATAGTAGCTGCCCGTAAAGCGGAAGCAACCGGTTATTCGCTATTAAAATCCATTCACCCGCACCCAACCATGAGTGAAGCGGTTATGGAAGCCGTAGCGGCTGCTTATGATGAGGTTATTCATCTGTAAATCAGAATTTTATATTTGAGCCGAAAATATTAGTTGTTATTTAAACAATTAAAGTTGGTTCGAATTACTTGTTGGGTTTGAATAGTTTTAAAAATTTATGATTGATTGAGAATAATAATGCCGTTTAACACACTATAGGCTACGCAACCCATATAAATGAGTTGTTACAAAATCAGTATCAAAGTTTCATTATGTAGCAACCGACAAAACGGATAATAACACCTATCTTCCATTAAATTTGTGGAAGAAAGATTTTATGACTAATATCGTTTGTCTTTCTTTATTTTTTTAACTTTGCTTAAAACCATTTTAAATCAATATGAACTTCAAATACCTTTTGTTTTTTGTAGTTTTTCTATTTTCGAATAAAAATTTTGCTCAATATACGGCAACCGATGTGCGTCATTATATAAAAGTGGAAGGTGCTTGGCTCAAAAATTATTTATCGACTTTGTCCGATAAAACCACACAATTGCAAATGCATGATAACGGAACCAATGTTAATTTGATTTGGGGTTGGGATTTTGACGAACGGGTTAATGTTGGTATCGGAGCCGGATATATACAACTCGATACACATAGAGGATTGAATTTGTATGGCGATGTCAGTTTTTTTGTTTCAAACGGAATTGTAAACCCGTTTATAGGTATAAGAGCGGGTTATGATATGATTTGGCCTTACAATACCGACGGTCAAGGAAGTGTTCTGGGTGAGTTTATGACCGGCATCAAAATCAGATTAAGTCGATGTCATGCTTATACATTATATTTGCAATCCGGTTTGTTATATACCCAAAACAATCTTTATTTTCCGGTTCGTGTCGGTTTTTCCATTTAATCTCTCGATTGCCAAAAACCAAAACCCAAAATTAACCAGCCCACTATGAACATAAATCCCCCGAAAGGAGGAATAAACCATATTTTTTTTGCTGACAACCAACCCAAACTAATTGCATAAATCGACCCCGAAAATAGCACAATACCGGTCAAAAATATATGACTTACCATGATTTTGATATAAAATGACAATTGTCTAAAATTGTTAATTGCCAAAATACCTATAACATGTATTATCTGATAAAATACAGCTGTTTTGTAATTGGCCAAATCAACCGGATCGAGTTTGTCTTTTAGGGCATGTGCGCCTAAGGCTCCCAGTATAATGGCAATAGCTCCGAAAAATGCCGTAACGGTTAAAGTTTTTTTATACATAATCTTACGAATTTTGAATATATTTTTTAGGTGTAATTCCAAATTTCTTTTTAAAAGCAACAACAAAATGAGTTGGTGCCGAATATCCCATTTGATAGCTGATTTCTTTAACACTGTATTTTTTGCTCAAAAGCAAATGACGCGCAAGTTCCAATTTGTAGTTTAAAATATATTTGTAAATAGGCTCGCCGTAGAGCTCTTTAAAACCTTTTTTTAAAACATTGATTGGCAACAAAACTTCGTCGGCTAGATTTTCTATCGGAGGGGGTTCATTGATATTTTCAATGAGAATTTGTTTGGCTTTTTTGATTTTTTCAACTATTTTTTCGTTTTTAAGTTGTCGGCAGTCATTGTTTTGCTTGATTGTTGTTTGGTGAAAATAATAAGTAAAAAGTTCGATAATTTTGGCTTTGATAAATATGATATCAATAGGTGAGGTGATCTCTCTTTTAAAAATTTGATTTAAAACTATAAGTTCGTTGGCACTTAATTTTCGTTTTTGATACAACTTTTTTTTTGTGTTTTTCGGACTGAAAAAACTAAAATCAATGGCAAAGTTATCAAGCAGGCGATGTATGGCTTCCAACGAAAGCATAATAGATAACATTTTGCCTTCGGGACTTATTATGGCTTCGATGGGAATAATGTTTTTGGGATTAAAAAAAAACAAACTATCGTTTGGTTGTAACTCTAATTTGTGCGTGCCTTTTATGATTGAAAATAATATTTTACCGGATAAATCAAAATGAAATTGAATAGGCAAGCCTTTTCTTTTGGTGTTAAGCTTGATGTTGGTTTTTGATAAATTTTCCGATTTAATAACCAATAGTCTGTTGTCGATATTTATTTCTTCAAAAAAATTTTTCATTTATTAGAGATGCTTTTGACGCAAATTTACGATTATTTTTTAAAATGTTTTAAAAAAATATATATAACAATGTTTTATTAACAAAAAATTATTATCGAAATTCGATATTTATTATTCGTTTAGCGATATTTTTAAGGTGGGTTGTTTTGTATTTTTGTCTTATAATTTTAACAGGATTACTTCTTATTGATTTTGATATAAAAAGTAGTTTTTTTCATAATTTAGGATATATTTGGTTAGTTAGTAGAGGCTGTCTCAGGTGGGGCAGTCTCTTTTTTTATTACAAAAAAAAACGACTGTTAATACATGTTTACAGTCGCTTTGTTTCGTGTTTTTATTAAGTTTATTTTACTTCAAAACTTACTTTTAAATTGACCCGATATTCTACTATTTCACCGTTTTTGACCACTACACTTTGGTCTTGAACGTAAGCGGAACGTATTTCTTTGATAGATTTGCCGGCTTTTTTTACTGCTTTGGCAGTCGCATCTTCCCAACTTTTTTTGGAGCTTGACATGAGCTCAATTACTTTAATTACTGACATAATGTTAATTTTTTTTATGATTGATAAACCAAAAATACTAATAATAATCCTGACTTTGAATATTTTTTTTAAACAATTAATATGATAATACGTTAATTTTATAATGTTTGCTGTTTTTTTTAATATTATTTTAAAAAACTAAAAGTTTTTATAACGGCTACAAATCGATAATCGGTTAAGGACAAAATAGAAAGAAAAATCACCAATGATAAAAATTACCAATCTTCGATACGGTGAGCGTCAAATTTTAAAAAAATAAACAACATAAGCGTAAAAGCCCAGAGTGATGATCCTCCATAACTTAAAAACGGAAGCGGGATACCTATGGTAGGAAACAACCCGATAACCATAAGCGTGTTTAAAGCATAGTGAAAAAACAATATACTGACCAACCCGTAACCCAATATGCGCGAAAATTTTTGTTTTTGTCGTTCTGCCAAAACAATTAAACGAAGCAATAATAAGGTGTATAACAATACGACAATTGAAGTGCCCACAAATCCCCATTGTTCACCCACGACGGTTAAAATCCAGTCGGTATGTTGTTCGGGTATGTAGTTACCTTTGGTTTGGGTTCCTTTTAGAAGACCTTGCCCGTATACTCCCCCGGAACCTATGGCTATCAAAGCTTGTTTTAAATTATAGCCGGTTCCTTTATCATCTTTTTTCTTATGCAATACTATTTCGATGCGATTTCGTTGGTGAGGTTTTAAAACTTTGTTAAAGACCAAGCTGCTACCCAAAATGGTAACAACGGCAATGCCTAGCAACAACACCGTTTGCCAAACAAAAAGTTTTTTATACAATAAGTATATCAAAGCGTTTGTTAATACAAATATACTTGCGACTGTCAGAAGCACTTTGGTTTGACCAAAATAGATGGTTAATATGAACAAAACGGCAATAAATATTGCTAACAAATAATAGGTAATGGGGAGCCCGTCTCGATATAAAACCAAAAATAATGACAAAAAAACAATAGCCGAACCCAAATCGGGTTGTAACAGTATCAAAAATACCGGTGTCAATATCAATACAACTGCTTGCAACAGATTTTTTGCTTTTGTAATTTTAAAATCGGGTTCGGTTAATAGTTTTGCCAGTCCCAATATGGTTGCCAGTTTGACAAATTCGGATGGTTGCAAGCTGAAACTGCCCAATCGAAACCACGATTTGTTACCATTGATGTTTGCGCCGAATATTAAAACCAAAATCAATAATAATAAACCGGTCAAATAATACAATGAAGCGTTATTTTTGATAATTTTTAAAGGAAAAAATCCAACGGCAAGTATCAAAACATAACTAAAGGCAAACCATAAGGTTTGTTTGCCGTAAAAACTTTGTAAGATATCGGTTTGTTGCGGTTGATAGGTAGCCGAATAGATGCTTACAATACCAATGAGCACCAGTAGGTTAAAGATCAAAACGCTTAACCAATCGTAATCGAATATGCTTGCTTTTCTACTGTTTCTCATGGTTTTTCATTTGATATATATTGTTCAAATCGGTTTGAAACATACGTTGCAACAGGTCTGTTCGGGTTATTTTTTTCTTCAAATATTTTTCAATCATCAACGTAGCTATGGGAGCGGCAATGGTAGCCCCGTATCCACCGTTTTCAACAAATACGCTTACTACGATTTTCGGATTTTCTTTTGGACCGAAAGCAATAAAAATCGAATGGTCGGGTAGTTTGACAATTTTACCGTTGATACGGGTTTTGTTTTCACTGGTTCCGGTTTTGCCGCACAGTTCAATGTCTTTGAGACGACTGTATTGAGCGGTTCCGGTTTTATATACGGCAGCCATGCCGTTGATAATATCGTCAAAATAAATTGAATCGATACCGGTTTGTTTTTTCTCAAAATACAAATGTTTGATATGCGTTGTGTCGTTGTCTATTTTTTTGATGACATGAGGGGTAATAAAATAGCCTTTGTTGGCAATGGCAGCTGTAATATTTGCCAGTTGAATGGGGGTAGTGAGCACTTCTCCCTGTCCGATTCCGTTTGAAATGGTAAAAGTTGCATGCCATTTGCCCTTACCGTAATACCGGTTATAAAATTTGCTGTCGGGGATTAAACCTTTGGAACCTACCGGCAAATCCGTATTGAGGTATCGACCTAATCCGAAACGGGTCAGGTAGTTGTGCCAAACATCTATTCCTTTTTCCGGTGTATCGTATTTGTTTAAAACGTTGATGTATGATTTTGAAAAATAAGTATTACACGATTTGGTAATAGCCCATGGTAACCGGACGCGTCGCCCGTTGGCTCCACAATGGCAGAACATGTGTGCCCGTTTACCGTATTTAAAACCGTGATTGCACACAAAATATGTTTGCAAATTAATTACACCTTCTTGCAAAGCTATTAATCCGTTGAGCATTTTAAAAGGGGAGCCGGGGGGATATTCACCCTGTAAACCTCTGTCTAACAAAGGTTTGTTTATTTTGTCGCGAAAAAGTTTGTTGAAGTTTTTAGAACTGTTTCGACCGCTTAGATAGGAAGGCGGAAATGAAGGAGCCGTTACCAAAGCCAATATTTCACCTGTTTGAGGTTCAATGGCAACAATGGCGCCGCGTTTACCTTTCATTAACGAATCGCCAAACTCTTGCAGATTAATGTCAATAGAAAGTTGTAAGTCTTTTCCAACTTGTGCCAAAGTGTCATATTTGCCGTTTTCGTAACTTCCGATTTTTCGGTTAAATTTATCGGTGAGGAAATATTTTACTCCTTTTTTGCCTCGTAATGTTTTTTCATAAGATTTTTCAACGCCCGATTTGCCAATCAAATCACCGGGCATGTAAAAAGGGTCTTTTTTGAGTTCGTGTTCATTTACTTCGCGTATAAAACCCAAAATATTGGCTGCCGAACGGGTGTGATACTTGCGTATGGCACGTCTTTGAATGAAAAATCCCGGAAATTTGTAAATTTTTTCTTGCAATAGAGCCACTTCGTTCTTATACAGTTTTGAAATAACCATTGAAGCTTTGTTGTATGAATATTTTTTGGCTTTTTGCAAGGCTTTGAGTAGGGCGTCTTTACTTAATCCCGTATATTTTAAAAACAAAATCGTATCGAAATTTTTGACCTGTTTGGGAACAACCATTACGTCATAAACAGGCAAATTACTCACCAATAATTTATGGTTGCGGTCATATATGTATCCTCTTTCGGGTATGATATATTCTTTTTTTACGGCATTGCGTAAGGCTAAGCTTTTGTATTGAGTATCAATTATTTGCAAATAAAACAGCCGCCCCAAAATAACGGCTGATGTTAAACTAATCAGTAATCCTATGATAACGGCTTTTTGTTTCATTGTTTATCGGTGCTTAAAAACAACAAGTCAATTAAAGTAAAAAATATAAAAGTTATCAAAGTATTGACCAAAATGTATGGTAATTTGTGCCAAACCAACGGAAAATGAAACGATTCGAACAAAAAGACGAATATTTGTCCCAAAAATATAAAGGTTAGATAATAAGGAGCTCTTTGGACAAAACCGATTTTGTTAATTTGAAATTTTTCAATGTCTTGCATGGGATTTTTTACCATAAAAAAATATATTTTTCGCAGGTAAACTATTGTTACCGAAGTAGCTGCAAATACACCGCCGGTATTGGAAACCAAATCAATGGATATGCCGTAAATAAAAGCCAGTAACAAGTTGGTTACTTCGTTTTTTTCAAGAGGCAACCACAAAACAGGCAACAAAAACACAACAGGCATATACTTGCCGAACAAAAGTATATGATTAAACCAAATTATTTGTAATAAATAAAATACGGTAATTAGTACGATATGTTTTGTATTGTAATTCATTTGTCTTGCATTAACGAATCGGCTTCTTTTTTATAAATATTTTTGATGATATATACCGGTCCCAAATTGCTCATATCGGTAAACGATTGAATTTTTATGTTATAACTTTTTCGTCCCGATACGGTATTAAAATCAATGATTTTTCCAATGGGAATATTTTTGGGAAAAATATTGGATACACCGCTGGTTACAATGGTATCGCCTACCTTTATTTGAGCATTGACCGGCATGTCAATTACCGAAAAAATATTGGGGTCTTGTCCTTCCCAACGCATAAATCCCGTATAATTGCTGTTTTTGAGAGCAACATTTATTTTGGTTACGGTATTCAAAATCGAGAGGGCTTTGGCAAAATGTTTAGATGTTTTTTGCACGATACCTGCTATTCCGTTTGGGGCAATAATACCCATGTCGGGTTGGATACCGTCTATTCTGCCTTTGTTTATCAAAATGGTATTGTGACTGAATTGATATTGATTACTGATGACAAAAGCAGGGATAAAGCCGTATTGTTCTTTTAACAAAGGGCTTTTTTGCGTTTCGGGTTGTACCCATTTGTTGAGCAATTCGGCATTTTGTTTTAATAACTGCTTGTTGTATTCTTTTAGTTTGAAATGATTTTCAATAACCGATAACTTGCTGTTTATAATACCCGATATAGTGGTTTGCAAACTGTGTGTTTTGGTTTGAGCATAGTTATGGGTGTTGATAATCAGTATGATAGACGTTATTTCAAGCAGTATAAAAAGCACAAAACTTTTTTTTGCCGTTAAAAACCGGATAAGTTTAATCATGCTGATTGAAAGTTAAAGCTGGTCAAAGCTAATTTTATTTTAACAAAATGGGTTTATATTTTTTAAAATGTTTGAGGGCTATACCGGTTCCTCTTACAACGGCACGCAAAGGATCTTCCGAAATATACACCGGTAAATCGGTTTTTTGCGAAATACGTTTATCTAAGCCTCGTAACAAAGCTCCGCCTCCGGCCAAATATATCCCCGAATTGTAAATATCGGCAGATAGTTCGGGTGGTGTTTTGGAAAGAGTTTCCATGATGGCGTCTTCAACACGCAACAACGATTTGTCAATGGCTTTGGCTACTTCTTTATACGATACGATTATTTGTTTGGGTTTGCCTGTCAGCATGTCGCGTCCTTGAATGGGAATATCTTCGGGCGGATTTTCCAATTCGTCCAAAGCCGAACCTACTTCTATTTTGATACGTTCGGCGGTTTTTTCGCCTATATGCAAATTATGTTGGGTGCGCATGTGATAGATAATGTCATAAGTAAAGATGTCGCCGGCAACTTTAACCGATTTTTCAACGGCGATGCCACCCAAAGCAATTACGGCTATTTCGGTGGTGCCTCCTCCTATATCAATAATCATATTTCCTTTGGGTTTGGTGATGTCCACACCCATACCTATGGCAGCTGCCATGGGTTCGTGTATGAGATATACCTCAGAAGCGTTTACTTTTTCTGCCGAGTCGCGAACAGCTCGTTTTTCGACTTCGGTAATTCCCGAAGGAATACAAATAATCATTTTTAGTTTGGGTGGAAATAATCTTTTTTTAAGCACCGGTATGCTTTTAATCATTTCTTTGATCATCATTTCCGATGCTTCAAAATCGGCAATTACACCGTCTTTTAGAGGTCGGATTATTTTGATGTTTTCGTGTGTTTTGCCTTGCATCATAGCGGCTTCGAGCCCTACGGCTTTGAGTTCGTTTTTGCGAACATCGATGGCTACAATGGAAGGACTATCGACTACTACCTGGTCTTTGTGTATTATTAAGGTATTGGCAGTGCCCAAATCTATCGCTATTTCTTCGGTAAGAAAATTAAAAAATCCCATATTTTGTGTCAGTTTGTCTTTTTAGTTAATTACATGAAAACTCGTAAGATACAAAGTTAAAAAATATTTGACATGCTACTGTAATAAAAATTATTTTTTTTCGTCAAGAGTGTATAATCTTTTTGTAACTTGAAACCGAATTGTAATAATTGTTGCTCAATGTCATGAAAAAAACTTTTTTTGAACTTCTCGAAAGTCTAAAATTTGCTCTTAAATCATTGCAAACCAATTTGTTAAGAACATCTTTGTCTTTGTTGGGGGTAAGTGTCGGAATTTTTTCAATTGTTGCCATATATTCGGCAATTGACGGTTTAAATGATACGGTGATGGACTCAATGAACAAGTTTGGACAAAATACATTATATATTACCAAATTCAGTTTTACGGGTGATGCAAAAGTTCCTCGTTGGAAACGAAAAAATTTTCCTTTTCCGGATATAGATGAATATAAAATGCTTCAAAAGTCTTTAAGCAAAGATGAAGTTAAGGCGGTAACTTTTCGGATTTTTATGCCGGCTACCAAAGTAACTGTGCCCGGTAAGGAACCTTTGTTGGGAGTGGAATTGATAGCAGACGGTGCCGAATTTCCGCAAATACAGGAATTGGAGTTTGAATCGGGACGTTTTTTTAACAATTTTGAAGAATCACATGCCGCTGCGGTTGCCGTTATCGGAGCCAATATTAAAGATGCTTTGTTTGAAGATGAAAATCCTTTGGGAAAAACTTTGCGTATTTACGGAAAAAAACTCAAAATAATTGGCGTGTTAAAAAAAGAAGGTGAGGGGGTAGGACCTTCTAATGACAGTCGTCTGTTTATACCTCATAGTTTTGCACGTACCATAGTGGCACCGCACAAGTCCTTTACCGCTATAATTGTTGCACCCGAACCGGATATGCCTATCAATAAATTGACCCAAAAAATCAGACTTTTGATGCGTCAAAAACGTCATTTAAAACCGACCGAAATTGACAATTTTTTTATCAATAATATCAATACCGTTAAAGATCAAATTGAAAAACTGACAGGTGTATTGCGTCTGGGCGGTGGTTTTTTGGCTTTATTTTCACTGTTAATCGGAGCTTTCGGTATAGCCAATATTATGTTTGTATCGGTAAAGGAACGAACCAATCAAATTGGTATTCAAAAGGCATTGGGGGCTAAAAATTCGTTCATTTTATGGCAATTTTTATTCGAAGCCATGTTTTTATCCCTGATTGGCGGATTGATTGGTATCGGTTTGGTATGGTTAGGGACGCTTTTGGTTAATCGGGTTCAAACGGATTTTGTTATTCAATTAAGCTTAAAAAATATATTGATAGGATTGATTATTTCGTCGGTTATCGGATTGATAGCCGGATTGTTGCCTGCGTGGAAAGCTGCCAAACTCGACCCGGTAGAAGCCATCAGAACGGGAATATAAAATTGTCTTTTGAAATTAGTTCCATTTCTTGTATATCTTTTGGTATAATCTCATGTAGATATGTAAAAAAATAAGGCTGTCAATAATTTATTGAACAGCCTCATGTGTTATTGTAGTTGATTTTTTATCGCAAAACCGGACTTTTTTCTTTTCTTTTTAAATCGACGGCATTGGGGTCTACGACTTTTCCTTTTATTTTTAAAATAACAACACTATTGCTGGCATTGGAATATACGGTGATGGTTTTTCTAAAAGGTCCAACTCTGTGAGTATTGTATTTTACTACAATTGTGGCGGTTTCACCCGGCATAATGGGTTTTTCGGGTTTGCTGGGAACCGTGCAACCACACGATGATTTTACACGGTTTATAATTAATGGAGCATCGCCGGTGTTGGTAAATTCAAATGTGCGGGTACCATCCGAATTTTTGTTTATATTGCCATAGTCAATTTCGGTTTGTTTAAACTCGATTTTGGCTTTTTTTTCTTGTGCAAAGCCTTGAAAACCGGCTATTAAAACGATTATAAGTAATAATTTTTTCATGGTGTATATTTTTTAATTGTTCTAATTCAACACCCAAAGTTATTATTTTTTTTGAATGTTAAATTAATAAATGAATATTTTTTGTTTTCAAATACAATTTTTACAAAAGTTGTGCCAAAAAATTATGGGTTTTTAATTTTGATACCGTAAAATCGGAAGTGATTATTTATATCAAACACAAAAAATTTTTTTGTTTGATATGCTGCTCAATCAGCGGTGTTTTGGGAATGGTTGTTGATACAAAAGTAAGCTTTTGATAGGTATTGATTAATAATGATACCTTTATAGAGTTTTATGATAATTAAGTATGAAATACTTACAATATTTATTTGATAATATAACAAAATGTATTGATTTTTTTTGTGTTTAATAAAGTTATTTGTATATTTGTTCACGAGACGTCTCTATATTATATCATTAACCTATTAAAAATCAATTAGTTATGAAAAAAAAACAGATTCTTATTCAGATTGTTTTAACTCTTTTATTGTTGAATTCCTGCTCAAAAGACATTGATATTGTTAAGGAATATGACAATAATATTGTAAAAGATAAGAGCTATTTGTTAAAACTTCCGTTGAACAAACAGGTTGATTATGCAAATACGCATTTATTGCGGCTGGGGAAAGTTTTTGATAAATTGTGGAAACAACCAAATTTCAAGAGGATAATAATTGATAAGATGAGAAAAAAAGTTAAAGCCGGTTTTGATGCTGAAGTTTTATTTGAAGATATCATATATATATTACAAAAATCAACCAATATTTCATATACACAGGAAGATGTAATTAATATACAAAAGGAGATTGAGGCTTTTCAAGGAATTTTAAAAGATGAAAAATTAAAGCCGCAAATTGCAATTCCTTTTTTTGATAAAAAATATAATAAATTGGTGGTATCGAGGTCGACAAGTGAGACAAAATATGTTTTGACAACAGAACCGCACGAACCGGATGAAGTAAAGGTTTACATATCCAATAATGGGCAGTTACAAGAGCTACCGGATAAAATAAGTGAACAAGATGCAATTTTAATTGATGATCTTGTAGCTCTTGGGTTAAATGAATTTGATCCGGCTGATGAATTTGATTATAATCCTATTATAATACAAGATACATTAACAGTTGATCCGGTAAATACTTCATCAGGACAACAAAATGTTTTGGCTACTTATGATTTGTATATTTCCAGAATGCAAATAAACAAACATAAGGAGCCATGGTACAAAGGCGGGTCAGAAATACACTATACGGTTAAAGGTATAACCGGAAATAAAGGAGGAGGTGTTTACTATTATAATGGTATTCTCCTTAATGAAAATCTTCAAGAACCCTTTAATGTTGTTGGTTCCAGTAGTGAAGGAGCCGGTCATACTTTTGCTTTTTGGTCGCGAAGAGATGTAAGGCGTGGTGTTATAAAACAAAGAAATAAATTAATAGCTCTAAACTTTGCAAGTGCTTATACTCATACTAATTCTATGTATGATATCTATCCATATACTGAAGGTATTTCAAAAGATTATTTGAACGTTCAGGTTATGGTTTTTGAATATGATACTTGGCCTGCCGGTGTATATGTAACTCGTTTGGTTCAACCTGCAAACAGTATAGTACACAGCACTTCGGTTTCTCTCCCTATTCACGGTAGTTATGAAAGAGGTGATGATAATTATTCTTTTGTACATGGTAGAACATGGAACGATTATTATGCATCGTATGTTGTTTTTAATATACCTTTTACACAATTTAACGAAATAAATCCGGGACTTTATAATTGCAGTGATACTGATGAGGTTATTCAAACAAGACCATTTTACAGAGATGGGCTCCCTTATATAAAACATATATCTGTATTACATCATTAAATATATTCCTAATATTTTGTAGCTGTCTCAAAAGTTTTAATTTTATTTTTTTGATTTATATTTATTTCTTATAATTTAAAGCATTTTATATTTTTGTGAAATATACTTTTGAGACAGCCCTTAATTGTTAAAAAATTAATATTATGAAGTTCAAGATAATAATCATTTATTTGTTATTTATCCAATTTGTTTTTTCACAGTCTGATAATAGATTTAATTTGAATTTAGGTTTGCAATTTAGATTACCGGATGTTTATAACGAACAGTCAGTTTTTATTTTACAAAAAGATTCAAATATTAAAGGAACTAATTTAAGAGTCTATTTGACTTGTAAATTATTTGAAAATTTTGAAGTAGGATATCTACAAGGATTTCAATATTCATATTATGGGAAATTTAAACAGGAAAGTAAAACTTTGCAACAACGTTTCGATAAAAAAATATTGATTGATTACGGTTTTTTTATTCGTAAAAGTTTTAATGCGACAAAAAATCGTAAAATTAGTTTGTTTGCAGGTATCTCTTATATGAATGTGGGGGCTTATTATTATGTGTTTTATCCGGAAGGGACAAATGTTAAATATAGTTTTGAACATATTGGGTATAATTTTGAAACTACTTATCAATATAAATTTATTGGTTTTGGGGTGGGATATTATCATATTCCTAAGTTTATGACAGAGCCGTATTCGGCTTTAAAAGTGGGTATAGTATATTTATCAACCCATATAAGGTTGGTTTCTTTTTAAAAAAAACAGGAAAAATGAAATATATTTTTTTATTGATTTGGTTTATTAATTTTTACATTTTTTCACAGACAGAATCAAGATTGGCCAATTTAAACAATGTTTATATTAATTTAAATATGAAGTTGCAATTTGCTGATAATATAGAGCATAACAATACGTTTAATTTTTTTGCTTCAAGAGGTGATGTAGTCGAAATGTTAAATACGCAATTTGTGGGATATGAAATTCAAGTAAAAACATTTAAAAACTTTTTTATTTCATTTCAACAATCGTTTTCTTACGATCATGTAGGGTTAAAGGAATATTATAATGATGGGGATTATCCGATAGTGGTAAACGATATAAATGCATGGTATGTCAGGTATGAATTTTTTATTTCATATTACTTCAAAATTAAACGACATCAATTAAGTATTGGTGCCGGGTTGCAAAGAACCGGAGCCGATGAAAAAATTTTATATTATGTAAAAGACCAAACATCAGGCTATTGGTATCCAATTGATCAAAATTTTTCCAGTTACGGCTCAAACAATTTTGAGTTAAATTATCATTTCAAAAAAATAAAAATAGGTGTAGGATATGAAATAGGCTTGGATCTTAACGGCTACAATTTAGAAAATCCAAAATTTAGTATGTATTATTTTAGTTTAGCTTATAATATTTTGAAATTGTAATTGGATATGTTTAAACCAAAACGACTTGTGTAATTAGTTTAATACCAAATACAAATATATATTAGTTCGATATTTCGTTTCTTTTTCACTTACTCTATAATACCCCTATAAAATCAGGCCATTGTTTAAGTTGAAAATTTTATTAACTTTAAACGATGAAAAAAATGAGAAAACAAAGA
>JAMONO010000119.1 GCA_027065715.1 Flavobacteriales bacterium
AGTTTAGCTTATAATATTTTGAAATTGTAATTGGATATGTTTAAACCAAAACGACTTGTGTAATTAGTTTAACATTTCGTGCCGAAACTTGAAGTGTACTTACTCTGATTCGAAAATTCTCGTCTATCCCCAAACTTATTCGAGACTGCAACGACTGTATTTTTTGCCTTAATTAATTCCGAAGTTTTTGCAACAAAATATTGGAATAATTTGTATGTCGTTTTGGTATTAATTATTGTTTTTTTCGGATATTACTTAAACCTGTAAGAAAAACCTATGAAAGGATATCTTATTTTAATTGTTTCGAACTCATTATTTAAAATAACGCCTAAGTCAAAACCAAACTTTTTGCCAACTATTCTTAATCCTTCAATAAAACTAAGTAAATTTTCAGAATTTTTCTTTGCTTTGTCAATATCATAATTTTCTTCGGGTTGATATATGGTTAGATAATTTTCGCTTAACAAAATTACTCTGTTAGAGACCCGCAACATTCCTGATCCTACAATTGAATAAGTATGATCATAATCGGGTAAATTGCCAAATAAGCCGCCAATACTTATATTTTTATCTTTGTTTCCGTAAGTAATAACTGCATTGATTAAAGGTATAAAATGACTTTTTTTATTGTTGTATTCAAAAGTTCTGTTGGTGCTTATAAGTGTTACGCCTGTTCCAATATGTAATTGCTTATTTAATTTAAATGAAAAACGAGGTTTTATATATCCAACCAGAGTAGTTTGTTCGGAAAAGGTCGAAATAATAATAGAACTGATTAATTCAATACCACCGCCAATTGTAAAATAATCAGATATGGCATAATGAATGGAATTAATACCTATCATATGATTTTGGTAAAAAACGCTATGCTTTGGAAGATTGTAACCGGTAGGGAAAAAGAAATATGTAGTATAGTCGGGATTGGGATGTTTGTATTTATTTTTAATTTCTTGATTTTCTTTATTATTAAAATAATTTTTTTCTTGCAGAGTACCATAATCATTCTCATTTATCGACTGTGTTTTATTAGCTTTGAAACGGTTGGTAATTAGTTTTAAAGAATTGTTTTTGTTTTGTAGTAACAAATAATTAGGAATGGCGGATTGTCCTACTATTATCTGAGTAATACTCAGGACTATTGATAAAAACAAAGTTTTCATAATTATTTAACAGGTTAAATATTGCAAATGAAATTGTTTAAATTGTGTTGTTAATTTGTTGTCTTAACTTTATAAGAGTTGTTATTTTATTTTATAATGTTTTCTAATTAACTTTTCAAAAAGCCGCTCCGGTAAACATGTTATTAAAAACGGGGTGATTTTTTGCATAAAAATACCGATGTTATAACGGAGTTTCGGATTTTTTTGTTGTGAAATTTTATATAATTTATGTGCCAATATTTGGGGTTTAAGACCGGCATCAACTTCGTCATCAATCATTTTTAAGATGCGGACATAGTCATCATAATAAACGGATTGTTGATTTGGTTTGCTGTAAATCCTTCCTTCTGCTATATTAGTTTTAAAATCTCCCGGAGCTATATCTACTACTTTAATTCCAAAGGATAGGGTTTCGGCACTTAAAGCTTCTGTCATACGCATAACAGCAGCTTTGGTGGCAGCATAAATACCTCTAAAAGGCAAACCGGTATATCCGGCAATACTGCTGATATTGATGATTAAACCTTTTTTTTGTTTTCTCATGTGCGGCAAAACATTTTGGGTGAGTTCCAACATACCGAAAAAGTTGGTTTGAAAGGCTTTTTTAATGTCATTAATCTTGGTTTCTTCAATACTGCCGGTTATGCCTATACCGGCATTGTTAATTAGAATATCTATTTTTCCTTCTTTTTGAATTAAATAATCTACGGTTTTTCGAATAGAAATACTATCATTCAAATCCATTTGTATGGCTATGAAATTATCCGATTTTATTTTTTTTCGACTGGTACCGTAAACTTTTAAACCTCTATCGGAAAGATGACGTGCAATGGCATTACCTAAACCTCCGGTGGCACCTGTCAAAAGAACTATTGATTGAGACATTAGTAGAATTTTTGTATGGTAAAGTTACAAAAAAAGTGAAGAAAAAAAAATGGCAAGCTACCTACATCGCACCGCTACAACCTCCTACCCTTGCTGCATTCCTGCCCTGGGGGATTCAGAGGGAGCTGGTCGTGTAGGACTTGCCGATGCAAAGGTAACAAATATTGGAAATATAAAGCAAATGTTTTTTGGAATTTTTTATTGATATTTTTTTTGAAACATGTAAAATATTAGAATTTAGCAATTTATATCAACAAATATAGTTTGAGACGAAAAAAAACAAAATTTTGTATTTGTATTCAAAAAATATTTTCTAAATTTGCACTACTTTTTTCGGGATGTAGCGCAGTCCGGTTAGCGCACCACGTTAGGGACGTGGGGGTCGCAGGTTCAAATCCTGTCATCCCGACTTTTACAGGGGGGTCGCAGGTTCACCCCGAAGCATCGGGGCTGTCATCCCGACTTTTACAGGGGGGTCGCAGGTTCACCCCGAAGCGTCGGGGCTGTCATCCCGACTTTTATTGGTGAGTGATTACGATTATGTTTTTCCCGTTAATGTCGTAGTTTTTAGCCTTCTACGATGTTTAAAACCAAGAAATTGAAAGCATGAAGTCGGAGCGTTATCTCCGGCTTTTGTTTGTTCGATTATAGATTTTATTTTTTATTTTCGGGATGTAGCGCAGTCCGGTAGCACGCTTCGTTCGGGACGAAGAGGCTCGTCCCGATTTACATCGGGATCATCCCGACTCTTTCTGAGGTCGCAGGTTCACCCTGAAGCGTCGGGGCTGTCATCCCGACTTTTACAGGGGGGTCGCAGGTTCACCCCGAAGCATCGGGGCTGTTATCCTGACTTTTATTGGTGAGTGATTGCGATTATGTTTTTCCCGTTAATGTCGTAGTTTTTAGCCTTCTACGATGTTTAAAACCAAGAAATTGAAAGCATGAAGTCGGAGCGTTATCTCCGGCTTTTGTTTGTTCGATTATAGATTTTATTTTT
>JAMONO010000120.1 GCA_027065715.1 Flavobacteriales bacterium
CGAACTACGAACTAAACACTACGAACTACAAACTAAACACTACGAACTAAACACTACTTAAATTACAAATGATGAATGACGAATTATAAATGAAAAATTAAAACTACAAACTATGAACTACGAACTAAACACTACGAACTACGAACTAAACACTACGAACTACGAACTAAACACTACGAACTACAAACTAAACACTATGAACTAAACACTACTTAAATTACAAATGATGAATGACGAATTATAAATGAAAAATTAAAACTACAAACTATGTACTACGAACTAAACACTACGAACTAAACACTACTTAAATTACGAATTACAAATGATGAATGACGAATTATAAATGAAAAATTAAAACTACAAACTATGAACTACGAACTAAACACTACGAACTAAACACTACGAACTACGAACTACGCACTACGAACTACAAACTACAATTGGCAGTTATTAAAATGATGTGTCATCGGTTACATATTTTCTTTTCTTTTGACATAAACTTTTTTTCCTATATAATACAACAATAACAAAATCACAAAGTGCAACAAATAAGAAACCCGATTTCCTTTTCCGCTAACCGTGGTAAATACTCTATCCCAACGTATTCTATCCAAAAACCTTTTGTTGGGATCGTTTTCAATACTCATAAATATAAAGACCGGCTTACCCACAACATGGTCAAATGGCACATAGCCCCAGTAACGAGAATCTTCCGATTGGCTTCGATTATCTCCCATCATCCAATAATAATCTTGTTTTACTTGATATTCTTTGGTCAATTTTCCATCTACATATACCTCATTACCTTTGAGTTCTACTTGATGTTTATCAATTTTGTGTCCGGCATCATGATCATCGTAGCGGCTGATAATCCATTTATAAAAAGGATAAGTTTCTTTATTCAATTTTAGCACATCGCCTTTTTTTGGTATGTATATGGGACCAAAATTATTGATATCCCAATCTTTATGCCCGCCAAACATTTGTCCTAAACCGGTTTGATAGAGACTTATTTTTTCGACATTGGATAATTTTTTGACTACGGCTAATTTTTTATCGGTCAAATTCATCAAATAACTACCTTTTCGGTTCAAAGGGTAAATTTCTTTGATGTCATAGTTTTTGATAAGTCCCATCAAAGTACTTCGTTTAAAATCCATACTGTCTTTGGTCTTTACCACATACAAATGTTGCAAATAGGTACGGTCGGGATAAACCGTTTTTTGTCCGTTAATGTATAATACACCGTTTTTTATTTGCAAACTATCACCCGGAATCGCCACACAACGCTTAACGTAATGAGACTTTTTATCAATAGGTTTATATTGTGCTACATCTTTTTGAAAGAAAAATTTGACCGTATCGGCGGGCCAGTTAAACACTACAATGTCATTGCGTTTTATTTTTTGAAATCCGGGCAAGCGCATATAAGGCAGTTGCGGAAATTTCAAATAAGAACGTTTTTTCAACACCGGAATGGTATCGTGCACCATAGGCATCGCCACGGTGGTCATAGGTGGACGGGCTCCGTAGTGAAACTTGCTGACAAATAAATAATCACCTACCAACAGCGATTTTTCCAACGAAGGAGTCGGTATGGTATATGGCTGCATAAAATATGTATGAACAATGGTTGCCGCAATAACGGCAAAAACCAAAGAACCTATCAAAGTATCTTTGTCGTCGTCATGTTCGGGATTATAATTCAAGCTGTCGGCTTCGACAAAATTAACATAAGCAACATAAAGCCCCAAAGTAAGCACTGCCAACCAAATATCTTTGGTTTGATTTTTGCCGAAAACTTTTAAGGTTTGCACCCAAAGCACCGGCATCATCAACAAATTGACTATGGGTATGTAAACAAAAATCATCCACCATTTGGGACGATTAATTATATCCATTAACTCATACATATTAAGAAACGGCATAAAAGCCTTCCATACTTCTTTACCGGCTTTTTTATAAAACTTATAAGTTGCCGCACCGTGAATAATATTCATCGATATAAAAAAGATAAACCATTGTATTACTGTCATAATTATATTTTTTGTAAAGTTAAGAATTTGCGGACTTTTACCTCAAATTTTAACCTCAATTTATCATTTACGAGTTAAATTGATATTGAGTTGCAAACCTACGGCTTGTCTGTTATCAATTTGAAAACGAACAGCTTTCAAACTCAAATCATCACTAACATTCCATTGTTTTAAATGGGCGCTTACATTGGCATCTACAATATTGAGTACATAAGCCAAAATACTTAACATCAAAGCGGTATCGCGTTGTCGTCTGTAATATTTTTGAGCTTCAATCAAAACATCGTCCGAATAAACCGGAAATTCGTCGGGTAAACCGTTTTGACGATCAAAATAAGCGGTTCTAAATCGATTGTATTCGTTATTGTTTACCGTGTAAAAATATATACCGGCACCTATGGCTCCGTAAACAATAGGTATTTTCCAATATTGTCTGTTATATATCTGTCCTAATCCGGGTAAAACCGCCGAATAAAAAGCGGCTTTCGCCGGTGCCAAAATATTGATACTGTCCTTTTGAACCGACAAATTGCCCGTAAAATGCAAACTATCCCGCGTAACTTGAGGGATAGTATCATGTTGTGCTTGCAGATTGCAGAAGGTACTAAAAAATAATATGAAAAGCAGTTTTTTTATTGCAATTTGTTTTTGATTTCTTCCAGTTCCTCTTCGGTAGTAAACGGAATTGTAATTTTTCCTTTTCCACTGTCCGAAAGACTGATTTTGACTTTTTTACCCAAAATATTTTGCAGTTCTTTTTCGACTTTTTTAATTGTCTCTGGCACAGTTTTTTTGGCGGGCTTTAAACTAAGTATTTTTCCTTCTCTGAATTTTTTAACCAGTTCTTCGGTTTGTCGCACCGATAAATTGTCTTTTATGACTTTTTCATAAAAATCCAATTGCACTTTATTATCCTCAATATTAATTAAAGCACGACCGTGTCCCATACTGATAAATCCGTCTCTGATACCGGTTTGAATAATCGGGTCGAGTTTGAGCAAACGCAAATAATTGGTTATGGTTGAACGCTTCTTACCTACCCGTTTACTCATTTCGTCTTGGGTCAAGTTGAGTTGGTCAATCATGGCTTGAAAAGACAAGGCTATTTCAATAGGATCCAAATCTTCGCGTTGAATATTTTCAACCAAAGCCATTTCAAGCATCTCTTGGTCATTGGCTAATCGCACAAAAGCCGGAATGGTTTTTAAACCTGCCAATTTGGAAGCACGCAAACGGCGTTCGCCGGAGATTAAATCGAATTTATCTTTGTTTTTTCGCACCGTAATAGGCTGAATAACACCAAGTTGCTTTATTGAACTTGCCAGTTCTTCGATAGCTTCTTGATCAAACTGAGTACGGGGCTGGTGCGGATTGGTTACAATATCTTCCAATGCAATTTCGATAATGTTTCCTACTACCGATGCAGCCGTTTTTTCATCGGCACTTTTAATTTCATCACTGCTCAATATTGCAGACAATCCTCTGCCCAATCGTTGTTTTTTAGTAGTTTTAGCCATAATATTTTATACTTCTTCGTCTGTATTATCTGTATCTTTTGGTTCATTTTTTCGAATAAGTTCATCTGCCAAATTCAAATAATTGACGGCTCCTTTGCTCGTTGCATCGTATTCCAAAATACTTTCACCGAAACTGGGCGCTTCACTCAAACGCACATTTCGTTGTATAACCGTATCAAAAACCATGTCGCCAAAGTGTTTTTTTACTTCTTCGACCACTTGATTAGATAGTTTTAAACGGGCATCATACATGGTTAGCAACAAACCTTCAATATTTAAATCCGGATTATGAATTTTTTGCACGTTTTTAATCGTATTGAGCAATTTACCCAATCCTTCAAGTGCAAAATATTCACACTGAATAGGAATAATGACCGAATCGGCTGCGGTCAAAGCGTTTAAGGTTATCAAACCCAAAGAAGGGGCACAATCAATCAATACATAATCGTATTCTTCTTTAATATCTTTAATGGCTTCTTTGAGCATAAATTCGCGTTTGGGCTTATTAACCAGTTCTACTTCCACGCCAACCAAATCGATATGCGAAGGTATCAAATCCAAATTAGGACTGGAAGTTTTAATCAAAGTTTCTTTGGCTTCGGCTTCATGTTCAAGCAACTCATAAGTGCCCGCCGGTGCTTGTTCAATATCAATACCCAAACCCGACGATGCATTGGCTTGCGGGTCGGCATCTATCAACAAAACTTTTTTTTCGAGCACTCCCAAAGCCGCTGCCAAATTGACAGCTGTTGTCGTTTTTCCAACCCCTCCTTTCTGATTGGCAATCGCAATAACTTTTCCCATTTACGCTTGATTTTTTTTGAATGGTAAAAATACAAAATAAATTCGGATTGAAAAATCATGAAGCAATTTTTAACATCATTTTTGTTATTTTATTAAAGCTTTGAAACAGAAAAACTTAGACTTTGAAACAAATTCCACAACATACATAAACTACTTGTATTCAAATCTTTACAACCAAAAAAAACAATACCTTTCACAACACCTTGCCTAAAATAAAACGAAACGTTATCACGGCATTATTTTTGCAAATAATTATAAGAGAAAAACTAACAAAAGTTTTCATTTTTCATAACAATTTTATTCTTAATTTTACAACGATAAATATATCGACTGACTTATGGAAGAAAAATATTCGAAAATCTTAAAAAAAATCATTTTAAAAAGTCGTGATGTGGCTTTTAAAAACGGTGATAAACACGTAGGAACCGAGCATCTGGTTTATAGCATACTGACCAATGAAGACGAGAATAAAATCACCCGTATATTAATTGAAGAATACGATTTGCCGTTGGACCGCATCATTATGAAATTACGTCAATTGATTCCGGCAAAATCCACCGGCAATTTAACCGTTCAAAACAAATCGGTTATTACCTTGACGCATCAAGCTTCCAATGCTTTGAAGCGTTCTTATTTGCTATCAAAATCTTTTAATGAAGACGAAATTAATACCGCTCATTTGTTTTTGAGTATTTTATACAACGAAGACGATCCGGTAACACGTTTATTTGCTCGATTCAATATAGATTATACCGACTTGAAAGACGTATATCAAAATTTGTATGCCAATGAAACAGATTTCATAGACGAGTCCGAACTTCCCAAAGGAGAAAGCAACAATCCTTTTGGTAGCGGTGAAGGTTTTGGTGAAGAAAAACCCTTTGGCGGTACGCCCAAAAAAAGACAAAAAAAATCAAAAACTCCTGTCTTGGATAATTTCGGACGTGATTTAACCCGACTGGCAGCCGAAGGCAAACTTGACCCTGTGGTCGGACGTCAAAAAGAAATAGAACGCGTATCGCAAATTCTAAGCCGCCGCAAAAAAAACAATCCTATTTTGATAGGCGAGCCCGGTGTTGGAAAATCGGCTATTGTAGAAGGATTGGCACTGCGAATAGTTCAAAAAAAGGTCTCGCGAGTATTGTTTGGAAAGCGGGTAGTCGCACTTGATTTAGCCAGTCTGGTAGCCGGAACCAAATACCGCGGACAATTTGAAGAACGCATGAAAGCCCTTATGAACGAATTGGAAAAAAACAAAGATGTTATCCTGTTTATTGACGAAATACACACTATAGTAGGTGCCGGTGGTGCACAAGGTTCACTTGACGCTTCCAATATGTTTAAACCGGCCTTGGCACGCGGCGAAATACAAACCATTGGTGCGACCACTTTGGACGAATACCGTCAATACATCGAAAAAGACGGCGCCTTGGCACGCCGTTTTCAAATGGTATTGGTCGAACCGACCAGTGTGGACGAAACCATTCAAATATTGCACAATATCAAAGACAAATACGAAGACCACCACAATGTTAATTTTACCGACGAAGCCATAGAAGCCGCCGTTAAACTGACCAACCGGTATATGACTGACCGCAATTTGCCCGACAAAGCCATCGACGCTTTGGACGAAGCCGGTTCACGCGTGCATATTACCAATATTGTTGTGCCCGAATATATCTTATCGTTAGAAAATAAACTGGAAGAAATTCAAAACAAAAAACAAGAAGCTGTCAAATCACAACAATTTGAACTTGCCGCCAAATATCGCGACGATGAAAAATATGTAGAAAACGAATTGGCAAACGCCCAAGAAAAATGGCAAGCCGAAATGAAAGAATTACGTCATACCGTAGGAGAAGAAGAAGTAGCCGACGTTGTGTCAATGATGACCGGTATTCCGGTTAATCGAATTGCACAAGCCGAAACATCTAAACTCAAAAATCTAAAAGATATTATCAAAAGTAAAGTAATAGGACAAGACGAAGCCGTAGCCAAAGTAGTCAAAGCCATTCAACGAAACCGTCTGGGACTAAAAGACCCTAACAAACCCATAGGTTCATTTATCTTTTTGGGACAAACCGGTGTCGGCAAAACCCAATTGGCAAAAGTGCTTGCCAAAGAACTTTTCGACAATTCGGATGCACTTATCCGTTTAGACATGAGCGAATACATGGAAAAATTTGCCCTATCGCGTCTAATAGGTGCACCTCCCGGTTATGTTGGCTATGAAGAAGGCGGACAACTGACCGAAAAAGTACGACGTAAACCCTATTCGGTAGTCTTGTTTGACGAAATTGAAAAAGCACACCCCGATATTTTCAACATGTTATTGCAAATATTGGACGAAGGTTTTATAACCGATAGTTTGGGAAGAAAAATCGATTTTAGAAATACCGTTATCATTCTCACTTCCAATATAGGTGCACGCCAATTAAAAGATTTCGGTCAAGGAGTCGGATTTGGCACTTCGGCAAAAATATCACAAGCCGAAGAACATGCCAAAAGTGTAATTGAAAAAGCCTTAAAAAAGACTTTTGCACCCGAATTTTTAAACCGTATCGACGACATTATTATATTCAATGCACTCGAAAAAGAGGATATTCATAAAATCATTGATATTGAACTCGAAAAAGTCTATAAACGAATCAAAGAATTGGGTTACAATTTTACCATGACCGAAAAAGCCAAAGATTTTATAGCCGAAAAAGGTTATGACAAACAATACGGCGCCCGTCCGCTTAAACGTGCCATTCAAAAGTATGTTGAAGATGCCTTAGCCGAAGAAATCTTAGAAGACCACGTAAATGAAGGTGATACCGTTTTGATGGATTACAACGAAAAAGAAAACAAATTGTTTTTTAAAGTCAAACAAACCAAAAAGAAAAAAAATGACAAAAAAGATGAAAATGAAAGCGTTTAAGCTTTCATTTTTATTTAATCACACTCCCTAACCAAGTTCAATTTCATTATTGCCCCCGTAGTTCAATGGATAGAACAGCGGTTTCCTAAACCGTCGATGCAGGTTCGATTCCTGCCGGGGGTACTTTAATGAATAATTGAAAATAAAACACTACAAACTAAACACTTGAATTACGAATTACGAATTACAAATTACAAATGAAAAATTTAAAACTACGAACTAAGCACTACGAACTAAGCACTACGAACTA
>JAMONO010000121.1 GCA_027065715.1 Flavobacteriales bacterium
TTTCATAATTAAATATATTTAAAGGTTAAATTTCACCCAAATATACACAATTTTTTTTAATAAACAAGTTGTTTATTAAAAAAATAAAACACAACAACAACAAAAATTATTAAATTTTAAACATAAAGGCTGTTAAACTATATAGTTTATATAAAAAACATTTATTTCTTTCAAATAATTTGGTGGCAATAAAATTTTCAATGAATTAATGTATGCAAATTCATAAAAAACAAAATCAAATCAACCATCACAATTTATTAATTCTTAAACGTTTACAACAATTCCACCGGTAAGTTTTCAATTTAATAAAAATAAATACCAATAAAAAAATAAAACTTAAAAAAACATCAACAACCGATAAAACTAAAAAAACAAACTCGTTAAATATAAAAAATCATTCTGACAAAAACACCAACAATATACTTTACCATAAATAAAAACGGGTAAATAAAAATCTAATAATACCTAATTGACATTACAATATTGAAAAAGCCGGATAAAAAAGTTAAGATTGGTTTTCTCAAAAATAAATCCTAACGGTTATTGATGCCAAATCACAAAACTTTTTCAATTACAATAATTTCACGTATATTTGTATATCAATAACCAAAAAAAATGACCGATAAACAAAAACAACCTGTTGCGGAAGAAAAAAACACACAAAAAACAGCTTTTTACAATCGGTTGCAAGAAGAATTGGAAAAAAATACCGATTGGCCAACCCGATACATGTATAAATTTATTATGCCTAACAAAGATAATAACCCCGAAAAAGTAAAAAAACGTTTTGGCAACCAAAAAATCGATTTTAAACAAAATTTTTCCAAAACCGGCAAATATGTCAGCGTAACGGTTATTACCGAAGAAAAAAATCCCGAAACGGTTATCAATCGTTACAAAGCCATGGAAGACATCGAAGGACTGGTTGCTTTATAAAACATTAATAATATGGAACTACAAGACAGAAAATACACCTACAACACAGACCGCAAACCCTTGATTATACCCGAGTACGGACGGTATATACACGAAATAGTCGAACAACTAAAAACCATTAAAGACCGTGATTTGCGTAACAAAAACGCCCGTGCCATTATCAAACTGCTCGGACGACACAATCCGCACCTGCGCGATGTCCCCGACTTTCAACACAAATTATGGGATCATTTATTTATCATGGCCGAATTCGATTTAGACGTCGATTCTCCCTTTCCCAAACCCAGTCCCGAAAAACTGAAAGAACGTCCCGAAAAACTACCTTATCCCAAAAAAGGTTACCAATTCCGTTTTTATGGTCATATCATCAAACGCATGATTGACGAAGCCGTTAAATGGGAAGAAGGCGAACTCAAGGACCGCCTTATTCGAACCATAGCCAACCACATGAAAAAGAACTATTTGACGTGGAACAAAGACTGGGTTAGCGACGAAGTCATCTTTGAACATTTACGTATTTTGTCAGACGGACAAATAGACTTAAAACAAACAGGCGAAACACTCAAAGAAGCCAATCAATTGGTCAAAAAAAGAAAAAACAACAACTATCACAAACAAAAAAATTATCGAAAAAAACGTTCCTAATGGGTTCATTTATCATTGAAGGCGGACACCGCCTAAAAGGAGAAATCTTACCGCAAGGTGCCAAAAACGAAGCACTACAAGTTATCAGTGCCGTTCTATTAACCGACGAAGAAGTCGAAATAAGCAACATACCCGACATTATCGACGTAAACAAACTCATCGATATTTTGCGTAACTTGGGAGTCAAAATTCAAAAAAAAGGAAAAGGCACCTATACCTTTCAAGCCGACGATTTGAATTTGGACTATCTGCAATCGGACGAGTTCAAAACCAAAGGCTCCGGTTTACGCGGCTCTATCATGATTATGGGACCGCTATTGGCACGCTTTGGCAAAGCCTATATGTCCAAACCCGGCGGCGACAAAATCGGACGCCGGCGATTAGATACTCATTTTGAAGGTTTTATAAAACTCGGTGCCCACCTCGACATTGACCCCGACAAGCACTTTTTCGGGGTAGTAGCCAAACGCCTCAAAGGCGCCGATATGTTGCTCGATGAAGCATCGGTTACCGGAACCGCCAACATTATACTGGCTGCCGTTTTAGCCGAAGGAAAAACTACTATATACAACGCAGCTTGCGAACCATACATACAACAACTCAGCAAAATGCTTAACCGTATGGGTGCCAAAATAACCGGTGTAGGCTCCAATTTGCTCCGAATTGAAGGTGTAAAAAAACTCGGTGGAACCCGTCATCGTATCTTGCCCGATATGATTGAAATAGGCAGTTGGATCGGTTTGGCTGCCATAACCGGATCGGATATAACCATAAAAAATGTAAGCTGGGAAAACTTGGGGCAAATTCCTCGTATTTTTCAAAAATTGGGTATCAAATTGGAAAAAATCAATGACGATATTCACATACCGCCACAAGAACACTATACCATTCAAAATTTTATGGACGGCTCCATTTTAACCGTTGCCGACGCACCGTGGCCCGGCTTTACCCCCGACTTACTCAGTATCGTGTTGGTAACCGCAACACAAGCCGACGGAGTGGTACTAATTCATCAAAAAATGTTTGAAAGCCGCTTGTTTTTTGTCGATAAATTAATCGATATGGGGGCACAAATCATCTTAAACGACCCCCACAGAGCTACGGTTATAGGTCTCAACCACAAAACCAACTTACGGGCAACTACCATGAGTTCGCCCGACATCAGAGCCGGAATTTCCTTATTGATTGCCGCCCTGTCCGCCGAAGGTAAAAGCACCATTCACAATATTGAACAAATAGATCGCGGCTACGAAGCCATAGACCAAAAACTCAATCGTTTGGGAGCTAAAATTGAACGGGTAAAATAACTTTTTATATAAAAATATTATGAAACCTACGCAAACCAAATCATGGTCGGCTATTGCCGAATATTTTCATCAAATCAAAGACCAAAAAATAGTCGATTTGTTTCACCAACAACGACTCAATAATTTTTCTTTTGACTTTAACGGCATATATTTCGATTTTTCAAAACATCGTTGGGACGAAAAAATGCTATCGCTTTTTGACAATTTGGCAACCGAAATGAAATTATCCGAAGCCATTTTGCAAATGTTTTCGGGCAAAATCATCAATCATACCGAACAAAGAGCCGTACTACACACCGCTTTGCGACAACAAAACGATATACCGGTTTATGTCGGTAAACAAAATATTATTCCGCAAATCAAAAAAACCAATCAAAAAATAAAAAAATTTGTCGATAAAGTCGTTTCAAACCAATGGAAAGGCATAACCGGTAAACCTGTTACCGACATTGTCAATATCGGTATAGGCGGTTCCGATTTAGGTCCTAAAATGGCAGTCGAAGCCTTGCATGACTACCGCAATCATTTAAAACTACACTTTTTATCCAATATCGATCCATTTCAATTGGACAATATCATGTCCGAAATAAATTTGGAAACAACTTTGTTTATAGTGGTATCCAAATCTTTTTCAACCCAAGAAACCTTAACCAATGCACAAAATATTCAACAAATATATATTGACAAATACGGCAAACATGCCATAGCCCGACATTTTGCAACGGTCAGCACACAAGTGCAAAAAGCCGAAGAGTTTGGCATCCACCCCGACAATATTTTTCCAATGTGGGACTGGGTTGGCGGTAGATTTTCGTTGTGGAGCCCGGCGGGTATTTCCATACCTCTGGCAATTGGTTATGACAATTTTGACCGCTTGCTACAAGGAGCTTATGAAATGGATAAACATTTTCAAACAAGCCGATTTAACCGAAACTTACCTGTTATAGCGGCGTTTTTAACTGTTTTGTATAACAATTTCTATCAATTTGAAACCGAAACTTACATTCCATATACCGAAAAACTCAAATTCTTGCCCGATTATCTGCAACAATTATTAATGGAAAGTAACGGAAAATATATTGATAAGGAAAATAACAAAGTGCAATGGCAAACCGGAAATATCGTTTGGGGTAACACCGGAACCAACGCACAACATTCGTTTTTTCAACTCCTACATCAAGGAACCAAAATAATACCCGTGCACTTCATAGCCGAAAAACACAACAAAAATACCTCGTTTGCAAACAACCATCGCATATTGTTATCTAATATGATTGCCCAATCCGAAGCCTTGATGAAAGGTGAAAAAAATGAAGTGCCTTACAAAAATTTTGAAGGGAACCGACCTTCTACCACCATTTTATTAGATGAAATTACACCACAAACCTTAGGACAACTGATTGCTTTTTATGAACATAAAACATTTGTTGAAGCTTGGCTGTGGCAAATCAATGCCTTTGATCAATTCGGAGTGGAATTAGGAAAAAAACTGGCAAAAAACGTTTTATCCGATTTGAATAACAACAGTATTTCAAACCATGATCCATCAACAACTCAACTTATTCGACGAATAAAAGCATAAAAAAAAGCGACATGCATGTCGCTTTTTTATGAATTAAATTAATGATTTTTTTCTTCTGTAAATAATAAAAACTAATATTCCCGCCACAAATAAAGGCAATAAATATTGGTCAATAGGTAATCCCGGCGGCGGCACACCTCCTCTCGGTGCCGGCGGATTGTTTCCGTTTCCTCCCATTCCACCGGAAGCGGCAAACGAAGATAATCCGGTTAAAAAACCCAAAAAGGTTAAAAAATTTCTCATGACTTTAGGCTTAACATTAAGCAAATATATGATTTTTTTATTCAAACAAAAAAAATATTACGTCAATAAACAAAAATTGACATAAATATTTAATAAAAGTGGACCCAGCTGGGCTCGAACCAGCGACCCCCTGATTATGAGTCAGGTGCTCTAACCAACTGAGCTATGGGTCCGTTGCAAATGCGAATGCAAATATAAAACTTTTTGCCAATTGATAAAAATATTTTGTCCCTATTTTTTTACTTTATCATTAACAATTTAATAATCTGCAATTTATACCCGAAAGCTTTTTTATTTTATCAGACTTCATTAAAAAATACATTTCAATTCTCATTAAAATTTGTATTTTTAAGCCGTAAAAAAACATACATTATGCAACGAAAATTAATTGAGTGCGTTCCCAACATCAGCGAAGGACGTGATTTAACCAAAATAAACGAAATAGCCAAACAGGTCGAGACAGTCGAAGGAATTAAACTACTGGATGTTGATCCGGGCAAAGCCACCAACCGAACGGTCATCACTTTTGTAGGTGAACCCGAACAAGTGATTGAAGCGGCATATCGATTGATCAAAAAAGCCAAAGAACTCATCGATATGCGTCATCACAACGGCGAACATCCGCGTTTTGGTGCCACCGATGTTTGCCCGTTGGTTCCCATAGCCAATATCAGTATGGAAGAAACCGCTCGGTATGCTCGAAAATTGGGTGAAAGAGTTGGAAACGAACTCCGTATTCCCGTATATTTTTATGAAAATGCCGCCACTGAACAAAAACGAAAAAATTTAGCCAATGTGCGTGCCGGCGAATACGAAGGTCTTTCCGAAAAATTGCAAAATCCGGAATGGAAACCCGATTTCGGTCCGGCAGTTTTTGACGACGAAGTAGCCCGATCGGGAGCTGTGGCTATTTCGGCACGTGATTTTTTGATAGCATACAACATCAATCTCAATACCACTTCAACCCGAAGAGCCAATGCCATTGCCTTTGATATACGTGAAGCCGGACGTATCAAACGCGAAGGTAATCCGCTTACCGGTAAAAAAGTTTTGGACGAAAACGGAAAACCCGTGCGTATTCCGGGCAAATTTAAAGGAGTAAAAGGTATCGGTTGGTATATTGAAGAATACGGAATAGCACAAGTATCATACAATATTACCGATATCAAAGCCGCCCCCGTTCATTTGGTATTTGACGAATCGGTCAAAGCCGCCGACAAAAGAGGCGTGCGTGTTACCGGCTCGGAAATCATCGGTTTGGTACCCAAACAAGTGATGCTCGATGCCGCCGATTATTTCTTAAAAAAACAAAAACGTTCGTTGGGTATTTCCGAAAAAGAAAAAATAAAAATTGCCGTAAAATCACTAGGAGCAGACGATCTAAAACCTTTTAATCCAAAAGAAAAAATCATTGAATATTTGTTAGAAGAAGACAATAATACCAAACTAATAGATTTGAATTTGTCCGATTTTGCCGACTTAACCGCTTCCGAAGCACCAGCCCCCGGAGGAGGTTCCATTGCAGCCTATACCGCAACACTTGGAATAGCACTGGGAACTATGGTTGCCAACTTGTCATCACACAAACGCGGTTGGGACGAGCAATGGGAATTTTATTCGGAATGGGCGGTAAAAGGCGAAAAATACAAACAAAAATTATTACACCTGGTAGATGAAGACACCCAAGCCTTTAACCGAATAATGGAGGCTTTTCAAATGCCCAAAAAAACCGAAGAAGACAAAAAAATAAGAGCCGAAGCCATAGAAGCGGCAACTTTATATGCTACCGAAGTGCCTTTGCTCGTCATGCAAACCGCATATAACTCTATGGAAGTAATGGAAGCTATGGCTGAACACGGTTTACCGGCTTCAATTTCGGACGTAGCCGTTGGAACAATGGCTGCTCGAACAGGTGTTTACGGAGCTTATTACAATGTCAAAATCAATGCAGCCGGACTAAAAAATACCGAAAAAGCCGCCAATTTGTTACAACAAGCTCAAAAAATATTAAAAAAAGCTCAAGAAAAAGAAACAAAAATTCTATCTTTGATAGATAAAAAAATGAAATAAACCCAAAAAATAATAATATCATGAAAATCAACCGATACCAAGGCATAGACCATATTGACAAAGAAGCCAAAAAAGATTATATCGACCGACATTCGCCCTTTATTTATTGCGATGACGTAATGGAAAAAGGCAAGAAAAACCATGTAAAAATTCAAGTGGGAAAAGAATACACCCACCCCGACGACTTTGACCATTATATTCATAAAGTAGCTCTGTTTGACGGCGAACGACTACTTGGCGAAGCCATTATACCTGCCGGTACTTTGGGTAACCAATCCGAACAATTGGAAGTAACCTTTTCGGTAGTTCCCAAACGCAAAATGAAGTTATCGGCATTGGCTTACTGCACCAAACACGGTGTTTGGCAAAGTCAAGAAAAAACAGTCGAAGTTAAGTAACTTAATCAAAAATTATAAACCGGCTCAATAATTTTCTTTATATTGTTGAGCCGGTTTCTTTATTAAACGGTTTTCAATTATCTCTGTCTTCAAAATCATCTGCTTGATTAAGCCGGTTAATCAATACGTAAACAAACAATACGACCACTACTATAAGTATCAATATTTCCATACCGAAGATAAAATAAAGCATCAAATCAACTTATTTTAACGGCGGTTCCATACGCCAATATTTCGGACATACCTTGCATAATCATTGAGGTAGTAAAACGAACGTTGATAATGGCATCCGCCCCGAGTTTTTCGGCATCATCCATCATACGTTTCAAGGCTTGTTCACGCGAACGGGCTTGCAGTTTGGTATATTCGCTTACTTCACCGCCTACAAGATTTTTTAATCCTGCCATAAAATCGGAGCCAAAATTGCGTGCTCGCACCGTACTGCCACGTGCCACACCCAATATTTCTACAATTTGTTTTCCGGGAATAAAATCGGTTGTTGTAATAATCATAATAGAACAATTTATAAGTTTCTTAAATATAACGAAAATAAAGCAAAAATGTCACATAAAAAAAGCCACCCGTTACAGGCGGCTTTTTACAGAAGGGTATTTTATTTAATTATTTACCGTAGGTAAACGAGATATAATAGATACTTCCCACTTTACCGGTTCCGGGTGCCGGCAAATATTCTTCACCGGTCAAATTGGATCCTCCGATTTTGATTTTAGAATTATATTTTTTCAAATTATAACTTATTTGTGCATCTAAAATACTGCGAGCAGGCACCATTCCATCGGCAAATGACGATTGCCATTCAAATTCGGATTGATATTTGTAGTCTATTTTAAAACCGAAGTCGCCAAACAATTTATCGTTGCTCAAAGAAGCTTTAATACGATGTTCGGGAGTATTAAATCCGGCTCTGAAATCGGGGTCTTTGTCTTGGTCGAAATCAAAACCGGCATAATCATATATCAATCCGATACGATAATCGCCCGCTTTGTAGTTAAATCCGACATCGACACCATAAGAAGTTACGGTTTGATCGGTATTGGTATATAATTGAAAAGGTTTGAAAGATTGAGTACCAATGGCATTGAGTGCCGTTGCATCATGAACACTACCTACTTCGCCGGCTAAAGCCATAACACGTGTACTGGCGCCAAAATTGGTATATTGATTGTAGTAGGCGGCAAAATCAACGCCCAAATTTTTTACAACTTCGCCCCTATACCCGAATTCGATGGTGGTTACTTGCTCGGGTTTAATGGGTTTAACTTTGGCAATTTCGAGCAATTGGGCGGCTTGCGGCAGCGGTGTTCCCGATTGAGCGGCAGCGGCAAAAGCCAAAAACGAGTTTAAAGTATAAGCATTGTCATAAGCATCGCGTCCTACAATGGTTGCTCCTCCGGGATAAGTTGAACCCAGTATTTCTTCGCTATATCTTTCGGGATTGTCGGGTGCGGCACCCAATAAGGTAATGGGACCTAAATTTAAACCGATATACAAATCTTGAGTTGAAGGATTTCTAAATCCGGTTTGAAACGAAACTCTAAAATTGTGTTGTTTTTGAGCTCCGGCTGAATAGACCGCTGAAAAACGAGGTGAAAAATTACCGTCAAAATTCTTTTGTTTGTCAAAACGCAATGAAGTTGCCAACTTTAATCTGTCGTCTAACATTTTTTTGCTCAACTGCAAATAAGCCCCGTATTCGTCTATAAAAATAGGGTCTAATTCGGGATAATCGGTAAAAATGGTTCCTTCGGAATTAAGTGAATAACGACGGGTTGAAGCGCCAACTTGTAGTTCGGCAAATTTAATAAGGTCTTTAAAGTTGTATCCGGCTTCTACGTGTTTCAAATTGGTTTTGTCGATAAATTTTCCTCCGGTTTTAAAATCGGGGTCATTGGTTACTTCTTCAAAGGCTTTTTGGTATTCTTCGGTTCCGGGTAAATAACGTGGCGTTTTGGGTTGTCCGAAAGAATCGACCGGACTGTTATCGGCAAAATCACGTGCCGTAGCATGAGCTGTTGCGTCATCGGCACCATTTAACTTGGCATTGACATAAACACGGGCATAATCGGTAAACCAATCTTTATCGCTTCGCCATTTGCGGTTGATATTCCAAGCGGTAAACTTGGTATCGTAGGCATTACCTGCATCTTCGCCGGTATAATAAGCCCGCAAAAAGAATTTTTTGTTTTTGATTTCCAATTTATGTTGATGAATAAAAATTCCGTCCAAAACATAACGGTTGGCACCTTGATAAATGGTTTTTCCTGTTCCGAAACGCGAGTTCCAAACAATTTCCAATTTACCGGGTTGTCCGCTCGGGCGGTAATAAAAACCGAAATCACCTTTTATACTTTTGGCTTCGTAATCGGTTAAATCAGCTTCGGCATAACCGGTTCGCGAAACTCTGATATCGTCCAGTGCGCCTCCGGTAGCCGCACTGATAGGTAAGGTTGTTACGATTTCGTCGCCATAAATATTCATACCGTCATAAGACGGGTTGGCTCTGTTGCCTTTTAAAGCCTTGTTTATTTCACTACCGTCAATATCGGTATAATCAACTGCATACCAATCGGTTCCTTTTAAAAACGAAAAGTTTACTTTGGCTGCGGCATGACTTCCACCCCAAGCAAAACGCACGCCAACATCCGAATACGGATTGGTTCCGGCAGCTTCTTGTTTGGTTTGACCGTATTTGACATAAGCACTCAAACCTTTGTAAGTAAAAGGACTTTTGCTACGCATGTTTAACACTCCGTTAAAAGCATTGGCTCCGTATAAAGCCGAAGCAGCGCCGGGGAGTATTTCTACACTTTGCACATCTAATTCGTTCATACCTATAAGGTTACCCAATGGAAAGTTTAAAGCGGGAGAAGAATTGTCCATACCGTCAATCAACTGCAAAAAACGGTTATTGGCAAAAGTTGCAAAACCACGTGTATTAACCGATTGAAAGGTCAGCGAGTTGGTATTTAAATCAACTCCTTTGAGGTTAGAAAGTCCGTCGTAAAAAGAAGGTGCCGTGTTGCGTTTGATTTCTTTTAAGCTCAAACGCTCTATACTTACAGGCGATTCTTTTATTTTTTCTTGTCCCCGCGAAGCGGTTACCACTACATCGTCCAAAAATTCGTTGTTTTCTTTGAGTTGCACACTGATTTGTTGGGTATCGTTTACTTTCATTTCAACCGGTTTGTAACCGATATAGGATATTTTGACCGTTACCGGCAATTTTTCGGTAAGTATTTCAAACATACCGTCAAAATTGGTAGTAGTTCCTTGTCCTGTTTCTACTATTATCACATTGGCGCCGGGAACAGGGTCGTTATTTTCATCTGTTACCACACCCGAAATTTTTTGATTTTGACCAAAAACAGTCAAACCGAAAAACAGGAATAATAATGTAATTTTTTTCATAGTTGTTATGTATTTATTGATTTATTCAACGGCTAATATATAAAAAAAACTGAGTTTTGTTAGTTTTTTAAAGTTTAAGTCGTCCCAAAAACTGTATTTTTTTACATTTTTTTATCGATTTTATCATTTTTATTAAGCATTTTGAGTTCAATTGTATGTTTTTTGAGAGAAATATTTCAATAAAAATTTATACATTTACGGTATGAAATTATTTAATTTTTCGACCACTTCTTTGCGTTCCAAAATCTTTTTATCAATGATAGCCCTCACTTTTGTGGCGTCTATCATGATATTGTTTGTAACCATTTTGCAATATCGAGAAGAAGCGGAAGATTACCACAAAAAGCGTTTGCTAAGAAAAGAAAAAGCCGTTAAAGCACACATAAACAGCATATTGGAAAACACTTCTTATGAAGTAAAAACCGAAAAACTAAAATATATATTTAAGGTAAACGGTAATATGCGGGGACTTTCGAGCATAAGCGAACTTTCGCGCATACACAAGATGCCTATAAATTTATACGATTTAAATGGTAATTTAATTGTCAGTTCGTTATGGCAATTTAAAAACAACCAACACGATTCGGTGCGACATTTGAGCCCCGGCATTTTAACGGCAATCGACAAAAGTCCCAACAAACGATACGTTATCAAACATAACGGAAAAGAAGGTGAATACCAGTCATCTTTTACCTATATTTACGATAAAAAATTCAAGCCGATAGCCATCTTAAACCTCCCCTACCTTGCCGACAGCACTTTTTACAAAAAAGAACTGGAAGAATTTTTAAAAAACTTGGCAACCATATATTTAATCATGTTTATTTTGGCTATTTTTATTTCCTATTTGTTGTCACGTTATATAACCAAGTCTTTAAACACGGTTAATCACATGCTGCGACAAACTTCTTTTTCAAAAGAAAATCAAAAAATTATTTTAAAAAACCCCAATGATGAAATCAATCAACTGATAGAATCGTATAACCAAATGGTTGATAAGCTTGAAGAAAGTGCTAAAAAACTGGCACAAACCGAACGTGAAGAAGCTTGGCGCAACATGGCTCGACAAGTAGCACACGAAATAAAAAACCCACTGACCCCTATGCGTCTCAACATTCAAAGTTTTCAAATGACTTTTGACCCCGATGACCCCGACATCAAACAAAAATTTAACGATTTTAGTCAAATGTTGATAGAACAAATTGACTTGATGAGCAAAATAGCTTCGGCTTTTTCGGATTTTGCCAAAATGCCGCAAGCACAACTTTTGCAAAACGATTTGGTGGCTGTTGTAAGCAGTGTACTAAAATTATATGACCCCCGCCAAGTAAAATTTGTCAGCAATAAAGACCAAATTTCATTTCATTTTGACAAAAGTCAAATGCAACGCGTAATTACCAATTTGGTTAAAAACGCCTTACAATCCGTTCCCGACGGACGCGAACCCGATATACTGGTGAGTATAAAAGATTTAAACGACAAAATAATCATCAGCGTTACCGATAACGGTAGCGGTATTCCGGTCGAATATCAATCGCGTATTTTCGAACCCAAATTTACCACCAAAAGTAGCGGTATGGGATTAGGTTTGGCTATTGTCCGAAAAATTGTTGAAAACCATAACGGCAAAATTTATTTTAAAACTCACCAAGGTGAAGGAACTACCTTTATCATTGAATTTGACAAAAATTATAATTAATAGTATGTAACATCAATCCTAAAAAAACAAATATTATGAATACCAAAGCATATAAAAACGTTTTAGTGGAGATAAGTAACAAAATAGGTTTTATTACTATCAACCGCCCCAAACAGCTCAATGCACTGAATAAAGAAACCATTGAAGAATTACACGAAGCTTTTGACGGTCTTAATTTAGACTGCAATGTGCGCGTAATCATTGTAACCGGAAGCGGAGAAAAAGCCTTTGTTGCCGGTGCCGACATCAAAGAGTTTATGAATTTTGACGAACAACAAGGGCGCGAACTGGCAGCCAAAGGACAAGAATTGTTATTTGATTTTGTTGAAAACCTGACAACTCCCGTTATAGCAGCCATCAACGGATTTGCTTTGGGCGGCGGTCTCGAGCTGGCGCTGGCTTCACATATTCGTATCGCCTCGTCCAACGCCAAAATGGGATTACCCGAAGTATCGTTAGGCGTTATTCCGGGATACGGAGGAACACAACGCTTGGCTCAAATTATAGGCAAAGGAAGAGCTATGGACATGGTATTATCCGCCGAAATGATAGATGCCGAAACTGCCTTACAATACGGTTTGGTTACCCAAGTTTGCCAACAAGAAGATTTGATACAAACCGCTGTTGATAAAGCCCGAAAACTGATGCGAAATTCAACACAAGCACAAGCTTTTGCCATTAAAGCCGTTAATAGCGGATACCAAAAAAATGGTTTTGAAACCGAAAAACAATTGTTTGGAAAAGCCTTTACAACGCAAGATTTTAAAGAAGGAACAACTGCTTTTGTCGAAAGAAGAAAACCCAATTTTAACAATACAGCAATTAAATAAAGGAATGTCAAAAAAATATAAAAGTAATTTTATTTGCAATAAAGCATAAACTCGGTTAAAATCATTGTCCTCTGCCCTCTTCGGGGGGGGTGGGGGGCAGAGATTATGTATGCTGACTAAAAAAATATCAACGGTATTTCATAAACAATCGGGCACCGGACAAAACAGCAATGATACTTAAAATATAATTTTGCGGCGGTGGATTTTTGGGGATAATCAACAAAGCGGTTACTATAAAAATAACAACTGTAACCAATGCCGATTGCCATAATATTTTTTTTACTATCGGGCTCATATTTCGTTATTAATTATTGCAAATATAAATGAAATAGAATTAACAGACAATATGATATAATCAAAAAGAGATACCAATTAGTCCGACATTTTGTCTTACCTTTATTTTTATTACATCGATAAGATAAGGCTGTCTCAAAAGGGTTTAATTAATATTATCTGACAATAGACAATTGTTAGCTCAATGATTTTCAGATTAAAGATTTCTCACTGCGTTCGAAATGACACACTTTGTTATTTAACATATTGATTAACAGCATATTATCATTGCGAGGTGCGAGGCACGAGCACCGTGACAATCTTTGGTTTTGTGTCGGTTTATTGAATTAGATTCTTCACTTCGCTGTCGCTCCGTTCAGAACACGATACAGCAGTTAGCTCATTCTGTCAATTTAGGTTATTTTTTCTATTTTGCAAACATAGGATGACAGATAATTCAATTTTTTGAGACAGCCTTGTTCGAAATAACATGCTTCGATAGAGGGTTATTACCCGTTTCAATTAACATCTTTCAAAGTTTGTTTCAATATATCGGAATCTTATGAAATACAAAACCGATTCATCATTTATGCTTTGTAATATCAGTTAAAACCTATCAAAGCTTCCATGGCTTTGAGAGCTTCCATTACATATTTTTTAAATTGGGGATATTCGGTTGTCGAAATATCTTTTATGGGTGTATGCACATCAATGTTTACTTGCAACGAACCGTTTTTGTTTTTTTGAAAGGTTTCTTTAAAATTGTGTCCGTTTGCAAAGGTCAAATTGACATTATCGGGTATTTCAAAAAAGTTTCCGCCATCTTTTAAGTTAATGGTATAGTTTGATTTGTATTGGTCAATATATTCATAAAAAGCATAAGCAATAGGGTATTTTCTATCGTCCAAATTGACCAAATCGGCTGTATAAGGGTTGAGTTGCAAGGGTAATTTGAATATTTTGGATTTTCCTAAACTTTGCATCTTGTTTTTGATGTTAAATTTGGCTTCAAATATGGTTTTGTCATTTTCGGAGCCTTGTTGAATAATTTTGTAAGAAATCAAATCCAAGTCGAGTTTATCAAATCCTTCAAAATAATCGGTGATGTTTTTTTTCAGTATTTCTTCGTTTTTTTCGTCCAGCAACTGATTGAGTTTTGAATTGACTCTACCCTGTCCGGTTACTTTAATGGTAACTTGGTGTTTGTCTTTATAAATATCATAAGTTACATCGGTTTGTAAAACGGTTTTGGTTTGAGAAACATTGTCTAGGTGTATCAAGCCATTGTGTAACAATTTGTCGTTTTTTTGATAAGGAATGTCCAACGCACAAGCGCCCATGAGACTGGTTGGCAATGATTTGTAAGGCAGGTATTTGTCGGTTAGTTCGAGATATTGCACCTTTCCGTCCAAAACAACCCGTGCTATGGCATGATTAAATGCCGTTGAAGGCAACACCAGTGAATTGCGTCCGTAATCGGAGGTTTTGACCAATACCAAATTGACTTGCAGACCGGCTTTGCGTCCCAGCGTTAAAAACAGAGTCGATAAATCTTTGCAATCACCGAGTTTGGTATCGATAACTTTGGAAGGTTTTTGAGGTATTTGACCGCTTTGTCTAAAATCGACATAACTGTAATTCATGTTTTTCATGATATAGTCATAGATTTTTTTTGCTCGTTGGTCTTCGGACAGTTGTTGAAATCCGTCCGGAAAAATTTGTTCAAAAGTTTCATTGACCAAATTATCGTATTTGATGCTGGCGCTTGACAAATCGGCATACCACTGTGCTATTTTGTTCCAATTGTCAATGGTGCTCAAATTGATGCGTCTGAACACATCGACTGTTTCGGGCATATAATTTTCTTCGGGGGGCATGGCTTTTACATTTTTTTGGCTCCATTCGTATATGGTATATTTGCCTTTGCGTTTTTTGGTAAAAGGTACGTTTCCGTTTAACAGTTTGGTATAAATAGGTACATTTTTTGGGATAAAATACCGCACAATTGAGTTATTGATAGGATATATGGCATCAAACGTATTTGAATCGGTTAAATCTTTATAAAATCTGCCTGTTTTGGTTTCGACTACATCATAATCGATATATACGACATCGCCTACGGAGAGGTCTTTAAATACCAAGTTTGAACGCGATTTGTCGGCGGGAGCCAACGAACCGTCGGGTTTTACAATTTCGGATTTGCGGATATTATAATCGCCATACAAATTCAAATCATATTCTTTGAGCAATTCGACACCTTTTTCGGATCCTATTTCGTAAATATATACGGATCTGTAACGGTATCCGCCTTCTTCAAACAATTCTAAATTTACTTCATCGTGCAAAATGTTTATATCATAAGTTTTGTCATATTTTTTGCCCCGATTGGCTTTGATATAATCATACATTTCATCATTGATATAGGTTTTAAAGGGGTCGCTGATATGTTGCAAATCGTTGATCCGATTGCGTAGTTTGTTATTGCCACTGTTGTGCGACAAAGACTTTTTGTACCATTTAATCGCTTCTTTTGTTCGACCGGTTTGTTGTGCAATCAATCCTTTATAGAGCATCAAATCGAACGAATACGGGAATTTTTTCAAACCTTGATCGGCGTAGGGTTGGGCTTCTTTGTATTTTTGCAAATCGGTGAGTTTGTCAATAATACGTTTGTCGTATTTGATTGCCCACGGATCTTTTTTATGAAGCAATTTATACATTTCAAGAACCTTGTCATTTTCTTTTTTGGTACTGTAAATTCTTATCAATCGATTATACAGGGCTCCGTAATTATATTTTTTTAACAATTTTTGCAAGAGTTCAATCTCTTTGTCTTGTTCTTCATACATACGAGAACGCACTCCTCCGTATAGAACCACATAATTTAGCAAAGCGTTTTCGGCACTGTAATCGATGACTTGATCCAATGTGTTTTTAAGTTTTACTTTGTTTCCTTCGCGTGCATATTCTACAAAGTCTGCCAAATAATGTGTAATGGGTGAATCGGTCGAACGACGCACTTTGTCCAAAAACTTTTTCATTTCGCCTACATCCTTGCGAAAAAGTTCTTTGGTGTTGGTCATTTTGGTAAACAACGCCGCATAACTGTCGGGGTCGTCGTTTTGGATATTTTTGGTAAGATCTTTGTTTTTTTCCGATTTTTCTTCAATATTGTAAACATCGGACATCAATAAACGCAAAAAGGTGCTTTTGGGGTATTTTTTCATCAAAGGTTGCAAAACCTTTTCGGCTAACTGTCCTTTGGAATTTTGAATGTAAGTTTTAGCCAACATTATTTGATAAAAAACACTTTGGGGATTTTCTTTGATTTTTTGTTTAAAAAAACTTTCATATTCATTGGCTTGCAACTTGGCATTGATATCGGCTGCTTTGCTGTGATTGTAGGCGGCATATTGTCTCGAAAATTTTAAATCGGGGATAGAATTGCCGTCTTTATCGGTCAAACGAAGCGCAAAAAACACATAACTGCCATTGGTGGTTTTTATCAAAATTCGATTATTGCCTTTGGGCAGCGTAAATCGGATGGTGTATGCATCTAACTGACTGCGACGATCTTCGGTTTTTTCAAATACCTGAACATCATTGACCCAAACTTTGGTGGCTCTGCCAATGGTCAGGTGCATAAATACTTCTTGGGTTTTGGGTGATTGTACAAAGGTTTGGGCATAATTGATACCCGAACCGTATTCGGCATGATTGATAAAATACATATAAATATCATTGCCTCTTAATGGCGGTTGATACCAATTGACAATTCCATTGCTATTGGCATTAAATCCTGTTTGGCTAAAAGCATGTTTTTCGGGGGCATAAGGTATATTGATACCGCTTTCGTTTAAGTTCTCAAATACACCGCAATATTCCCAATCGCGAACGGCATTTATTTCTTTGGACATTTTTTCAAATTCATCTTCTTTGTTTTGAAAAGAAAGTGCCGTAGCTTGCAAATATTTCAAAGTTAAAGCCATATTTTTGGGATTTTGCAAGTGTTGTTCATAGTAATATTTTATACGCGAAACACTTGTTTTGTTTAATCCGTCCGACAAATAGTTGTCAAACATAAAAGGTTCATTAAAAACCGGAAACAAATAATAACCCCAATCGGGTTGTTTGACAAAATTTTGATGAAAACCCTCTTGGTTGCTTTCAATACCTGAGGAAATTAGCAACATTTGACGCAATAACAATCCTTCGGCATCGAGTTTGTTCCATGATTTCTTTTCGATGAATTTTAGAGCTGTTTTACGTTCATTTTTCAAATAGGCGTCCCATATTTTTTGATATTTGGACTGTCCCGAAACCGAGATGCTGAAAAAAATGATAAATAATAAGGCAATTTTTCTCATAAAATATTGTTTTTTTTACAACCAATTGTTTTTGATATACCAATTTAAAGTTTCTTTTACACCTTGCTCCAAGTGATATCGGGGTTTAAAATTAAAATCGGCAACCAAAGGTGTGCTGTCGCATAACCAATTGGTTTGGGTTATTATATAGTATTTATCGGAATTTAAAGTAGGGGTTTTGCCCAACTTACATTTTATTTTTTCGTTGATTTTAGCCATCAATTTTACCAATATTTTAGGCAGATGAAATTCAATGGTTTTTTTATTTAATTCTTTTTTTATCAGGTTGTTAAATTGTCGAGAAGTATATTGTTTCAAATCGCTGCCAAAATACGACCGGTGTACCTGTTTTGATTGTAACATATCGAATAATAAACGGGTTAAATCTTTGACAAAAATAAAACTCAGGTATTGTTCTTGCTCGCCTATGTATGTTTCAATACCTTTTTTGATACTTTTAAATACCAAATAATAGTCGCGTTCGCGGGGTCCGTAAACACCCGTAGGTCGCATAATCAGCCAAGGAAAATTTTGTAATTTTTTGATATATTTTTCGGCTTTTAACTTGCTTTTGCCATACAAAGTTGCCGGTTGCGGTGTATCGGTATCTTTGACAGGTATGCTTGTGCCGGGTTTGCCGGGCCCGTAAGCTTCCAAACTGCTGATAAAAATAAATTTGTCGGGGACTTGGTGATTTTCTTGCAAAACTTCAATAAAGTTGCGGGTATTTTGATAATTGACTTGCTCAAAAGCCTTGGTATCGCAAGTTTTGGTTAAGCCGGCATTGTGTATTATATAGTCAAAACGACCGGCTTGTTGCAGTTGTTTTTTTAGCGTTTGTTTTTGCGAAAAATCCAGTTCTAGAAATTGTATTCTGTTATCTTGCAAAAATTGTCTGCTACTTGTTTTTCTAATACCTGCTGTCGTTAGCAGCCCTCTATTCAGTCCTTCTTCTACCAAAAAACTTCCGATAAATCCACTTGCTCCTGTAATCAATACTTTTTTCATTCGGTTTTGTTTTGGGCATAAAGTTTATTAGAGTTCTTTGGCATAAATTCTGCGCCGCAAATGTTGTCTTTTGTTGTAGGCATTAAACATTTGCAAAGAAGGTTTGTTATCTTCCAAAATATGACTGGTAACAGCGGTTGTAACCCCATTGTCTATACAGGCTTGCGTCATGTGTTCATAAAAGATAGCCGGCACGCCTTTTCCTTTGTATTCGGGGAGAACGGCATGCAGTAACAAATCAATCGTATCGTTTTTATACAAAGCCTTTAAGATATGATACCAACCAAAGGGGAACAATTTGCCTTTGGCTTTGATCATGGCTTTGGACAAGGACAAAACTCCCAAACCGAAACCAACCAAACGGTCGTTTTCGTCCACTACAAAACCAACATATTTGGGATTGACCATATCAAAATACATATTGGTATAGTAATCGATTTGTTTTTCGGTTAGAGGCACAAAACCGTACAAATCGACATAAGATTTGTTGATGATTTCAAAAACCTGATGGGCATAGGGTTTTACTTCTTTTGATTTTTTAAAGTTTTTAAATCTCAAATTGTATTTTTGCTGCACTATTTTAGATACCCTTTTTATTTTTTCGGGCACTTCTTTTTGGTCCAATTTAAGTTCATATTGTATCCAATCGGTCGCTTTGGCATAGCCTAAGGTTTCCATGTGTTGCGGGTAGTAAGGATAGTTGTACAAAACGGCTTGGGTAGCTATTTCGTTAAAACCTTCAACCAACATACCTTCCAAATCCATATCGGTAAAACCCAAGGGACCGTGCACGCCCGTCATACCTTTTTCTTTTGCCCAATTTTCAACGGTTTGCATCAGAGCTTTTGAAACTTCGGGGTCATTTTCAAAATCAATCCAACCGAAACGCATCATTTTTTCGTTCCATATTTCGTTGGATTTAGGGTTGAGAATACCGGCTATTCGTCCTACTATTTTTTCGTCTTTATAAGCCAGCCAATATTTGGCTTCGCAGTAATCGAAAGCCGGATTTTTGTCGGGATCCAAAGTCGATTTTTCAAAGGTATGCAAAGGAGGAACCCTATATGGATTGTCTTTGTAAAGTTTGTCGGGAAAAGCGATAAACTTTTTCAAGTCTTTTTTGGACTTTACTTCTTTAATTTCGATAGAAGCCATAATATTAAGATGACATTTACAGTTTTTTACTCGATTGTATCAAGCTTTCGATTGAACGTTCAATTTGTTCTTTGGTATGGGTTGCCATAAGCGAATAACGCAATATGGCTTTTCCTTTTTCGACAGCAGGATGCACAACCGGATTGACATAAACTCCGTCTTGCAACATGAGGGTTGCCAATTGATAGGTTTTTACATCGTCCCCTACATGAATGGGTATAATAGGTGTTGTGCTTTTGCCTATATCAAATCCGTTTTCGGTTAATAATTTTTTGGCATATCGGGTATTTTGCCACAATCTGTCAATTCGTTCGGGTTCGCGTTTTATTATTTCCAAAGCTTTTAAAACGGTAGCTGCCGAAGCGGGTGGAATACTGGCACTAAACAACAAAGCACGTGCCGTGTGTTTCAAATAGTTGATAAGATCGTTACTTCCTGCTACAAATCCTCCCAACGAAGCCAATGATTTGCTAAATGTTCCCATAATGGCATCAACTTTATCGGTAACGCCAAAATGACTGGAAGTGCCTGCTCCTTGTTCGCCCAAAACTCCGAGGGCATGAGCATCATCGACATAAACCGAAGCATTGTATTTGTCAGCCAAAGTTGTTATTTGATCCAAAGGAGCTATATCGCCTTCCATACTAAAAATTCCGTCCATAACTATAAGTATGGTGCGATTATGGTCGAGATTTTGTAATTTTTTTTCCAAATCTTCCATGTCATTGTGCTTGTATTTGAATACTTTGGCAAATGACAATCGGGTGCTTTCAATAATAGATGCATGGTTTTTTTCGTCTATCAAAATAAAATCGTTTCGACCGGCAAGAGCGGCAATACTTCCCAAATTGGATTGAAATCCGGTACTAAAAACCGTAGCGGCTTCTTTGCCTACATAGGCGGCAAGTTCGGCTTCGAGTTTTTCGTGTAAGTCTAAGTTCCCGTTCATCAAACGTGAACCCGAAGCACCGGTGCCGTATTTATCCAAAGCTTCTTTACCGGCTTGAATAATTTCGGGGTGTTGGGTCAATCCCAAATAACTGTTCGAACCAAACATCAAAGTTTTTTTGCCTCTCAATATTACTTCGGTATCTTGTCCGGTTTCAATGGGGTGATAAAACGGGTATATACCTTGCTCCATAAACATCTGCGGTAAACGATATTCAGACAACTTTTTATGTAATGGTTTCATAAATATTTTTTTTCAATAAAAATCGGGTTAGTTTGGTTACAAAGACATTTTTCTTTTTTAAACCAGAGACAAAGCTACAATTTTTTTTTCAAAATTATAAAGATTAGGTTAAGAAACTAAACAAAGCTTTATTAAAATTTAAGAATTTGCCACAAGATAGATTCTTTTTGTATCTTTACTTACAAAAAAATATCTATAAAATTATGGAAACTTATAAAAAAGCAGACAAAAAATTAAAATTCGGACTTTCGTTAGGCATTGGCTTATTCATTGTATTTATTTTAATAGTTTCGTCAATGACAACTATCGAAACAGGACACAAAGGAGTTTTATACGAAACTTTTGGCGGTGGTGTGGATACCACTCAAATTCCTTTAAACGAAGGCTTTCATTTTGTTGCCCCGTGGAACAAAGTTTACAAAGTAAATGTTAGACAACAACAATTGTTTGAAAGCATGAAAGTGTTGTCTTCCAACGGCTTGGATATTCAATTGGATGCAACGGTTTGGTTTCAACCCAGACACAAAGATTTGGCAAAATTGGTCAAACTCAGAGGGCTCAATTATGTCGATGATGTTATAAAACCCGCCATACGTTCGGCAGCGAGAAATGTAGTAGGACGTTATACACCCGAAGAAATTTATTCAACCAAAAGAGAAGCTATTACACAAGAAATTTTTGATGAAACCAATCAAATACTCAATGACAATTTTGTGCATCTAAAAAACATTTTGGTGCGCGATGTTACCCTGCCCCCTACCATTAAAACGGCTATTGAACGAAAACTCAAACAGCAACAAGAAGCTTTGGAATACGAATATCGTTTGCAAAAGGAACAAAAAGAAGCCGAACGAAAACGAATAGAAGCCAAAGGTATTAAAGATTTTCAAGATATTGTTTCGATGGGTATTTCGGATAAACTTTTGCGTTGGAAAGGTATTGAAGCTACGCTTAAACTATCCGAGTCGCCCAATACCAAAGTGATTATTGTAGGAGGAAAAGACGGATTACCTATTATAATGAATACCGAAAAATAATCTGATTAACGACAAGTAAGGTTCGGTTTGTTTTTTGACAATTAACATCATTATAACCAACTAATAATCAATGGTTTAATTTAGATTGCCGGACATTTTTTGACAATACATTTGTCATTATCGTTTGGTATTGCCTTATTGAAAAAATTTAGGCATTCGAAAACATTATGGATACCTGTATTGCATAAACTTCATTGGTTTATTCGATTATAAATCAAGTTTTCAATTATGGTATCCAACTTTTTCGATTTATATAGATTTAAACAATCTAAAAAAACAAACTTATCGTTGCTATAATATCTAACCTCTTTGGAAGAAAAAATTTGATTGATTTCATTTTTTGCCAAACTATCCAATTTGTCCGATACGTTCCATAAATTGCCAATATCAATTAAAACACTTTCCGAAACATCTTTGTGATAAACGATACTGTCATACAATTGATTATTGTATCCGTGTTTTAAACATTTGATAAAAAAATATTCTTTGGCATATTCTTTATTTACAAGGTCTTTACGTTCAACCGGATTGGCTGCCATTTTATCATTATGAACCGTTTTGCAAGAGAGGACAAACAAAATCCCAAAAAGCAAACCGAGATACTTCATATAATTAGGATAAATAAAACGAAAATTACAATCAACTGTTTCAAACATCATCTTCAAATAGCATCCGAAGAATGAAAAAATCACTTTTTAAAATAAGTTAAAAATTCGTCATAATCACGGATATAATCCGCTTCGTTATACGGACTTGAATTGACAACCAAACAAACGCTGCCTTGCGAAAAATCTTTTATTTCGCGCCAAATACCCGTAGGTATCAGCAAGCCTTTATCGGGACGGTTTAACAATACTTCTTTTTTTTGAATACCGTCATCGAGCAAAACTTTAAAACTACCGCTTATGGCAATCATAAAACCGGTTTCGTGCTTATGAGCATGCGCCCCGCGATAAGCTCCGGCGGGTATGTTAAAAATATAATAAACTCTTTGCATCTTAAAAGGCAAAATACCGTTTTCGATAACCGCCAAATTACCCCTGTGATCTTTTATTGTGGGTATATCTATGATAATACAGTCTTTTACGGTATTTTTGACAGGTATTGTTTTTGTAGGATGGTTATTCATATCTGAGCGCTTGTATGGGATCTAATTTTGAAGCTTTGTATGCCGGATATAAGCCCGACACAAAAGCTACCACAAATATAACAAAAATTGCCATACCTATGGCGTCCCAAGGCATACCAAACGGATTATGCATCAAATTTGCCACGACAAAACCAATGAGTAAACCGAATATTATACCGAAAATACCGCCCAAAAAGGTTATCACCAGTGTTTCGACAAAAAATTGCAACATTACCAACAATCGGGTAGCACCAATAGCTTTCCGAATTCCTATTTCGCGTGTTCGTTCGGTAACCGATACCAACATGATATTCATTAAAGCGATTGAAGAACCCAAAATGGTTATCAAACCGATAATAAAAGCAAAATAACGCAAACTCTGACTGACTTTTTTGAGTTCTGCTTCTAACTTATCGCTGCGGTTGATACCAAAATTATTGGCTTCTGACGGTTTGAGTTTGCGAATATTCCGCATCATGGCAATGGCTTGTGCCACCAATTGTTCATAATGATTTTTGTCGGTTACACTTACATCGACGGAAAAATTGCCGCCGGATTGAAAAATACTTCGAGCTAAATTTACAGGTATCAATATCTTATTGTTTTCGCTGCCGCCAAACGTAGCTTGTTTGTTTTGCAGTATGCCGATAATTTTAAAACGATTGCCTTTGATGATAATTTCACTATTCAAAGCTTGCCGATTATCAAAAAGTTCTTTGACCAAATCGGAGCCTATCAAAGCTACATGTCGGTTATTTTGAATATCTTTTACGGTAAAAGGTTTTCCTTTTTTAAGTTCCAAAACATTCACCTTATTATAATTTTCGTCCACGCCGATAACTACATATTTGGGATCGGATTTTTTTTCGCCTGTTTTAATTTCAACATCTCTTGCCGCTTGAAAAGAAATGGAAACCAAAGCATACGGGTCGTCAAACTTCTTTTTAAAATCAAAGGCTTCTCTAAAACTTATTTTCGGATTGATTTTTTTACGTCCTCTGCGGTGTCTTCTGCCTTGCAATAAGTTATTTTCATAGCGTTTAAAACTGAATTTATTGGAACCCAAACTACGCAAACCGGCAGAAAAATTATTGTCAATGGCATTAACAACCGACAAAGTACCCACCAAAGCCATAATACCGAAAGCTATAATCAACATGGTAATAAAAGCCCTGATTTTTTGAGCTTTGATAGATTCAAAAGCTATATTGATGTTATCACGAATTATTTTCCACATAAATAAAATATATTAATGTATAAATTTATAATAAAATACGATTAAAAACGTTTCTTATTACAAATAATTTCAATAATTTTACATTGAAAAACAAAAATCTATCTATTATGAAGAAAATAATTATTGCAGGATTCGTAATGAGCTTATTGTTAAGCTCTTGTGTCAGTAAGAAAAAATACAACATGCTTAAAGAAGGCAAAGCCGAAACCGAACAATACTTGCGAGAATATAAAGACAAGTATTACAAGTGTACCTTGGAAAAAGAAAAATACCAAACCCGTTTGGAAGCTTTGGAAGACAATAACAAAACCTTACAAGATGCCTTAGACCGATGTGTTAATCTCAATCAACAAGGAAATGTCAATATTAGCAAATTGTTAGATGAAATTAACAAATCGAACAAATACATCAGAATGTTGATTTTGGAAAACAAGAAAAAGGACTCGCTGAACAAAGTTTTGAGTTCGCGAATAACCCGCTCGCTTAAAGATGTCGATACCAAAGATTTAGACGTTAAGGTTAAAAAAGGAGTCGTTTTTATCTCATTGTCGGACAAAATGATGTTCAAATCGGGAAAAACCGAAATCAGCAAAAAAGCCGACAGCGTACTGTTTAAACTGGCAAAAATCATCAACGACTACAAAGATTATGAAGTGCTGATTGAAGGACATACCGACAATGTACCAATTCATACACAATGTATCAAAGACAACTGGGATTTGAGTGCCTTACGAGCTACGGCTATTGCCCGCAAGTTGCAAAACGATTTTGGGGTGGACCCTGCACGTCTAACCGCAGGCGGACACGGCGAATGGCTTCCCAAAGCAAGTAACGATACTCCCGAAGGACGCAGTATGAACCGCAGAACAGAAGTTATTTTGATGCCTAAACTGGATCAATTTAACAAATTAATGGAAAAAGGAGTTAAAGAAGAAAATCAATAACCCACATAAACCATAAGCGTATGAAGGGACTGTCTTGCATGGCAGTCTCTTTTTTTATTGCACCTTTAAACGAATCCCAAAGCTCAGCAAACGACTTTGCAACTTTTTTAAACCCAACAATACTTCACCGGGTAAACGCAATAATAGAACTTGCTTTTTGTTGAGATGACTTTGGTCAATTTCTTGGATAAGACGACGGGCAGATTCATATTGTTTCATCATTTTATATTCCAATGCCCAAACATAACGATTGGTATCCAAAAATTTTTTCAAAAAAGGGTCGGTTTGTTCAAATGGTTCAAAATCCTTCAATATAGCCGTTTTTTTATCAATCTGATAACTGGCAAACAACGAGTTGTCTGCTTTGTCAATATGTATCATCGTGATTTTTTGACTGTATGCCAAAGGATTATTTATGCCCAAACGCAAAAAAAACTCGGTATCTTCGGCATGAATATTCGGATTAAAACCACCTGTCCGTGAAAACAAATCTTTGGTAACGGCAAAATTACTGGTAAAAAACAAAGGAAAACTTTGATTGTATCGATAGTAAGGTTTTACTTTAACTCTCCGGTTATCAAACTTACACACATAATCTTTTGATAATTTTGAATTGTATAAAATTTGATAGGCGGTTGCAAAAAAATCCGTATCTTCAAATTGGTCGGCAAGATTTTTTAATTCGCTCAAATGTTCGGGCAACCATATATCATCGGCGTCTAAAAAAGCCAATATTTTGCCTTGTGCCATAGCGGCACCTTTGTTGCGTGCCACGGCAACACCACTGTTTTGTTGACGAACAATTTTTATACGACTGTCTTTAATTGTCAAAGCAATATCAATAGACCTGTCGGTTGAACCATCATCAATAAGAATAATTTCAAAATCGGAAAAGTCTTGTTTTAACACGCTGTTAAGGGTGTTTGCAATATATTTTTCTTTGTTATAAACGGGTATGATAACTGAAAAAAAAGGCATAAATCACATCATTTTAACCGATTGTAATACAAGACCTTATAAATATCAAACAAGAATAATGAAGGACGTTTTCCTGTCAAATTGGCAAGCAATAAAGGAGACAAAACTTTAAATCCGGCTTGCCATACAAATCGAGGTATTATTTGGTTTAATTTACGAGCTTGGCGTGTAATCCTGTTCAATTCATGCAAACCGTATCGGATGGTCAAAAACCGATAAGTTTCCAGCGCCCGGCGAGTTTTTCTCAAAAACTCCGCATTTTTTTCCAAACCCAAATGAACTACGGGATTGTGATAATGTATCACTTTTCGGTTATTTTGTTGTAAATTGTAAGCAAAAACACTGTCTAATCCATAGCGTTTCAAATCTTTAAAATTTTCGGTATCGACTAAAAAAACCTCTTTATTAATCAATAACGAACCGGAAATAACACTGTTATACACATCTTTTTGACGTTGTTGCAAACTGCGACTTTCGCGATATTTGCCAAACTTCCACCGCAAGATTTTTTGAAGGTCGGCACATCGATCGGTTACGGTTATACCGCCAAAATAAACATCGGCGGGTTGTGTCATAACTTTGAGTAATTTGACAAAAAAGAAACGGTCGGACGGAAAAACATCGGCGTCCATAAACAGCAGATAATTGTATGCGGCATCGCTTGCCATGTGTCGTCGCATGGCTATTCGTCCTTTATTTTCGAAAAATTTCTTGTAAACAACATGCTCAAAATCCTTTAACAAATCGGACAGATTAAAATCGTGTGTAGAGGCATCGTCATAAACCAAAATTTCATATTCAATACCTGTTTTGCGAACTTGTTTATCGATTTCACGCACCAACGGATATACGTTATAATTATATGTAGGAATGGCAATACTTATCATTCGTTGATTTCAAATTCAACTTCAAACAATTTACCGGCTTCGCATTTAAACGTATCGGAAGGATATTGATATATCAAAGCATAATCGTGTGTTGCCATAATTACGGTTTGTCCTTTTTTATTAAGCTCGGTTAGCACTTTCATAATATCATTGGAAGTTTCGGGGTCTAAATTTCCGGTAGGTTCATCAGCCAATATCAATTCGGGGTCATTGAGCAAAGCCCTTGCAATGGCAACCCGTTGTTGTTCGCCACCCGACAACTGATACGGAAAACCGTAAATTTTTTCCAACATACCCACTTGTTCCAAAACATATTCGATACGCTGACGCATACGCAACTTATCTTTCCAACCGGTTGCTCGCAACACAAACAACAAGTTATCGTAAACATTACGGTCGGTAAGCAATTGAAAATCTTGAAAAACTATACCCAACTTGCGTCTCAAATAAGGAATTTGCTTGGTTTTAAGTTTGCGTAGATTAAAATCAACCACAATACCTTTACCTTTGGTAAAAGGCAGTTCTCCGTAAAGTGTCTTGAGCAAACTACTCTTACCGCTTCCGGTCGAACCTATCAAATAGTAAAAATCGCCGCGTTTCACCTCCAAATTTACACCCGACAATACGGGTTTGTCTTTTTGCATAATAACGGCATCTTTCAATTGCACCAAAATTTCTGACATAATAAGCTTATTTTCAAAAAAAACGTCTCACAAAAATCAACCTTTCGTTTGCAAATCACTGATTATCAGGTTAATAAATCAAAACCAACAAACATATCCCTTTTATGAAACAACCTTTTTGTATTTAATAACGAAATTACAAAAAAGCCTTGAAGTAACAAAATAATACCAAGTTCAATTTACAAAATAGATTCTAACACGTATTTAATGAAAATTGCAGTTAGTTGATAGTGCTAATTGGCGGTTGTCATTCAACTATATCTGTGTTTTTGGTAAAGCGTCCTACGGAATTGGCGGAATAAATAATTTGTCTAATTGATAAAGATTTCTCACTGCGTTCGAAATAACACATTTTGCTATTTAATATACTGACTAACAGCGTGTTGTCATTGCGAGGGGCGAGGCACGAGCCCCGTGGCAATCTTTGGTTTTGTGAAGGTTTATTGAATTAGTTTCTTCACTTCGCTGTCGCTCCGTTCCGAATGAAACAATACACTTTGTTCCGTTTCGAATGACACACTTCGACAGACACTATTACCCGTTTCAATGGGTAGCTTATGAAACATGTCTTGAAGTATCGGCATATCGGTTCATCTCCCGAAACTTCGGGGTATCATAAATTTTCTGCTAAAATAACAGTAGAACCAA
>JAMONO010000122.1 GCA_027065715.1 Flavobacteriales bacterium
GTTAACGACAAGAATTTGGATAAAATATTACCGTTGTTTCCTAAAAAAGCCACTTATTATTTTAGCAAAGCAAACATACCGAGAGGATTGGAAGCCGGAATTTTACAACAAAACGCACAGACTTACGGATTAAAAGGCAAAATTTATCCAAACGTCTCATCTGCCTATCAAACGGCACTGCAAAAAGCCGGTAAAAACGATCTTATTTTTATAGGTGGCAGCACGTTTACCGTGGCGGAGGTGGTGTAATACCAAAATGACCAATTAATCAACCGATTTTTGCATATCAACTTTACCAATTGAACCTAATCATTAAATTCGGAGTAAAACCGAGTGAATAATAGTTTTGTATTCTAACAGGGTCATTTATGCTGTTATTACCTACAAAATCTTTATTAATTACAATTTTATTATTTAATAAATTACGTATGGAAAAACTAAAATTAACTTTGGCGTCTTTGGCTTTTGACAAATAAAAATAATAAGAAGCCGAAAAATCCAAACGGTTGTAACGAGGCAAACGGTATTCATTGATTTCTTCTAAATAATAAATTTCATTTTCATCCTCATCTTCAATTTCGGGTATGGGTTTTCCCAAACGGAATTGCCATCCCAAAGCCAAATTTAAATGTTTGTATTTGTATAGCAATGAGGTATAAAACGAATGCCGGATATCGGAAGAAGCGGTAAATGTTTTTCCTTCATTAAAGTCATCAAATTGACTTATCGATTGGCTATATGTGTATTTTAATCCGGTTTTAAGGTTTTTAAAATTCTTTTTAACAAATATATCAATACCGGTGGTTTTTTGATTACCCTTATGCAAACGGGCATCGGACGGATTGAACAAACCCAACAAATATGCCGAAATACCGTCAATATATTTATAATAAGTATCAAAATCGACCAACCAAGTTTTATGTTTAAAAATACTTCCCGCTGTTAAATGATATGCAGATACTAAGGGAATTTTATCTTGTTGTGACATTTGCCAAATTTTATCTTCCAAAGTAAAACTGTTATAAATAGAACTTCTCAATTGCAATATGCTTTGATTTTTTACTTCGCCGGTTATCTGCAAATACCATTTGCGGTTCAAGTATCTATTGTAAACAAATCTGGGCTCCAATTTTATTTTGTGTAAATTTTGGTAGTAATTTAGACGTGCTCCGGCATAAATATCATTTTTGTCGGACTGATACCTGAAGTTGTAAAAAACTGAATATGTATTGCCAATGGTATTATTTTGATCTAATATAAGTTGCAGACTTTTATGTTCTTCAAGTTTGTAAGTAATATGTTTACTGCTTATTTGAATACCCAGTGCCGATTGTAAACTCATATTATGACGTCTATTAAGAACCGATGAGAAAAAAAAATCGTCAATACGATTGGTTTTAACCAAATTTTGAAGGTCGGTCGAATTATCGGTTATAATATTTCGATAGAATAAATTGTAATAAGATTTGGAAATTAATTGTGTCCACCGGAATTTTTTATTCAATTGCCAAATCCATTTGGCACTGTAACCGGTATTTTCGGTGTCAATAATATCGGTTGTCCTTTGACTGCCTTGTTCAAAGGTGTTCTCCAAATCATTATCAATATGAATAGTGCTAAAAAACAGCTTGTGGTTTGTTGAAGGCGTAAAATTTAACTTAAAATGATAATCTTTAAAATAAAACCGGTCGTTGCTAAGATTGGCATTTTGAAAAGCTTTTTGTTCGTATTTGGTAAAAACGGGTGTTTCTAATAAATCTTCGTAAGAACGGCGGTATGAAACCTGAAAACTCAATTTGTTTTTAACAACAGGCATATTAACAACAGCACCGGCACTTATACCGTTTATGCCCAGATTACCATGTATTTTATCGGGTATGTTTTCATAAGTGTCCATTTGTATTACACTTGATGCTCTGTCGCTATATTCAACCGGAGTGCCTTTATAATAAAATGTAACTTTTTTTATTGCATTGGGATTAAAGGGTGAAATCAACCCGAATAAATGACCGTTGTGATAAATATTTATACCATCCCAAATTATCCGGTTTTGGTCAGGCAAACCACCTCTAACATAAAAATTTGTAGCACTTTCATCAATATTGGCAATACCCGGCAAAAGTTGTATGCTTTCCAAAATATCATTTTCTGTCAGACCGGGTAAAAGCCCGAAATTGTTTACATTATAAGCAAAACCACCGTTGCTGTTTTTTTGTAAACCTTTGGTTAAATAAGCTTGGACAAGCACTTTTTGCAAATTTTGAATAGCACTTGGAGTAATATAAATGTATTTTTGATTTAATTTGTTAAATTGAATTTGTGATAACATACTGATATCCAACAACATTTCATCCAATGTGCGAGATGCATCGGGTAGGGTGATATTAATTTTCGCTATAATGTCAGGTGCATAATTAAACTTGACATCATATAGTATTTCAATATCTTTTAATACTTCTACTATTTTTTTATGTTCACAAGAATAGTTTTTGCGCAATTCGTTTTGAGCATTAAGTTTAAAGTGGAAAAGTAACAAAAGCAAACCGGCAATAATTCTATACTTCATTATTTTCGATTAAATAGTTTTACAACATTATCCTTTACCTGATAGGTAATATTTAAAGGTTTAAATACGCTTGCCAAAGCCAAGCTCAAATTGTTATGCGGAAAACTTCCTGTAAAATTCTGATTTACAACTATTTTTGTGGTATCAAAACGAATGTTATATTGGTTTTCCAATTCGACTAAAACAACTTTTAACGGCACATTTTCAAAGTTACTTTCACCTCGAAACCAATCCGGCTTATCATTATCTACAGTTTGTTCTTGAACCTTATTACCAATGATTAAAACAGCTTTTCCGGGCAATAAAACCATTTCATTTTGTAAGCTGCTTACCGCTACTTTGCCTTCAAAACATATTACATTAAAAATATCTTTACGTGACACAACTTCAAAACGGGTTCCCAATACTTGCACGTTTCCCAGTTTGGTTTTAACTAAAAATTTTTGTCCTTTGGTAACTTTAAAATAGGCTTGCCCTTGCAAATTTAATTCACGTTTTTTTTGCCACGTTTTTTTATTGTATGACAAACTTGTATGTGAACCCAAAATAACTTCGGAACCATCGGGTAATTGTATATTTTTTTGTTCACCATAGGCAGTTTGTATGCTGACATTGAAATCATTAAAAATTTCTATGCCGAAAAACAAAAGAAGAATTGCCGCAACGGGTATTACAACACGCATTGCCAATTTAAATATCTTATTTTTTGGTTTTGATGGGGCTTTTTTAATCTTAAATAAAATTTTTTGATATTCAGGGGTCAAGGGACGCTCCAGCTCAGACCAAATTTCAATAGACTTTTGTAGTTTTTTAAAATGAACAAATTCATCTTCGTAAAGTAACATTTTAATATCTTTGTCCGTTCGTTTACCCATCATCCAATCGGCAAACAATTCATCTATATTTTGGTAATTTTTCTTCATAATTCGGTTTGTTATACATTATATGTAACGATTGTTTAAAATATATCCCTACCAATTATATTTTATAATCAATTCTTTCTTTAAAACTTTTTAAAGCTTGATGCATTCTTTTTTCAACTGCTTTGACAGAAATATCCAACTTTTGAGCTATTTCTTTATATTTGAGTTTTTCAATTTTACTCATAATAAAAACTTCGCGCTGTTTGGGAGGTAAACTTGCTATTGCCCTTTCCACCTTAGTATAAAATTCCTTTTCAATTATTAAGAATTCCGGTGATACGGTTTTGTTTTGTTCAACATAGGATTTATTGTAATCTCTAACGACCTTTTCGTGTTTTTTGACATCTAAAAAAGCGTTGTTGGCAATGGTAAACAAATAGCTTTTAACCTTTGAATAAGTTACTTTTTCACAGTTTTTCCACAATTTTAAAAAACTTTCTTGCAATATATCTTCTGCGGTCTCCATGTCTTTGAACTTAAAAAACAGAAACCGTTTTAAGTCTTTGGCATATTCAAAAAAAGCCTTTTGAAACAAGGTCTCACTGCACAAATTTCGTTTGTTCATTCTTTTTTTTGCAACAAATGTAACAAAAAGTAGGGTGTTTCCAAACTATGTCGTTTAATATTTGAACGTTCGAAGCAAAAAAATTTTAATAATTATAAAAATAAGAAATTATGAAAACAAAACATTTTTTTAAAATCACATTAATACTGTTAGCAATACTTACCGGTTTTTCTTCTTGCAAAAAAGAAGATAGTCAAACTGAAGAAACAGGCATTCAAGAAAGTGAAACGGCAAGAATTATTACAGAATATATCCAGCAAAATTATGTCGTATCAAGAGGCTTTAATATGCGTTCATCTAATAGTATAGACGATTTATTGTCTTTTGATTTTTGCTTTAATTTTGTGTATCCTATTACTTTATCTTATAACAATGGCTCAATCGTTGTTGTCAATAACAGCAATGAATTATTAAATGTTGCCACCGGTATGACACCGGCTTTATACATAACCGGCATAGAATTTCCTTTTAACATTCAACTGCCCGACGGCACTACCCAAACCATTCATAACGAAAGTGAATTTAGAACAGCTATCAATAGCTGTGATGCCGATCATGACGGCAGCCCCAATTATCAAGACACCGATGATGACAATGACGGCATACCCGATACAGAGGAAGATATAAACCACAATGGTTCCAACACCGATGACGATACCGACGGTGACGGCACGCCTAATTATCAAGATGACGACGATGACAATGACGGGGTCCCTACTGCCGATGAAGATAACGATCATAACGGCAATGTTGCCGATGATGATTCCGACCATGACGGCACACCCGATTATTTGGATACCGATTCGGACAATGACGGGATAAACGACGGAAGCGACAACGATGCCGATGGCGACGGAGTAAATGACGACGACGAAAACGATGATAACAATGATGACGACGATTAGTTTCTATATTTGTGTTGTTTGAATACATTTCGCAGCCTCAATTTTATTGAGCTGCGAAATGTTATAATCGTTCATCTATTGATATTTATACCAAAAAAATAAATCGAATAAGTATAAACAAAAGGATAATGTTTGTTAAATTTTTATTTACAACGTAATTTTATTAAAACTGATAAATTATAAAACCTGCTTTTAAAATAAAATAAGTTAGATATGAAAACCTCTTATAACAAATTGATAATTTTAATCTTAATATTTTGGTCTCATCAATATCTCAGTGCCCAAAATTGGCTGACAGATTTTGAAACCGCTAAAAAAATAGCAACGGACGGTAATAAAAAAATTGTTTTGGTATTCTCCGGTTCCGATTGGTGTGCACCTTGCATAAAACTGGAAGATAAAATATGGAAATCGAAAGTATTTCAACAATATGCTCAAGAACATTATGTGATGCTTCGAGCCGATTTTCCCAGAAAAAAACGTAATAAATTACCGAAAGAACAACAAGAAAAAAATAATAAATTGGCTGAAATGTATAATCCGGACGGTTACTTTCCTTATGTTGTTATTCTCAATGCGGAAGGAAAGGTTTTAGGCACAACAGGCTTTGACAGTCATAAAACACCGCAAGATTATATTCAACTTATAAATGCTATGTGATGATATTAAAAAAATTATTATTTGGTATCATTTTGTTGGTTATTTCGGGATCATTACAAGCACAAAATGTCTATCGAAAAAACATGGTTTTGATGGGAAGTGCTTTTGATATAACCGTAGTCGAAAAAGACAGTTTGCAAGCGGTAAAATATATTCAAATGGCTGTTGATGAAATAAAACGTATCGAAAAATTAATCTCATCGTGGAACCAAAATTCTCAAACCTCCGAAATCAATCGCAATGCGGGTATTCGTCCCGTTAAAGTCGATAAAGAATTATTTGATTTAATCAAAAGAGCCAAGCTCATTTCGCAGATAACCGACGGGGCTTTTGATATAAGTTATGCGTCAATGGACAAAATTTGGAAATTTGACGGTTCCATGACCCGCATGCCCGATACCGAAAGTATAAAAAAATCGGTCGCTAAAGTCGGGTATCAAAATATTATTTTGAACGATACGACACATACGGTTTTTCTTAAACTTAAAGGTATGAAAATAGGCTTTGGGGCAATAGGAAAAGGCTATGCCGCCGATAAAGCCAAACAATTGCTTATTGCAAAAGGCGTGCAAGCCGGCATTATCAACGCATCGGGTGATATGAACACTTGGGGCACCCAACCCGACGGCACTCCTTGGACAGTGGCAATAGTCAATCCGCTTAACAAATACAAAGCTTTTGCTTTGGTGCCGGTGTCAAACAAAGCGGTGGTTACCTCGGGAGATTATGAAAAATATGTCAAATTCAATGGAATACGTTATGCGCATATTATCAATCCGAAAACAGGCTATCCGGCTACAGGAATTATTAGCGTAAGTGTTTTTGCACCTCAAGCCGAACTGGCTGATGCCCTTGCTACATCTGTATTTGTTATGGGTATTGAAGCCGGATTGGATCGAATTAATCAATTGCCGGACGTAGAATGCATCATTATAGATGAAAAAGGAAAAATACATACATCAAAAAATATAGAAATCAATGGAAAAAAATTGGAAAAAAATTAATAAAACAATACTATTAGCGGGTCTGATAGTAATTTTAGCAAGCTCATGTGTAGCCGTAAAACCTTATGAACAGGTCAATATAAATGACCCCGACATGAAACTGCAAAATTATAAGTCGCGAAAATTTGTAACTAGTTTTCAGGTTTATCGTGAAGGAGCCTCAGGAGCTAACGGCGGTAAATCGGGCGGTGGCTGTGGTTGTAATTAATAAATCAAATATTATCTTATGAAAACGAACATATTAATATTTATACTATTATTATCGGTTGTCCGATATACGGCAGCTCAGGAGAAGAAAAAATTTAAGAAAAGAGTATTGGAAAATACCGAAATAGACTTGCTCACCAGTTTCTATGCTCAAAACGGCAGCAATGCTGCGGTTACAGGAGGTATAGGCAGCGAAGAATTAAAAGATTTTGCCAATGATATTAACATTTCCATTCCAATTAACGCTGATGATGTCTTATCGATAAATGCAACCGTATCGGCATACAGTTCGGCATCATCGAGCAATCTTAATCCTTTTTCGGGCGCTTCAAAAGGAGGTGATGATGATGAGGACGAAGAAGATGATGATGATTATCGTTCTGTTAATGATGATGATAATATTAATCAAATAGCCGGTTCGCCATGGATTGTTTCATCAGGCGCTTCTAAAAGTGATGTTTGGCTTAATCTCAATATGAGCTATGCGCACAGTTCGAATGACCGCAACAAAATTTACAACGCTCATTTGAGTATCGCTAATGAGTTTGATTACTTTTCCTTGGGCGGCGGCATAGGTTTTACCAAACTTTTTAACAAAAAAAACACCGAAATTAGTATTGGAACGATTGTCTATCTCGATCA
>JAMONO010000123.1 GCA_027065715.1 Flavobacteriales bacterium
CAATAAGGCTTTGGGTTGTTCAATATGTTGTGCGGGTTGTTTTATCAGGTATTGAAACATGAACTATTGATTGAAATAAAGCAAGCGAAAGTATAATATTTTCAACAAAAAGTTGGTTTAATCTTTATTAAAACCGCGTTGTGTAAGCCATTTGTCCATTATTTTGATAAATTGTTCGGGGTGTTCCATCATGGGGGCATGTCCGCATTTGTCAATCCAGAACAAATCGGCATCGGGTAAGAGTTTTTCAAACTCATAAGCGACATCGGGAGGGGTAACTTTGTCGTCTTTTCCCCAAATTAAACAAGTAGGCACATTGATGTGCGGTAAATCTTTTGCCATATTGTGTCGAATGGCACTTTTGGCAAGGGCAAGCGTACGAATAACTTTCATTCGATTATTGACTATTTCAAAAACTTCATCGACCAGTTCCTTGGTTGCTACTTTGGGGTCGTGAAAAACTTCTTGTGCTTTCTTTTTGATATATTCGTAATTTTTGCGTTGCGGATAAGAGTCACCCATACCCTTTTCATACAATCCGCTGCTACCGGTTAAAATCATGGCGTAAACTTTTTGCGGATTTTTATTGGTAAAATATAATGTAACGTGTCCGCCAAGCGAATTACCCAACAATATGGCTTTGTTAATATTCTTAAATTTGAAAAAATCATGCAGATATTTTGAAAAACCTTTGACACTGGTTTTTAAAAGCGGAAAAGTATATATGGGAAGCTCAGGCATCAATACTCTGTATTTTTTGGAAAAATGTGCAATGACTTTGTCAAAATTGCTCAATCCCCCCATGATACCGTGTAAAATAATAAGTGGTGTTCCTTCGCCTTTTTCCAAGTATTTGAAGCCACCTTCATCTTTTACGTATTGTTCTAACATATTGCCGTTTATTTTTGACAAAAATACGATAATTTTTTATAATTTTAGAGCAATAAATTCAGGACTATGAGACAGATTGATTTTTTAAAATTATCTTACAAAAGTTTTATGCGTTCGCCTAATTTGACAACCAAAATGATATATAAGATTTTGGCGGCAATTGGTTTTTTGTTTTTTGTAATATATATGCTGATGTTTGTTTTTTTGGCATATTACGGCATACGCGAAAAATATCCTGATGTCGATGTTTTTTACAAGGCAAATTTTTATTTGTTTCTGTTCTTTTTTATCGTTTTTTATGTTTTGATGTATGTGCAATTTAATCAAATGGACGTTAAACCTTTTATGATTTTGCCTGTTTCGAAACGCAAAATTGTATCGTATCATTTGTTGCGGGTAATAGCCCACCCGGTCAATTTGGTTTTCGGATTGATGATTTTGATTTACGATGTTATTTTATATATACACGATTATAAATTGTTTGGTATATTTTTTTGGTCATTGGGAGTTTTGTCCATAGTTTATTTAATAAATTTTTTGTTGTTTTTTAGCGGAAAAAACCAGTTTTTGCAAGCTGTTTTTGCTGTTTTGGTTTTTGTTTTGCTTGCCAAAATGAATTGGGTGGCTGACAAATTGAGTTTTTTGGGTGAATTTTTTTATGGTTTTTATCAAAACTATTATGTGGCGATAATATTGTTCTTACTTTTATTGTTTGTTTATTTTATTATAAATCGTTATCTGATGAAGCATTTTTATTTGGACGATGTTGTAAAATCTGCCCGACAATCTCAAAAGGCTCAATTGCACTTGGCTTGGTTTGACCGATTTGGGGTTATTGGCGGTTTCATTAAAAACGACATCAGGTTGATACTTCGCAATGTACGTCCGCGTCAAGGTTTAATTGGTTTTTTTGCTTTTTATGTTATTGCCTTGGTGTTGTTTTCGAGTATTGGAGAGAGTTTTAAACAACCCGAGTTTAACAAAATATTGTTTTTGATGATGTTGTCGGGTTATTTGGTTTTGCAGTTCGGGAGTTTTATTCCGGCTTGGGACAGCGAATATTTTCCGTTATTGATGTCGCAAGGTATTTCATACCGGCAATATTTGGAGGCAAAATGGTGGTTATTGGCGGTTTCGGTGCTATTTATTGTTTTGTTTACTTTGCCGTTTTTGTGGTTTGGTTGGAAAATTTATTTGTTGATAGTTGCTTTGGGTATTTTTAATACGGGTGTCAATATTCCGTTGGTTCTGTTTGGAGGCGCTTTTAAAACAACTCCGGTTAAATTAAACAAAAAAGTAAAAGCTTTTCAAAACAATGACGGTTTTAACTTAAAATTGATGTTATTGGGTATTCTGCGTTTACTTGTGCCTATATTCATATATTTTATTGTAAATAAATATATAGGATACCGATACGCCATAGGTGTTTTGGTGTTGATGGGCTTATTGGGTATCGGATTTAAAAATGCAATATTGGATAAGATTGCTCTCTTGTATAAACGACGAAAATATATCACCTTATCGGCGTTTAAAAAAGCAGAAGAATGAAGTTTTTTTGAAAGGCTTTACCCGAAATTAATAAAAGTTGCGGTTAGTTAATAGTGCTTATACCAAAACAACATACAAATTAGTCCAATATTTCGGACTATTTTATAAATCGATTTGGTATTAATATATACAACCATAAATCACTTCTTTTAACTAAGAGCAATATTTATTAAATTATTATTCTACGGTTTGCAACAAAATTTGCAACATATCGATAGCTGCTTCGCTGATTTTGGTGCCGGGTCCGTATATGCCTACCACACCGGCATCAAACAAAAACTGATAATCTTGTTTGGGTATCACGCCGCCGGCAATAACCAATATATCGTCTCTTCCGAGTTTTTTCAGTTCGTTGATAACTTCGGGCACCAAAGTTTTGTGTCCTGCCGCCAAAGATGACACTCCCAATATATGCACATCGTTTTCGGCGGCTTGCATGGCTACCTCTTGGGGTGTTTGAAACAGTGGGCTGATGTCCACATCAAAACCGATATCGGCATAAGCCGTAGCAACCACTTTGGCACCTCGGTCATGCCCGTCTTGTCCCATTTTGGCAATCATGATACGCGGTCGTCGTCCTTCCAATTCAGCAAAACGATCGGCTAAGGCTTGTGCTTTTTTAAAGCTTTCGTCATTTTTTATTTCGTTGGCATACACTCCTGATACGGTTTGAATTTGGGCTTTGTAACGACCGAAAACTTTTTCGAGCGCATCGGATATTTCTCCGAGTGTAGCTCTTTTTTCAGCCGCTTCCACTGCCAAAGATAATAAATTTTCTTTACCGTTTCGAGCGGCTTCCGTCAAGCGGGTTAAAATTTGGTTCACCGCTTTATTGTCTCGGGTGATTTTAATTTGTTCTAATTTTTCAATTTGTTTTTGACGCACCAATTCATTGTCTATTTCCAAAATATTTATAGGCAATTCTTTGTCGGGTTGATAAGCATTGACCCCTACAATAATGTCTTTACCACTGTCAATTCGGGCTTGTTTTTGGGCGGCAGCTTCTTCAATTCGGAGTTTGGGAATACCTTTTTCAATGGCTTTGGTCATGCCGCCCAAGTTTTCGACTTCTTGTATCAATTCCCAAGCTTTACGGGCAATTTCATCGGTCAATTTTTCAACGTAATGACTACCGCCCCATGGGTCAACGGTTTTGGTAATCAGAGTTTCTTCTTGCAAAAATATTTGAGTATTGCGTGCAATCCGTGCCGAAAAATCCGTGGGCAAAGCTATGGCTTCGTCCAAAGCATTGGTATGCAAAGATTGGGTTCCGCCAAAAGCAGCGGCAGCGGCTTCTATCAACGTGCGGGCTACATTGTTATACGGGTCTTGTTCGGTCAAACTCCAACCGCTGGTTTGCGAGTGCGTGCGTAGTGCCAAGGATTTGGGATTTTTCGGATTAAATTGTTTTACAATTTTCGCCCAAAGCATACGAGCGGCTCTCATTTTGGCTATTTCTTGAAAATGATTCATACCAACTCCCCAAAAAAAAGACAAACGAGGAGCAAATCGGTCTATTTCCATACCGGCTGCCAAACCGGTGCGAATATATTCCAATCCGTCGGCAAGGGTATATGCCAATTCTATTTCGGGCGTACCACCGGCTTCTTGTATATGATAACCCGATATGCTGATAGAGTTGAATTTAGGCATGTTTTTGGCAGTGTATTCAAAAATATCCGATATGATTTTCATCGAAGGAGCCGGCGGATAAATATAGGTGTTACGCACCATGAATTCTTTAAGTATATCATTTTGAATAGTCCCCGAGAGCTTTTCAGAGCTTACCCCCTGCTCTTGTGCTGCCACTATATAAAAGGCCATAATGGGCAATACGGCACCGTTCATAGTCATAGAAACAGACATTTTGTCTAAGGGAATTTCGTCAAACAGCACTTTCATGTCTTCTACCGTGTCAATGGCTACACCGGCTTTACCGACATCGCCCTTTACACGCGGATGATCGGAGTCGTAACCGCGATGTGTTGCCAAATCAAATGCAACGGAAAGCCCTTTTTGTCCTGCCGCCAAATTGCGTTTGTAAAAAGCATTGCTTTCTTCGGCTGTCGAAAATCCGGCATATTGTCGAATGGTCCAAGGACGACGCACATACATGGTCGAATAAGGTCCGCGCAAATACGGAGGTATGCCGGCTACAAATCCTTCGTGGTCAAAATATATTTTTTTTGGTCCTGTTTCGGGTAATTTAATATGTTGAAAATCGGTTCTTGTTTTTTTCATCATTTAAAATCATAAATTAAGGCTTGCGTCAAGCTACGAAAACCTTTGATTGAACTTCAAATATACATTAAAAATTTTTTTTTGAAATATGGCTTTTTCAAAACCCAAAAAAAAGTTATGAAACCGTCGGTATTTATCTTTGAAACTTCAAATAAAATTGTATTTTTGTTGCGAAAATCATAAAAACATACAGCAAAATGGCATTTAATTTACGAAATAGAAACTTTTTAAAATTACTGGATTTTACTCCCAAAGAAATCAAATTTTTAATTGATTTGTCAGCAGATTTGAAAAAAGCCAAATATGCCGGCACCGAACAGCAATTGCTAAAAGGTAAAAATATCGCTTTGATATTTGAAAAAGCTTCGACACGCACCCGTTGTGCTTTTGAAGTGGCTGCTCATGATCAAGGTGCCAATGTTACTTATTTGGGACCTACCGGTTCGCATATAGGCAGTAAAGAAACCATGAAAGATACGGCTCGTGTATTGGGACGTATGTATGACGGAATTGAATATCGCGGATTCGGACAAGATATAGTCGAAGAACTCGGTCGATATGCCGGTGTGCCCGTATGGAACGGTTTGACCAATGAATTTCACCCTACGCAAATTTTGGCTGATTTTTTGACCATGCAAGAACACAGCGATAAACCTTTGCATCAAATAGCTTTTGCTTATTTGGGTGATGCTCGTAACAATTTGGGTAACTCGTTGATGATTGGTGGTGCCAAAATGGGTATGGACGTGCGTTTGGTTGCTCCCGCCGATTTACAACCTGACGAACAACTGGTTGCAAAAGCACATGAAATAGCCCGTGAAACCGGTGCCAAAATTACCATAACCGATAAGGTCAGTGAAGGAGTTAAAGGTGTTGATTTTGTTTATACCGATGTATGGGTATCAATGGGAGAGCCCGAAGAGGTGTGGAAAGACCGAATAGGTAAATTGTTGCCTTACCAAGTTAATCGGGACTTGATGGAAAAAACCGGTAACCCCGAAACCAAATTTATGCACTGCTTACCGGCATTTCACAATCGTGATACCAAAGTGGGAGAAGAAATTTATCAAAAATTCGGTATCAGTGCCATGGAAGTAACCGAAGAGGTTTTTGAAAGCGACAAATCAATTGTATTTGACGAAGCCGAAAATCGTTTACATACCATCAAAGCCGTAATGGTAGCAACCTTAGGAAAATAAATAAACTAAACTATGGATACCAAAGAACAAATTTTAAAAGTTTTTGAACAAACCGGAAAACCTTTAAAAACCGGTGAAATTGCTCAAATGATAAATGTTGAAAGCAAAGAAGTGGGTAAATATATCAAAAAACTCAAAGCCGAAGGTAAAATATATTCGCCCAAACGTTGTTATTATGAAATCAAAAAATAATATTTGTAAGGCTGCCTCAAAAGCTTAAAATATTTGTTTACATTAATATATAAAATGTGAACAGATGCAAGGGCTCTTGAGACAGCCTACATTATTAGTATTTGACAAATTTTATGATTTGTTCGGCACTATTTTTAGGTTTTACCAAATAAACACCTGATTGCAGATGTTCGATATTTAACCAATGATTGCTTTTTCCTTGTGTAATTTTTTTACCTGTAATATCATAAACCTCATAAAATATGTCGGGCTGTGCTGTATGTAGCATAAGCAAACCATGTGTCGGATTGGGATAAATTGTAAGTTTTGTCAATTTTTTTTCGGGTATGCCTACGGCATCGCACTCCGATTGTGTTGCGACAAAATGAGTTTGACTATCGATGTGAGTCAGATTTTGGCTTGCCCAAGTCGGGTCATTTACAAAAATACAATGCAAATCGGGATTGTTTTGTGCCCAAAATTCGCCCGGTATTAAATTTTGTGTATTACCGTTCAAAATACTTACTTGTGTCAATAAGTTGTCATTGAAACGAAGTTTGGTAAGTGCATGATTATTGTCTAAATTTAGATCGGTTAATTGATTATTACTCACATTCAGCCAAGCTAAGTCGGGCAACATACTGACGTCAATTCGGGTCAGTTGGTTGTTTCTGACATTCAGTTCCATCAAACGTAAATTATTGGATACGTCCAATTGTCTGATGTTGTTGTTAGCTAATGTTATACGATAAAGTTGTGTGTTGTGAGAAATATCGATACCGTTTAATTGATTGCGATAAGCGTATAAGTAAGTCAAAGCCTGATTGTTTGTTACATCCAAATATCCTATCGGATTATCGCCGGTTGATAAATAAATTAAGTCGGGATTATTGGAAACGTCTATACTTGTAAGTTGATTGTTAAATACCTGTAAATGTGTCAATAAAACATTTTGACTGACATCTAACGAAGTCATTTGATTGTTGTAACAACTCAAAACTTTTAATTGGGTATTTTGTGAAACATCGAGTTGTGTTAATTGATTTGAACCGCAACGTAAATCTTGCAAAGCAGCAAAGTCTTGAATTCCGGTTAAGTCCGCAATGTTTTTGTTTACAATTTCCAATACCCGAATTGTATCGATAGCTTGGGTTGGTATTTGGTGGTCGTTGGGAATATCGTCATAAGCGCTAAGTGCGGCTTCAAAATTGGGATCGGGTATGGCGGTATATTGAGTTTGTGCCATTGTGCCAAATCCCCACAAAATAAGTAGAATTACAAATGAACGCATAGTTGTATTTTTTTGGATTTTTTTAAAATATAATATTTGCACG
>JAMONO010000124.1 GCA_027065715.1 Flavobacteriales bacterium
TCTAAACTCTTGTTTGCCGTCTTCTCGTGTTATCCTGATCAAAGGTTTTTTGAGACGGTCATTATCATAATACATACCCAAGCCTCCGGTTCCACGCGGACACAGGCGTCCGTTGGAATGCGGATCTTGGTCATTGCCTATTATTTTTTTGATATTACCTTTTTTATCGGTATATGTCCAACCGGCGCAATTCCAAAAACACACTTCACAAACCGTAGGTGTTTTTACCGCTTCGTTTTCTAATAGATGTTCGGTTTTTTCTTCACCGAAAATAGCACCCATTATACTGGTAAGAGGCGGTGTCATAGCCAAACCGGCTGTTGCTGTTCCCGATATTTTGATAAAATCTCTTCGATTGATTTTGTTCATAATATTACAGGTATATAAATATTGTTTTCATTTAATTTTACTCAAAAATAACATCTAAAAAGCCGTAAAAACCTGATGATTGACACTTTTTGAAGACATAAGAACGATTCTAATTAGAAATTATACCCAATTCTGATGAAAGTCATTTTTGTAACATAAGTCTAATAAATAGTGATAATATCAATCGCGCCTCACAACAAAAAAAAATCCCGCTTAAACATAAGCAGGATTAATGTCTAAATAACTGATATAAACCTATTTTCCCATCAACATTTTATCAATGGCTTTGGTGGCTATGTAACCGTCGGCAATGGCTGAAATGGCGTCATTTCTACCAATCGTTACGGCATCACCACCGGCAAATAGTTTGGGAATATTGGTTTGACGGTTTTCATCCACCACGATTTTGTTCTTTTGCATCTCTAATTTAGCCAAGATGTGTTCGGGTAGCAAGCTGTAATCGGCTTTTTGTCCGATAGCGGCGATTACGGCATCACATTCGATGATGGTTTCACTGCCTTCAATGGGTTTCGGTCGCGGACGACCACCGCCTTCGGATACCATTTCGGCTTTCACATATTCCAAACCTTTGACTTTGCCGTTTTCATCCTTGATAACCCGTGTGGGAATAGTTTGTGGCATAAAGTGTACGCCTTCCGCTTCGGCTCCTTCGATTTCTTCCAAATCCGCCGGCATATCTTGCATTCGACGTCTGTATGATTGAAATACTTCGGCACCCAAACGACGCGATACTCTCGAACAGTCGATAGATACGTCTCCACCTCCCACAACTACTACTTTTTTGCCTATATCCACTTGTTCTCCGGCATTGACTTTACCCAAAAATTTTACGGCTGACCAAACACCTTCGGCATCTTCACCCTCAATACCCAAATTCCAAGCATCTTGCAATCCTACCGCCATAAATACAGCATCGCTGTTGTTATAGATTTCATCAAATGTAATATCTTTTCCTACTACGGTATTGTAATGGATTTTTACGCCCACTTTTTTCATATATTCCACTTGCTTTTGAATACTGTCATAAGGTAAGCGATATTTAGGGATACCATACATAATCATTCCGCCCGGATCTTTGTGTGCTTCGTAAACCGTTACGTTATAACCGCGCAAAGATAAATAGTAAGCCGCCGTTAATCCACCCGGTCCGGCTCCAATGATACCTACTTTGTATTGATTGGGCTCTCTGATTTCGGGATTGACAATTTCTTTAATTATTTCGGCGTTTTCGGCTCTTGAAGTGGCATAGCCTTTCAACCAACGAATTGCCACCGCTTCTCCCCTTACCTGCAACGCACAAACATCTTCACAACGGCGGGTACAGACTTTACCGCACATTTCGGGCAAATCATTGTTGTCGTAAATAATCTTTATTGCCGCTTCATCATCACCTTGTGCTATGGCATTGATATATTCGGGTATGTGCATATGAACCGGACAGTTTTCGGTACATAAACCGCAACTGATACAACGACTGGCTTCTATGCGTGCTTCCTGCTCGTTATAACCCAAAAAGACTTCGGCAAAAGATTTTACTCGTTCTTCGGGATCCAATTCCCGCATCGGTACGCGTTCAAAGACGTTTAAGCTTGTATCCAAATCAGCCGTAAAACTCAATTTTTCTTTGGCTTCCGGATTGTCTTTTCCGGGAACCATCAAAAAGTCGAACGGATCGGGACTAACTTTGATAAAATCTTGTGTCATATTTAACGAGCCGGACGGACACACATCCACGCAAAGCGCACAGTAACAGCATCTTCCGTAATCGATTTGCGGACGTAGTCCGCTGTCGCCGGGTTTTCCTTCAATTTCTGCCAAACCTATCATATCGATAGCGTCATTCATACAAATCGTGGCACAATTACCACAACCGATACATTGTTCCAAATCATTGTAATGAAATCCTCTGTAACGTTCGGATATACTTTTTTCTTCATACGGAAAATTAATCGTATGCGGCTGTTTGCCCATTTGTTTGAGCGCTGTCAATGGTGTTAATATGCCTTTCAGGTTAAGAATACTCATAGGTTCTTGTTTTATATGTTTGATGACCGATGACCGGTACACCAAGTAAACTTGGGCACACGGTGCCGGATGTAATTAACTCCGAATAATACAAGGTTTCAGTTGTTCTGTTTATCTTTTTAATGTATTTACAAATGCTAGCATCATATTCATCAATATGTGGGATAACATTCTATGCTTGTCATTGCGAACGAAGTGAAGCAATCTCAAACAATTCTGCGTTTTTCATTATCAAACGACAGTGTTTTATTTGTAGAGATTGCCACGCTTCACTGCGTTACGCTCGCAATGAAAGGGAACGCCGACTACCCAACACAGAGTTGATGTATCCAACATCATCTTTCAATCTCCGGCGGACATACCCCCAATGAATTCAATATAAACGAAACATCGGCGATATTTTGTCCGGGTAATATTTTTTCCAATACGGTTACGCCGTGTGTATAAGCGGCGCCTTTCAGATGTACTCGTCGCGGTTTGTTGCTTCCGTCACTTACTACATAAAATCCGATTTCGCCTCGCACACTTTCGGTTTTAACCCAAGCCTCGCCTGCCGGAACCGTCCATTTCATCGGGTTGGGAATTCGGTTGTAATAACTTCCCGACGGCATCTTATCCAAAGCTTGCCGAATGATGCTAATGGACTGCTTTATTTCTTCACGGCGCACCAAAGCACGTGCCCATACATCTCCGCCTTCATAAGTCGGGACTATAAAATCCAAGTCGGCATAAGCTTCGTAAGGTTCGTCTATACGTACATCGTGTTTGATACCGGTACCTCGCAAAGGTGCACCTACTACACCCCACTCTATAGCTTTGTCTTTGGGTATAATTCCCACTCCTTGTGCCCGTTTTTGGAAAATGGCATTTTCAAACAGTAATTTATTGTAATCTTCCAAGCGTTTTTCGAGATAGTCCATTGTTTTGTAGGCTTTATCTGTCCAGCCTTCCGGCAAATCTCGACGCACCCCGCCGGGCCACATATACATGTGATAGATACGTGCACCGGTTAAGTCTTCAAACAAATCCAAAATATAATTCCGGTCTCCTACACTCCATTGTCCCAAAGTATATAATCCGCTACTACCTGACTGCCCGCCGTACCACAACAAAAAGGATTGAATACGTGCCAATTCGGCTACAATCGTACGGATATATTTAGCCCGCGGTGGTACTTCCCTGCCTTCGAGTTGTTCAACCGCTCTTGCGTAGGTGAGCTCCATCGGGTCGGGTTCCGGCACACAAAAACGACACAACAGGGTAAAAGATTGTAACCAGTTACGTCCTTCGATGAGTTTCTCAAAAGCACGATGCAAATAGCCCACGTGTGTTTCTGCACTGACTACCGTATCACCTTTTACTTTGAGTTTAATCATCATATTCCCCGTGATACCCGGGTGTTGCGGTCCTAAATACAGGGTGGTTTCTTTTTCTCTAATTACATTCATTGTTTTTTGTTTTTAGCTATTGGCTTGGAGCTGTTAGCTTTTGGAAATTTATTTATTGATCATTTCTAAAAATTCTAGTGCTGACATTACCGGAATTACAGATGATTTATAATCTTTTGAATTTCGAGTAATGATTATATCTTGTTCATTTTCAACGGCAGTATAATATTGCATAGCATCTTCAAAATCCTTAAAATTATCATCGTTCAATGCCAATCCTATTACTTTGTCGTCCAATGGAAACACTTTTACCACCAATCTGATCTTTCTCAACACTTTTCTGACTTTTCCGGTATCGAAATGTTTCATCAAAATATAGCTCACATTTGCAATGGTTAAAGCCGAAACACTTATTTCAATTTTCTTTCTGTCCGCCAAGGAAAACAAACGTTCCGCTTCTTTGAAATAAGGTTTCCTCCGGGTAAACAAATCGATTACAATATTCGTGTCAACAAACAACTTTTTCATTGATATTTCTTTTCAATGTATTCTCTATACTCTTTTTTGTAATCAAAATCATCGGGAACGTCTATAATTCCACTCAAACTTTTGATAAGCGGTGTAATTTCCACTTCCTCATTCGTATCCTTTTCTTTTGTCAAACTATCCAAATAGGCTTCAATCATTTTGGATAAACTTATTTTTCGATGTTTTGCATACTTTTTTGCCCGTTTTATCACGTTGTCGTTCAGCCTTAAAGTCAATTTTTTTTCCATTACAAACAATTTATTTAATTATACGTGCAATAATAATAAATTTATACGTCAAACGCAATATATTCTTACTTGTAATGTATAAGAGATTGCCATGTCGCTCGTTCCACTCTCCTCGCAATAACATACATCAAAGATCAGGCACCCGACATCTAACCTCATCAATCCCTCGAATATTTTTTAGCAAAATCGGGCAATTCTTCACCGCTTCGCTTCATCAATTCTTCTCGCACATCACGAGCATTTTCACGTCCGGGACGAGTTTGATAGGTTTCTTGTGCATATTTTTTCGTATCAAAATCGCGACGCATCGGTGGTATGCCACTCCAGTCTTCCAAAATAAATTCTTTGGGAGCTTCTAATCCGGGGAACTCAATTCCATACATTTCACGCATCTCACGTTCGTAGGTATGCGCTTGATCCCAAATGGTGTCAATATTTTCCATTTCGGGGTTTTCTCTATCGATACGAGTATGCAACATTACAGTCAATTTGGTTTGCGGGTTCCAAATGATATAAACCAATTCAAACTGATTGTCTTCAATCCAATCCACACAAGAAATATGGTTGAGATGAATAAATCCCAATTGATTTTTCAAGTATAACAACACACTCGAAACCAAGTTTTTATCTACATCCACCCGAAGTTGATTATCGCGTTTTTGTTGGGCTTCCAAGTGGAATGCGGCTTTTATTTTATGTATAATATTTTCTAAATTGTTCATTTTTTTATCTTTTTGTGTACTCGTGTTTTTGATAGCTATCAGGTAAATATTCACAAATAGTAAGAGATTGCCACGTCGTTCGTTCCTCACTCCTCGCAATGACAGCGTTCAACGATTTAACAATCAACATCACATCTACCAATTATACGCATCCGGAAAATCCCAATTTTTTATCACTTTTTGTTGGTTGGCTCTGTACCAATCCAAGTTTTTGCGATAGCACTCCCCGTTTCCTGCATTGCCGTTTTGAATAAGCTCCTGCAACTTCATAAAACCTTTAATCACACTTTCGGGACGTGGCATACAACCTGCGATATATACATCTACGGGAATGTATCTGTCCAAGGCTTTAATGGTATTGTAACTATCGTGATACATACCGCCGTTAATGGTACACGAACCGAATGCCAAAACATATTTCGGGTCTTGCATCTGTTCATATACACGGATAACACGCTTTAAAGTTTTGGTGGACAAATATCCCGTAATCATCAGAATATCAGCTTGTCGCGGTGTAGCAGCACCACGTATACCAAAACGTTCGGCATCGTAACGGGAAGTCATCGTTGCGGGAATTTCAATAGCACCGCAACCGGTTCCATACGCCAATACAAACAAGGAATGTTTGCGGGCAAAATTCAAAATATACCGGACTATTTTTTGACTTTCCTTGTCGTTTACCCGTCCGGCAGACGTACATCTCGGCGAAAAATCAATCTGTGCCTGACGTATTTCTTCTTCCGTAGGAATACCAATGGTTTTTATTTTACTGTTTGGATTTTCAGTCATAATTTTATGATTAAGTCGGTTTCTCCGAACTATTTTTAATTATTTTTATTTATTAAATTTACGATTACCTTTATCATTGTTTCTTTGTCTTCCGGTTTGCTAACGGCAATCATCAACGTCAGTGCCACCAAAGCATTATCGGCTATTCTCTTTTTTCCTGTTTCGGTAAACAACAATCCGTTTTTTTCAAGAAAATACAAGAACAAAAATGCGGCTATCCGTTTATTACCATCCGAAAACGAATGATTTTTGACGATGAGATATAAAAGATTTGCCGCCTTTTCTTCTACACTCTGATACAAATCAACTCCGTCAAATGTTTGGTAAATAGTCGAAATTGAACTCTTAAAAGATTGATCCTTTTCTTTACCAAACAACTCACTGTTTCCAAAACTTCTTTTCACCAAATCAATCTGCTCAATCGCTTCTTCATAAGTCAATCTATATACTTCTTTTCCGGACGTATGATCAATGCTTAATGTCTGATAATCATATTGATCCAAAATGTCAAGCGCATACGAATAATCGGAAATAATTTTCAACAATCCTTTGCTTTCATCATTTGAAAGCTTCTTATTTTCAACAATATCACCCAAAATCCTAATCGTTTCTTTCAGCTCATTCAATTGTTCGGCTTGCTTTTGTAATCGTTGCTGATTAATTGCATAACCTCTGATTAGATATTCTTTCAATATTTGGTTTGCCCAAATTCTAAACTGCGTTCCTCTTTTGGATTTAATCCGGTATCCTACCGAAATAATAACGTCCAAACTATAATAATCTACCTGATAGGTTTTTCCATCTGTGGCAGTTGTTGCATATTTTGCAACAACTGAACTATTTTCTAGCTCTCCTTCCTTGAAAATATTCTTGATATGCCTAGAAATCACGGACTTATCTCGCTCAAACAAATCAGCCATTTGATTGAGATTAAGCCAAACCGTATCTTTTTCCAGTTTTACTTCAATGGACGTTTTACCGTCAGACGCTTTATAAATTTTAATTTCAGACTTATTCATTCAACAAAAATACAATTTCAATATGTATTTTCCGCTTTTATTGCACCGGATGAAACAAAGCCCAAATCACCGCGGCAATTCCCAACAAAGTCGGCCATTTCCAAAAGAAACGAATGGCTTGTTCGGTTCTGTATCGCGGACTTACCAATCCGATAAATACCGGTATCATGTATAACAAGAATGTTTTGAGTAACAATTCTCCCAATCCCAATAAAGTACCTGCTATTCCTTCCACTTCAACATTTCCGGCACCTCCCAAGAACAAATCCACCAACAATACCAATTTGATAAAAGCAAAAACAGCCCCTCCGGTCATCATCGTTCCCAAATATTTACCTCCGAATTCCGATACCGGTCCCGATGCCAATTCGGCCGGTGCGCCTACGATATCAAAAGGCGAATAGCGGAACATTCCCAATGATGACAACAATGCTGCCGCAAAAGCAAAGGGATTTTCAAAGACTAACCAGCGTCCGGTTTCGTATTGATAGTGCATAAAATCTTGTATCGACGTGGTATGAAATTGAAGCATAATGGCTACCAATGACAAAACAAATGGAATTTCATAACCAACCATCAAACTCAATCCACGAGTAACACCGATAGCCGAATTAGGATTTCCCGATTGTCCGGCACCCAATGCCATTCCCAACGAACCGAACACCATCATATAGAGCAAAAAAATCAAATCGCCCTTAAAGGTCAGGTTGTCGAACCACAAGCCGTTGTGCAGCACCGGAATAAACATCAACACTGTCATAGCGGCAATAATTATCCACATAGGTGCCATGTGCCCCATAAATCCGTGTGCGATATTATGCGTTTTTCCTTGCAATTTCATCAAATCGATAAAATTCTGATACACCGGCGGTCCTACCCTGTTTTGCGTTCGAGCCGTTATTTTACGACGTAATCCGCCATACAGCATCCCAACGCTAAACGCCAGAATTGACGTTAGAAACGCACCTAATATTTTAAATCCTATTCCTTCCATATTTTTTGTTTATATGATGAATCGAGTATATGATGAACCGATTTATTACTGATAATCTGATGAACCGAGTATATGATGAACCGATTTATTACTGATAATCTGATGAACCGAGTATATGATGAATCGATTTGTTAAATGTATCAATTCATCAATTCATCGATTTATCGATTCATCGGTTCATCAACTCATCATTTTTTCCTATTTACTTGATACTTTTTTAAATTATTCAACTGATTTGAAATCAGCGAAATCTTTTCTCTATATGTTACTAAATCATCATCTGAAATATAGCCTAATTTGTTAGCTATAATCAATTGATTTAATACTTCCATTAAACTCGAATACGAAACTGTCGTAAATCGTGCTTTTTCCGTATTTGTTTCTCGTGAATTTCCTTCTGCAATATTCGATGAAACCGATACGGATGCTCTTCGCAATTGCGAAGTCAAAACATATAATTCTTCTTTTGGAAACTCCCCTGTTGATTTATAAACATCAACCGCCAAATCAATTGCGTTTTTCCAAACATCTAACTTTTCAAATGAAAAAATATGCATTTCTGTATGTTTTTCATACTAATCTTATTATAATTATCAATTCTATTGAGTATATGATGAACCAAGTATATGATAAATCTATATTTACTATTTATATGATTAATCGGTTCATCAATTCATCAGTTCATCAATTCATCTCCCGAAACTTCGGGACATCGGTTCATCAGTTTATCCAAATATGTAATCTTTGAATAAAATCAAAATCGCCAAAAATGCAATCACAAAAATCGCGTATGTCTGTCCGTTTCCGGTATATATTTTACGTGCAAAACCAAAGAAGGCTTCCAAAGCATCTCCCAGGTCTTGCCAAATTTTGTTCATATCAAATTTATACAAAGGTGATGCGGCGCGTTCAAAGGGTTTAAAGAAATCTTGTTGGAAGGTCCAATTTTCGCCTTCTTTCCACAATTCTCCCGAACTCGAAATGTCTTTGGTGCCGACATAGCGGGTATTTTTTTTACCTTTAAAGGTTAAGAACAAGAAAATCAACACAAAAACTACCGCTATCAATATACCTATCAAATTTAAATCGGTCATATTACCCCAAACATTCGATAACGACGACATTTGCCAATTCACATTATCAAAACCGATACTTTGCATAGCTTCGGCAGCCGGTTTGAAAATCAATCCCGGCATCGTTCCGGTAACAATGGCAATCAATGCCAAAATCACCATGGGTATCAACATCGACGCCGGTGCTTCTTTCACATTTTCAGTCTCTTTTTCTTCTTGTCCCAAGAACAATCCGAATAAAAATCTATATGCATATAAGAATGCCGCCGTGGATGAAAAGAAAATCACAATCACCAAAAAGTAGTTGTTACTTTCGGTAATCAAAGCTTCATAGAGCAACCATTTTCCTACAAATCCCCCAACCGGTGGCACACCTGCCAAAGCGATTATCGATACCAATGCCACGAAAAACGTCCAAGGCATCCGTCTGATCAAGCCCGAAATTTTTGTCATATCCGTGGTACCTGCTTGTTTTTCCACCGCACCTGCTACCATAAACAAGGCACCTTTGAATACGGCGTGCATCACTGCCAAATACAGTGCCGCCATTACGCCCAATTTTGTTCCGGTGGACAAACCCACAACGATATAGCCTAATTGCGCAATAGACGAATACGCCAACAAGCGTTTGGCATCAGTTTGTATCAAGGCATAAATGGTTCCCATTACAGCGGTAATCCCACCCAACCAAGCCAATACCTGTGTAAAAAAATAGGCTTCAAAATTCTGTAATACATAAAAGGTGGAAAGTATTAAAGCAATTCCGAAAATACCCATTTTAGACATAGCACCCGAAAATACCGCCGTAAACGACATCGGTGTTTTGGAATAGCCCGGGGGTGCCCATACGTGAAACGGCATAACTGCCGCTTTGATGGCAAATCCCAAAATAAAAAATACAGGAATAAAAGCATGTTTCATAAAATCGAAAGCACCTTTGTCAATGGCTTCGCCAATCATAAATGTACCGTAATATTTATGGATAAACACAATAGCCGTCAGCATGGCATAAGCACCAATGGCACTAAACACCATATACTTCATTCCTTCTGTTTTCACATTGTAATAAGCGTTGTAAATCAATAGCAAGAACGACGCCCAAGTCATAATTTCCCAAAAGATAAACAACGAAATAAAATCACGGCTCAATGCCACGCCGGTCATTCCCAACACCGTCATCAGAAAACTGCCGTAGAAATAACCCAATCGCGCTTTACCTTCCATATATTTAACGGAATAAAGCAGTGCCAACACACTCAATCCCAGCACAATATACAAGAAATACATTCCGATAGGCGTTACGCCCCACTGCAAAGTAAAACCGCCCACTTGCAGATTTTCTGCCAGTCCGTTATATGCCGTAGCAAAGAAATATACCGATGCTACCAGCGCTACAATAAACGCAGTAATACCCGTCAATTTCCTATTCAGACTGTCGATTGAATAAGTAATCACGCTACCCGACAACAAAATGAGTAATAATATGCTCAATGTATTCATAATTTTTTATTTGATGAACGATAATCTGATGAACGGATTAATCGATGTTTTTTTATTCTTAATATGTCTTGACGTTTATATTTTTGGTTGTTTGTAGATACGCAGTGCATTGCGTATCTACACAACATAATAATTTATTTTTCAACATTTTGCAAAGCAAAATAAAACCGTGTCAATCTGTTAAACACGCGAAAATCTGCGTTCAAAAACATTGTTGCGAAGCAACCATAATCCTTGTAATTAACATCCCTGCAAATTTCAAAGAGACTACTTCGTCGTTCGTTCCTCACTCCTCGCGGTGACAGCTTTTTACCAAACAGCGGTCACTTAAAGTTAAAAATACACACACCACTTGTCCCTTTTACCTTTTACCTATTTAAGCACCTCCTGAATATAATTCGCCTTATCCAGCAAGCTCATTGCGGCGTTGTGTAAATAATCGGTAATCAAGTCAGGATAAATACCGATTACAATGATAAATGCCGTCAGCAAAGTCATTGCCACCAAGGCGTTTTTCGACGGTTTATGTTCCGCCGCTTCCACTTCTTCTTTGGCAAAATATATACGTCCGACGGTTCGCAGATAATACACCAATTCGATAATGGTTACCAACAAAATACCGACAATCAGATAAATCATTTCCTTATCTGCAGCCGATGTCAGGATATAAAACTTACTCCAAAATCCCGAAAACGGCGGAAATCCCACAATAGCAAAAGCCGCAATCGAAAACAACGCCGATACATACGGCAATTTTTTATGAATTCCGTTCATCGCCACCAAGCGTTTGTCATCGGTATTGTAGATAAAATAACTACCGGTCATAAACAGCAAGGATTTAATCACGGCGTGGTTCAACATCAAAAAAATCGCACCAAACACCGCCAACTCACTTCCGATACCAAAGGCAATAAGCACCAATCCCACTTGTCCGACACTCGAATATGCCAGCATCCGTTTCAAATCTTTTTGCGAAATAGCCGCAATTTCTGCTACCAACATCGTTACAAATCCCATTACAATCAAATAGTTATGCACGCCTGCCACGTCAAATAACGTAAATACCACACGCACCAAGGCATACACACCGGCTACCGAAACCACAGCGGCAAAAGTAGCACTCGTTGGCGACGGCGCTTGCGAATACGCATCCGGTGCCCAACCGTTTAGCGGAAACATTTCCGCTTCAATACCCAAAGCCACCAAGAAAAATATCAACGAAATAAATTTCATCGACAAAGGCACATCTGCCATTCGTTCGGCGATTTGTGCCATATTCAACGTGCCGGTTTGTGTATAGATAATCAAAATCGCCAACAGCAAAAACGACGAAGCCAAACTTCCGATAAACAAATACTTAAAGCCTGCTTCCGCTCCGTTGCGTTCTCGATAAAAAGCCGTCAACGAATACGCCGTAATACCCACGATTTCAATAAAAACAAACATATTAAAAATGTCGCCCGTAATAATCACCCCGATAGAACCGGCAATCATCATCATTTGCAAAATTTCGTAATATTTTACCACCCCGCCTTTCAAAGTTCGCTTAAAGCGGAAGCCGTAGAGCCAAATGGCAAATCCCAGCACCGAAACCATCGTTGCCAAAAACGCCGTAAAAGGTGTCAGCACCAGATTGATACCCCAAGGCGCTTGCCAGCCGGCGATTACTTCGCTGATAAATCCCTTTTCAGAGACTTCTTTCATCAACACGAACGAGATAATCATATTATAAAACAGCACAATTCCCGGCACCACCCGTGCCGCATCTTTATAGACTTTGCTCAAAAGCGGAATTGCAAAAGCCGCCAACAAAGGCGCTACGATATAATGAACAGGACTTATTACCATTTCAAAGATTTTATTTGATCAATATTAGCCGTATGATGATGCTTATACAAGCGAATTACCAATGAAAGTGCCAGCGCCGTAACGGCAAACCCGATAACGATAGCCGTCAGTACAAGGGCTTGTGGCACCGGATCCACCATTTTTGCGGCGGAATTTTCGTTGCCCGGCGAAAAAATAGGTGCCGTGCCATTTTGGATATATCCCACCGCCACAAACAGCAAATTTACGCCGGCTTCCATTATCGACAATCCGATAACGATTTTTACCAAATGTTTTTTGACCAACGCCGCATATAACCCAATCACAATCAGCATAATAGCCGATCCATACACCGCCAGCGTTATCAAATCCTTATATTTTATAAAAATTTCTTGAAATTCGTTCATTTCTTTATTTTTTGTTTATATGATGAATCGATGTCCCGAAGTTTCGGGAGATGAACCGATGAATCGATAATTTTTGTTATTTCCTGTTACCGCGCAAATCCCTTCGCATGGTTTTGTTCAATCAAACGCAAAATTTTGCGTTTCTACTTTCAACTTTGCACTTTTAACTACTTTGGCGTGCCCCCTTCCATAAACCAGCCGCCTACATCCACGGGGTCGGGTGTTCCGCTTGTAGGTGTTTGCGTTCAACCACAAAAAACTACCGTTTCCACGAGCTTCCGTTGGTCGCTGTGTCTCCGGTGTTTTTGTTTGGCTTCACACTTCACAAGCTACCGCTTCACCCCCTCACGCGGGGAAACCGCCATTGTCGTTTCATTATTTCAATCGTCTGTGCTATTTGTTTTTGTTACTCCCGCAGATGCGGGACAGACAAAAAACCCGAATACACACCTATTCTATAGTTGTTCAACCCCTTCGGGGTTGTATTTGCTTACGTATTATCCTTTCTACCAACACTAAACACCTCGGCGTTTCTCAATTTTGCACAGCAAAATTTCTTATGTGTTCTTATGTGGCTAATGTGGTTCCCTTTATATTTTACATTTAGACACACGACCCATGTACCCAATTTTAATTGGTGTAGTGCGTTTCTACAATTGTTTACATTTATTATTTCAATTAGACGCAATGAATTGCGTCTCTACGCACATAAATGTTGTACCGCAACGTTTCTACATTTTCAATCATTTGTCAATTCGTAATTGAACATTCGTAATTCGTAATTGAACATTCGTAATTCGTAATTGAACATTCGTAATTCGTAATTGAACATTCGTAATTCGTAATTGAACATTCGTAATTCGTAATTAATTTTTACGTGGTTTTATCTTCAACAAAATATCCAATACATTCGTCAATTCCGTTCCTACTTTTATACCTATGAATATATATATCAACGGTATCAATCCGCCACTGACCAAATCGTTCAAATTACCTGTCCAACCGGTATTTTGCAAAAACGAACCGTAACGGAACAATCCGAACAATCCAATGCCTACAAATGCCAATCCGGCGATACTTTCCAACCATACCATTACATTATGGTTAGTGTTAAATCGTTTGTAGGTAATCAACATCAACAAAAATCCGGTAGCAATAATAGCACCTCCTTGAAATCCACCCCCCGGCGTTAAATGTCCGTGGATAAACACATATAATCCCAAAACCAACATCAACGGAAATAAAATTTTTGCCCCCGTGCGCACCAAACTCGATGATTTCAAGGTAATTCGTTCATCTTCTTCTTCATCTTCCTTGCGGTATAAAATACTCGCCAAACCGGTAGCCGCCAAGAACAAAACCGTTACTTCTCCCAAGGTGTCAAAACCTCTGAAATTTACCACTACGGCGGTAATCGTGTTGGATACGTGTAAATCTTCGGGTGCTTTTTGCAGATAATACGCCGAAACGGTACCGGGATTATTCAAATCTCCAATCCTATTTTCCCCGAACGGTATATCCTTAAAGGTAACCGCCAAGGTATAGGTCAAAACCGCTACGGTGATAAAGATGATTAATTTTTTCATATCTATTTTTTTGACGAATCGATTATATGGTGAATCGATGAATCGATTTTCTGATAATTTGATTTATTTCAATTAGACGCAATGAATTGCGTCTCTACATTATTCACATTATTTATTTCCACATATAGACGCACAATTGTGCGTCTCTACACACAAACGTTGCGGTGCAACGTTGTACATTAAAATTTCTCCACATGATTATCCCTGTATTCATCCTCGTCTCTACTCGTATTTCTAATCGTAATGATAAAAATAATCGTCGTTAAGGCAATACCTATTGCCGCTTCCGTAATGGCTACATCCGGTGCTTGTAATAAATAAAAAAACACCGACAACACCACACTGATAACTCCGGTTGCCAATACGGCATATAACAAATCTTTTTGCATCACGGCATAAACCGCCGCTGCTATCATTATTATTGCCATTACGATAAGAAATAATACTATTGCCATAATTATTGTTTATTTGATAAATCGATTATCTGATGAATCGATGAATTTTGTTTATTGTTAAATCGATAAATCGTTTAACCGATGAACCGATGAATTTTGTTTGTTGTTTAATCGATGAATCGTTTAACCGATGAACCGATGAATTTTGTTTGTTGTTTAATCGATAAACCGTTTAACCGATGAATCGATGAATTTTGTTTATTGTTTAATCGATAAACCGTTTAACCGATGAACCGATGAATTTTGTTTGTTGTTTAATCGATAAACCGTTTAACCGATGAACCGATGAATTTTGTTTGTTGTTTAATCGATAAATCGTTTAACCGATGAATCGATGAATTTTGTTTGTTGTTTAATCGATAAACCGTTTAACCGATGAACCGATGAATTTTGTTTGTTGTTTAATCGATGAATCGTTTAACCGATGAACCGATGAATTTTGTTTGTTGTTTAATCGATGAATCGTTTAACCGATGAACCGATGAATTTTGTTTATTGTTTAATCGATAAATCGTTTAACCGATGAACCGATAAATTTTGTTTATTGTTTAATCGATGAATCGTTTAACCGATGAACCGATGAATTTTGTTTGTTGTTTAATCGATAAACCGTTTAACCGATGATTTTTTATTGTTATTATGTCATTTCGAACGCAGTGAGAAATCTTTTATCAATAAATGAGAATCCTCGTCACTTAGCTTCCTACGGAATGACATACACATTTATTTCAATTAGAGGCATTGCAATGCGTCTCTACATTATTCACATTATTTATTTCCACATTTAGACGCAGGGTCGTGCGTCTCTGCACTCATTTTTTCCTTTTCTACCTCGGCTTCGTAGGCATCGATTTTTTTCTTGAAAAACGGAAATATTCCGCTTCGATACGATGCTCTTGCCAAGGCATGTGAACTCAACGGGTTGGACACCCCGATAAAAATGATGATTACCAACAATTTAATCAACCAATCGGGTTGCATCAAACCCACCCCCAATACCACACTCATTGCACCTAAGGTAGATGCTTTGGTTCCGGCTTGCAAACGGTTATACAAATCGGGCATCCGATAAATACCCAAGGCTCCGAGAAACAAAAATATGCTTCCCAACAAAACAAAACCTAAGCCTACGTATGTTAATATGTTATTTAATGTATCCATTACAATGCTTTTTCGATATAACGTGCTATTACAATAATCCCGATAAAACCCAATACGGCATAAACCAAAGCCAAATCGATATAGATATAGCGTTGAAACAAAAACGCCAATAAAACCAATCCGGCTATTCCTATAACCGACAGCGTGTCTAATGCAATCGCTCTGTCTGCCGCAGTTGGACCTTTGACAAATCGCACAAAAGACAAAAAACCGCCTATGCTGATTAAAACTATTGATATGTATATTATTATGTTCATTTTATTATTGTTTAATCGATGAATCGTTTAACCGATGAACCGATGAATTTTGTTTATTGTTTAATCGATGAATCGTTTAACCGATGAATCGATGAATTTTGTTTGTTGTTTAATCGATGAATCGTTTAACCGATGAACCGATGAATTTTGTTTATTGTTTAATCGATAAACCGTTTAACCGATGAACCGATGAATTTTGTTTATTGTTTAATCGATGAATCGTTTAACCGATGAATCGATGAATTTTGTTTATTGTTTAATCGATAAACCGTTTAACCGATGATTTTTTATTGTTATTATGTCATTTCGAACGCAGTGAGAAATCTATATCTAAATTACAATAAATTCCTCAGTCGTTTCTCCTTCGGAATGACACCGGCATCCGCCATCACCCATATATTTTCAATAAAACCTTTTCAAAAGGTTCTGCTATTTCTTTATAAACATCTTCCGGATTTTCGGTGGTTACGTCTATCCAGTGAATGTAAAATTTATTGTCCACTACATCAACCGTAAGGGTACCCGGCGTTAAGGTTATACTGTTAGCCAATACCATTTTGGCAAAATCGTTGTTTAATTGGGTTTCAAAACTCACAATACCGGGATTAATCGGCAAATTCGGATTAATAACTCTACGAGCTACATCAAAATTAGCTTTTACCAAAGCACCGAGAAACACAAAAAAATATTTGATAAAGTATATAATGTGTGAAGGCGTAATTAAAATAGGATCGCAACAATCAAAATTGATAACCGTGATATAAGCAACTAATAAACTAATAATTATTCCGGTAATAATTTCCGCCGGTTGGAGCGAAGTGGTAAAAGCATACCAAATCAAAAATATAATAATAAATGTATAGATAAATTTGGTAAGCGAAAATTTTGATTTGTTCATAGCCGTTAGTTTTCGTATCAAAAATAATTGAAGGTAAGCGGCTTATTTATGAATTATATCATATTTTTAAAAATTTTCATTGAAATATACTTAAATAAAATCGTTCCAAATAAACATAAAACTTGATTTGGTGATTCGACTTCTAATCAACCTTTTTCGTAGAACTAAATTTTTTACATCATTCATTACAAATCTCCTATCGAGAAATTGCGTAACATACAAAATATCGGCTTCTTGTAAATTTCAAATTCTTCAATCTAAATTATCCTTTTTTGATTTCAAACGATCAATTTTGATAAATTTTTTTTACAACCAAAATCAATCCGGGTCTATTCTACTTAGATCCATTTAGGTCATAAAAGCAAAAAAATCATAAATTTGTTATAAAAAAAGGATTATGTTTCAGAAACTATTTACAGGTGAACAAATCAGAGCCATTGATAGGCTGACAATTGAGCGGCAAAATATAAGTTCGGAAGAACTGATGGAACGCGCAGCCACAAAACTCTTTCATCATTTACTACCGCATGTTGATCAAAAAACACCTGTTTATATATTTTGCGGAAAAGGTAATAACGGTGGTGATGCTTTGGTATTAACCAGACTACTATATTTGCACAACTACGATGTAAAATGTTTTACAATTGGCAATTCACAAAACGCTTCTCCCGACTTTAAAACAAATTTAAAAAAACTGGAACAAATCGGCTTTAAGGTTATCAATATTCAAGAAGACAATTTTCCTACAATTAACTCCCAATCAATTATAATTGATGGTATTTTTGGGACGGGTTTATCGCGACCTGTGCATGGATTAGCTCAAAAAATCATTGAATATATCAACCAATCCGGTGCTAAAATTATTAGCATTGATATGCCGTCGGGTATGTATGCCGATACTTCCAACCAACCTGATGATACTATTGTAAAAGCCGATACGGTATTTAGTTTTCAATTTCCCAAAATCAGTTTTTTCTTTCCCGAAAATTCACAATTTATATCCGATTTTGAAATAATTGACATAGGCTTAGATTCGAAAGTTATGGCTCAGCTGCCTTCTAACTATTGGCTATTGAATGATGAGGTATTAAAAATTCGTAAAAAAAGACCGTCTATTGGTCATAAAAACACTTTTGGACACGCATACATTATAGGAGGAAGTAACGGAATGATGGGAGCACCGTTGTTATCAAGCCATGCCGCTTTGCGTATAGGAGCCGGATTGGTAACAAATTTTTTACCGAAAAAAGGATACAAAATCAGTCAAACATATTTGCCCGAAGTTATGACACTAACCGATAAGAATAAAAATCATATAACCGATATAAAACTCCCACGTCGTATAACTGCCGTAGGAATTGGAATGGGTATGCAAACCAATGAGAAAACCCAAAAGGCTTTTAAAAAATTCTTAAAAACAATAAAAGTGCCGCTTCTGTTAGATGCCGATGCCCTGAACATATTATCTCTTCATAAAAATTGGTGGCAATACATACCCGAAAACAGTATTTTGACACCCCACGAAGGAGAGTTTAAACGTTTGACCGGTAACTGGCAAAATGATACCGAAAAATGGCAATTACTTCAAAAATTGGCTTCCCGTATCAAAAGCACTGTTGTTTTAAAAGGAGCATACACGACTATTTCGGATGGCAACCATATATACATCAATCCGGTTGCCAATTCGGCTTTGGCTACCGCCGGTAGCGGTGATGTGCTATCGGGCATCATAACAGGGTTATTGGCACAAGGTTACCAAACTTTGGAAGCGTGTTTACTCGGCGTATATATTCACGGACAAACAGCTGAAAAATACACAAAAAACCATGCACCATACAGTATGACCGCTACCGATATTATTGAACAACTAAAATATTATTAATCCCTTGTCAAAACATACCAAAACGACATACACATTAACCCGATTAATTTTGACAAATATGCTATTACACAATAAAAAAACCACCTTATTATCGGTGGTTTTATATTATTTTCAAAACATCAAATACTATTCATCTTCGAGAGCCGCCAAATATCGTTCGGCGTCCAAAGCTGCTTTGCTACCGCTACCGGCAGCTGTAACAGCTTGTTGATAAGTAGGATCCATGACATCACCGGCAGCAAACACACCGGGTTTGTTGGTTTTTGTCGTTACACCTTCGGTAATAATATATCCTCTATCGTCCAAATCAATTTGACCGCCTAAGAAATCGGTATTGGGTTTATGTCCTATGGCTATAAACAAACCTTCCAAAGCAATATCTTGTTTTTCACCTGTTTTATTGTTTATCACTCTAACACCCTCTACTACTTTGTCTCCCAATACTTCTTCGACTTCGGTATTCCACATAATTTCAATGTTTTCAATCCGCTTAACTCTATCTTGCATGGCTTTGGAAGCACGCATTTTGTCGCGACGTATAAACATATAGACTTTTTTTGCCAAACCTGCCAAATAACTGGCTTCTTCGGCAGCCACATCACCACCGCCGACAACGCCAACGGTCAAACCTTTGTAAAAGAAACCGTCACAAGTAGCACAAGCCGAAACACCACCGCCACGCAAACGTTGTTCACTTTCCAATCCCAAATACATGGCTGATGCACCGGTAGCTATAATAACGGCATCGGCTGTAACTTCTTTGTTATTGTCAATGGTAACAATGTGTTTATCGCCCGGCTTATCGGCAAATTGTACGGCGGTAGCCATACCAAAACGAACTTCGGTACCAAAACGTTCGGCTTGTTTTTGCATATTTTCCATCAATTTGGGACCTTGTAGTCCATTGGGAAATCCGGGATAATTTTCAACATCCGTGGTAGTTGTCAATTGTCCACCCATTTCCATACCTGTATAAATTACCGGTTTAAATCCGGCTCTTGCAGCATAAATACCGGCAGTATATCCGGCAGGTCCCGAACCTAAAATCAATACTTGTATGTGTTCTCTGTTTTCTGACATAATTTTTCATTTTTAGTTGTTGCAAAGATAACTATTTTTTCTGATTCCAAATAAGCAACCATATTAATCTTACTTATGACACTATAATAATTTATGATTAGTAGTCGTCAAAAAACAATTTCGTAAAGTTTGACAAGAAATCTAAGGACATATAAAGAATATTGACAATAAAAAATTAACTTTGCAATCAAAATCAGATGTTATGAACATTATTGAAATTGTCAATAACGGAGGGACTATTTTGTATCCTACCGATACCATTTGGGGGATTGGTGGTGATGCTACCAATTCCAATACGGTCGATAAAATATATCGGATAAAAAACAGACCAACCGATAAAAGTATGCTGATATTGGTTGACGGATATGTCATGTTACAAAAATATGTAGAAGAAATTCCTCACGAAATATGGGAAATATTAGAAAAGAGTATTCGTCCCACTACGATTATATATCCCAATCCCAAAAATCTTCCTGACAATTTGCTTGCTTCCGACGGCAGTATCGGTATTCGTATAGTCAAAAAAGGTTTTGCCAGAGATTTAATTAAAGCGACCGGCAAACCGCTTGTTTCCACATCGGCAAATATAAGCGGAGCTCCAACCCCACAAAGTTTTGACGAAATAAGTGCCGAAATTTTGCAAAGGGTGGATTATGTCGTAAATTTGCACCGCAAAACAACCGGCGCAAATCCCTCTCGTATAATAAAATGGAGTAAAGAAAACGGCGTTGTAACAATAAGAAGCTAAATGACTAAAAATCAAATATATACAAAAGCAATATCAAATCATATTTTTCAAATTATACAAAAGGCCGGCGAAAAACTCAATATGCCCGTGTATGTAATAGGTGGATATGTTCGAGACTTTTTGCTCAAAAATCAAGTATCAAAAGATATTGATATTGTAGCAATTGGAAGCGGTATAAAAATAGCACAAGAGGTTGCCCGTCAATTGCCCCGTATTCATAAAATAAACATTTACAAAAATTTTGGCACCGCCATGCTCAAAACCAATGATACCATTGTTGAGTTTGTAGGAGCCCGCAAAGAAAGTTACAATAGCAATTCGCGAAAACCCGTAGTTGAAAACGGCACAATGGAAGACGATCAAAAACGTCGAGATTTTACCATTAATGCTTTGGCTATCAGCCTCAACAAAAACGATTGGGGTAAACTTATCGACCCCTTTAACGGTATGGAAGATTTGCACATGAAAATAATCCGCACCCCACTTGACCCCGATATTACTTTTTCGGACGATCCTTTGCGTATGATTCGAGCAATTCGTTTTGCTTCACAACTCAAATTTAAAATTCACCCCGAAACAATAGAAGCTGTCAAACGCAATAAAAACCGAATAAAAATCCTATCAAAAGAAAGAATAATAGATGAATTTAACAAAATAATGTTGCATGATAAACCTTCGATAGGGCTACATTTGTTATTTGAAACAGGTTTGTTGCACGAATTTTTTCCCGAACTAATTAAACTGCATGGTGTTGAAGAAAACGACGGAAAAACACACAAAGACAATTTTTATCATACTTTGGAAGTCGTAGATAACATAGCACAAAAATCAGACAATTTATGGCTTCGTTGGGCGGCTTTGTTACATGATATAGGTAAACCTGCCACCAAACGATATCACGATAAAAACGGTTGGTCGTTTCACGGACACGAATTTGTAGGCAGCAAAATGGTACCCAAAATTTTTAAACGATTAAAACTGCCTTTGGGACAACCCATGGAATATGTAAAAAAATTGGTATTGCTCAGCTCGAGACCCATAGCACTTATCGAAGCCGATGTAACCGATTCGGCAGTCAGACGTTTGCTTTTTGAAGCCGGTAATGATATTGAAGATTTAATGTTATTGAGCGAATCGGATATAACCACCAAAAACAAAAAAAAACTACAACAATACCGCAATAACCTGCAACTGGTCAGACAAAAACTCACCGAAGTGGAAGCACGCGACAAAATCCGAAATTTTCAACCACCTGTTTCGGGAGAAGAAATTATACAATACTTCAACTTAAAACCCTCCAAACCCGTAGGATTGATAAAAGAAGCCATCAAAGAAGCCATTCTCGAAGGAAAAATAAAAAACAATTATCACGATGCATTAACTTATATGAAAAAAATAGGACCCGAAATTATCAACAAATTTATAAAATCAACCTCTTAACCGAAAGTGCCTCGGACAATAATGTATATGAAATTCATTACTTTGACACAGATTAAAGTTTTGTAATCGGAAATTAGAAATTGTAATTCGGTTTTTCAACTTCGTACATCTCAAAAAACATTTATAGGAACTAAGAACTTTGTTTCAATTTTTCAAAAATTTTATCGATGTTTATATTCAAAAAAATATTAATATAAAAGCTGCGCAAGTTCAAAAAGAACATAAATTATTAGTAGCTTCTCCTACCGCTTTTATTAAGATTTAATTAAAATAAAAATACAATTTATTCTCAAAAAATTAAGATGAATGAAACAAATTTGCCAAAAATTTTTTTTTCGTTTAAAAACAAACAAACATCATACAAAATTTACCTGCAAATACATATTTTTGTAGTAATATTAGCAACACTAAACAAACAAACTTAATATACCATATTTACACGGTGTCGTTAAAAAGATGAAAAACTGTTATTTTTAACTTAAATTACTACTTATGAAAACTTTGTGTTGCGCTGTTTCAAAATTAACCCTGAGTATTTTTCTTATCATAACCGCACTTGCTCCAAAGGCATCTGCACAAGAATATGTTTACGATTGGGTCAAAACTTTCGGAAATGATAAAATCGAATACAACAAATCAATAAAAACAGATGCATCGGGAAATATTTACATTTTGGGAGTTTTTGAAGGGACAATTGATTTTGATCCCGGTCCGGGAACTTATAATTTAACATCAAATGCAACAACAGGCAAATACGAAACGTTCTTATTAAAATTAACTCCCGGAGGAAATTTTGTTTGGGCAACCAAAATATCGGGTGCACCAACAGATCCTTATGTAATGGGAAATTCACTCACCATAGACGACAATTCAAACATCTATATTACAGGTTTTTTCTATGATGCAATAAGTTTTCAAGGAAATAATCAAACCATAACACTAACCGCAACGGGAAACTACGTAAATGCTTTCATAGCCAAATACGACTCAAATGGTTATTGTGTTTGGGGAGAAAAAATAGCAGGAGCAAGCAGAGGAAAATATATTTATACAAAAGACAATAATTTATTTTTAATCGGTGATTTTAAGAATAACTGTGATTTTGATCCGGGTCCTGGTGTTCATTCTTTATTCGGTTCAGTTGTTGATGTATTTATTTTAAAACTTACAACAGATGGAGGATTTGTGTGGGTAAAAAAAGTAGGAGGAAATTCTTATGATTACGGAAAAGCCATTACCGTTGATAACGTCGGCAATATTATAACAACCGGCACATTTAGAAATACCGTTGATTTTGACCCCGGAACCGGCACACACACTTTATCATCAAATGGTAATGACGATATTTTTATATTAAAATTAGATTCAAACGGCAATTATTTATGGGCAATTAAAACGGGGGGAAGCTATCCCGATACCAGTTTTGACATAACAACCGATAGTTCGGACAATATTATAACAACCGGTTATTTTAATGGTGTCGTTGATTTCGACCCGGGCGCAGGCGTTTATAACCTTACCGCTCAAAACTCATATTCGATGGAAGTTTTTATACAAAAATTAAATCCATCCGGAAATTTTATTTGGGCAAAACAAACCGAAGGAACCGGTAATTTAAATATCGGTTATACATTAGTTATTGACCAACATGATAATATTTATACAGCCGGAATGTTTTCCAATACAGTCGATTTTGACCCCGGACCTGATGTCTTTCAAGTTACTTCAACCAACTTACAAGATGCTTTTATTGAAAAACTTGACAAAGATGGAAATTTTAAATGGGTAAAAACCTTTGGAGGTGAAAATAGAGACTGGATAAGAAGTATAACTTTGGACTATATTGAAAATATTATAACAGCTGGAACTTTCACCCGAAATTGTGATTTTGACACCGAATCAACTACTGACATACATAGCCCTAATTCGGGAACCACCAATAATTTTGTCCACAAACTCTCAACCAGGAGTTTTATAACCACTTGGAAAACAGACAATCCGGGCGTTTCAAACAATGCCTCAATACGTATCTATACCGATCCGAATTACAGTTACAATTATGATGTAGATTGGAACAATGACGGTATTTTTGACCAATTTGGGATTACAGGAACTGTCAACCACAATTTTGGAACTCCGGGAACATATACCATTCGTATTCGAGGACAATTTCCTCACATTTTTATCGGTTATAACCCCACTTATGGAAACGGAGACTGTCGAAAAATCATTTCGGTAGATCAATGGGGAAGCATCCGTTGGGAAACCATGAAAGGATCTTTTTACAGCTGCACCAATTTGCATATCAATGCCACCGATGCACCAGATTTAACCAATGTTACGGATATGTCTTTTATGTTTACCAGTTGTTATGCACTTAACGAAAATATCAATCACTGGGATGTCAGCCACATAACCGATATGAGTTACCTCTTTTTTCAATGTTATAATTTTAATCAACCACTCAACAACTGGAATACCGGCAATGTTACAAACATGAACCACATGTTTGCTAGTGCCCGAGTTTTTAACCAAGCTTTAAACAACTGGGATACTTCACAAGTAACCAATATGGCCACAATGTTTGCAAGTGCCGATAATTTTAATCAACCACTCGACAATTGGAATACAGGAAATGTTACAAGCATGTATGAAATGTTCAGCGGTGCCGATAATTTCAATCAAAATATCAATACCTGGAACACCTCACAAGTAACCAATATGGGCAAAATGTTTTTTTATGCCTCAAACTTCAATCAACCGCTTAACAATTGGGATACTTCACAAGTGGTTAATATGACGTATATGTTTTACAATACCCCTTTTAATCAACCACTCGACAATTGGGACACGTCTCAAGTTACCAATATGAGAAGTATGTTTTCTTGGGCAACCTCCTTTGACCAAAATTTAGGAAACTGGAATATTTCCTCACTAATGTATGCAAATAATATGTTTGCCAATGTTACCTTATCTACGGCAAACTATGACGCACTGCTTATAGGCTGGCAAGGACAACCACATAACAACAACGTAACTTTTAGCGGTGGCAACAGTAAATACTGTCATGGAGAAAACGCCCGTAATATCTTAACCGGACCAGACGGCTGGACAATAACCGACGGTGGAAAAGACTGTTCTGCTTATGCTGAACATTTTGTAACCACTTGGAAAACTGACAATCCCGGCGCTTCTAACGCTACTTCAATTACTATTCCTACCACAGGAGGCGGTTATAATTATGATGTAGATTGGGACAACGACGGAATTTTTGACCAATTCGGTATCACCGGTAACGTAACCCATGATTTTGGAACAGCCGGAACATATACTATTCGTATCCGCGGACAGTTCCCTCGTATTTACTTTAATAATGCAGGAGACAAACAAAAAATCCTTTCCGTTGACCAATGGGGAACGATTACTTGGACTTCCATGGCAAGAGCTTTTTACGGTTGTAGTAATTTACATATCAATGCAACTGACGCCCCCGATTTATCCATGGTAACCGATATGTCTTATATGTTTTATGGTTGCATATCATTTAACGAAAACATCAATCACTGGAATGTAAGTAATGTTACGAATATGGAAGCGACGTTTTCCTTCACTCCAAACTTTAACCAACCCCTTGACAATTGGGATACCGGCAATGTTATATACATGAATGGCTTATTTTTTCGTTCCTCCTTCAATCAAAATATCAATTCATGGAACGTATCTAATGTTGTCAATATGGCAGGAATGTTTCGTGAAAACAGCAATTTTAATCAACCTTTAAACAATTGGAATACCGGTAATGTTACTAATATGTATGGAATGTTTGCATCGGCAAGCAGTTTTAATCAATCTATTAACAATTGGGATATAAGTAATGTTACCGACATCAGATGGATATTTAGTTATGCCACCCAATTCAATCAACCTCTAAACAATTGGAATACCGGTAATATTACTGATATGACCGGAATGTTCTTTCATGCTGAAAACTTCAATCAGCCTCTAAATAATTGGGATACCGGCAATGTAACAGATATGAAATTTTTATTTAATTCCGCATATTCTTTTAACCAAGACATTGGAAACTGGGACACTGCAAACGTTACTTATATGAATAGTATGTTTGCAGCAGCCTATGATTTTAACCAAGATATCGGAAATTGGAATACCGGCAATGTAATAAGCATGAATTCCATGTTTGCATCTTGCCATGCCTTTGATCAAAATCTTGGTAATTGGGATATTCATTCTTTAACCAATGCAGGTAACATGTTCTTTGGTGTTACACTTTCAATGTCTAATTACGACGCCTTGCTTATAGGCTGGCAAGGACAACCGCATAACAACAACGTAACTTTTAGCGGTGGCAACAGTAAATACTGTCAAGGTGAAAACGCTCGTAATATATTAACCGGAACCGACGGCTGGACAATAACCGACGAAGGCATAGGTTGTAAACCCGATTGCACAGAAGTAAACACACCTCCAAATGGCGCCTCCAACGTAGCACTTAATCAAATTTTATCTTGGAATGCCGCCAACCATGCAACCGGATATTACATAACAATCGGAACCTCTTCGGGAAACACCGACATAGAAAACCATACCGATTTGGGAAATACAACTTCTTACACACCAAATACCAATTGGGCTTGTGATAATACTTACTTTGTTACAATTCACCCGTATAATGCCGCAGGCGAAACCATTGGTTGTAACGAAACTTCATTTTCCACTATCAATTCTCCACCCGTCGATACGCTACCCGACGTAACCGTGTGCGGCAGCTATACGTTACCGACTATCAACAACGGTAACTATTTCACACAAAGCGGCGGAACCGGAACACAAGTTAACGCCGGCGAGGTAATCACTTCGTCGCAGACCCTATACATCTATGCTTCCAACGGTAGTTGCGATAACGAAACTTCTTTTGACATAACCGTTAATCCCATTCCACCCGTCGATACACTGCCCGATGTAACCGTGTGCGGCAGCTATACGTTGCCGACTATCAACAACGGTAACTATTTTACACAAAGCGGCGGAACCGGAACACAACTTAATGCCGGCGAGGTAATCACTTCGTCGCAGACCTTATACATCTATGCTTCCAACGGTAGTTGCGATAACGAAACTTCTTTTGACGTAACCGTTAATCCTATTCCACCCGTCGATACACTGCCCGATGTAACCGTGTGCGGCAGCTATACGTTACCGACTATCAACAACGGTAACTATTTCACACAAAGCGGCGGAACCGGAACACAACTTAACGCCGGCGAGGTAATCACTTCGTCGCAGACCCTATACATCTATGCTTCCAACGGTAGTTGCGATAACGAAACTTCTTTTGACGTAACCGTTAATCCCGTTCCACCCGTCGATACGCTGCCCGATGTAACCGTGTGCGGCAGCTATACGTTACCGACTATCAACAACGGTAACTATTTCACACAAAGCGGCGGAACCGGAACACAACTTAACGCCGGCGAGGTAATCACTTCGTCGCAGACCTTATACATCTATGCTTCCAACGGTAGTTGCGATAACGAAACTTCTTTTGACATAACCGTTAATCCCATT
>JAMONO010000125.1 GCA_027065715.1 Flavobacteriales bacterium
TTGCCGGTATTTTATTTGGTTTTAATCTGGGATTATGGTTTTCCGCCGGTATGATTATTTTGGCTGCCGGCAGTATTTTGTATCAAACATCCAATCTGCTACACAAATATCACACCGAACAATATGTAGCGGCAGCCTTGGGGTTGTTTGCTTCATTAATGTTGCTGTTTTGGTATATTTTGCGGATTTTAATGTCAAGAAAATAAAAAGAAATTTATAAAGCAGAATGTTGTTAATGAATTGATGATTTAACTTAATAAAAGAAAGTAAATTCTCAGTGAGTTTACTTTCTTTTTTGTTGATACAAAAGTGCCGGAAACATAATGAACAACAAAACGGGTTGTATCAATACACGACGCACATAAAACAAAGCAATATACTGTCCGCTTTCATAATTGTTCAACAAATAAACCAAAACCGCAACCGCTGTTATATAAACCAAAACATATACAAAACTTAGAAATTCAATAAGTTCTTTCCGTGAAAAATACAAATATAAAATACCAATGGAAATAACCGACTGCAACCAATAACGCAAACTATCCGTAACAATTATTTGCCACAAAGACAAATGAGGCAAATCACGAGTTAAATAATCATGTTGAAAAAAATCAATCAAGCCGTCATTAAAAAAACGTTTTTCATAAAAGCGAATTAAAACCAACAACAACAGTAACAAACCGCTTCCAAAATATTTAAATTTAAACTTCATCGTCATTGATTTTTAAAACGAAAACAACCCACAACAATATCAGAAAACCATAAATTAAAGCAGGAAAAACAAGCCTGTGTGCCATGTCTTGATATTCGGGAAAAACATACATAATATACCCCAATAACACTATTCTCAAAATATTAAAACCGAAAAGCAATATGCTACCGCCCAAAACAAAAATCAAATTTTTTTGAAACGAATGTCCAAAAGCAAAAACAAAAGCGGCAAACATGATTAAAACACTCATGGCTGTACAGCCTTCCACTATACGCGCCACATAATTGCCTTCAACAATAAGCTTTAGCCCGTGCTCGTTAAACAAAGGCAGCGTTTCGGCTTGTATCCCCGACAAATCGAACAATTTTGTAACAATTTTTCCCACCCAAAGGGTTAAAGGATCGGTTTGTGCCGTATATAAAGACAAATACCAAAAATATATACCGGAAAATATCATATAAAAACCGCCAAATTTGACAATAAAGACCAAAACAGGTTTGTAAGTTTGAAATAATGAAGACCGAAACATGCGTGATATCGTTTGACAAACAAATATAATTGATTTTTTTTATTTGCCGGTTAAAACAAAGGCACCTTGTGTTCGGGTGTCGTGAAATTTTACCTTATGTTTTTGTGCCGATTTTTGACATCGACGGACAAACGCCGCATAATCGGTTCCGTCACAAACGATTTGTTTCGGACGTAATTTTTCAATCATTCGGTCTAAATTGATTTTCGGTGCATGGTGCAAAATTACAATATCGGGATGATAAGCTTTATAATTATAGATACCCAAACTGTCAATGTGCAGTATTCGCAACCGATTAAACCGTTGAAATACCCGAAAACTATCATAAACAATATTCCGATAAGGCAATTGAAAATTTTGTTTTATATACATATTGATTTTTTCGGGTTTTTGATAAAAAACCAAACTATCACCTTTGCCTTCTGCCGTTATGACCGTTTTATATTGGTGCAATACGTAGTATTGATGCCTATGAAATCGCTGATATTTTTCATACAACAAATGGGTTTGCCACACAATAAGCCAAACCAACAAACAACAAACAGACCGAAACTTACGCGGTTGCTTGACAAAATAATAAATAAGCATCAATCCCAATATACTGATAAACAAACTAATTAACGAAAAACGTATATTTGTTACCAAACCGTATTCAAAACCGGCAATACGATGGATTATCACTAACAATATTTGCAACAAATAGCCAAACAGTTTAAAAAGTAAAGTAATTTTGAGTTGAAATAAACTCAATATCATCAAACCAAAACCTACAAACAAAACAAGAAACAACAAAGGAACAACTAACAAATTAGCTATCAAAAAATAAACGGGAAATTGATGAAAATAATACAAACTGAGCGGCAAAACTCCCAATTGCGCCGATAACGATACCCAAAACAACTCAAACCACCATTGCAAATACTTGTTATTAAATCTGTATAAACGAACTAAAACGGGATAAAAACTCACAATAGACAATACCGCCAAGAAACTCATTTGAAAACCAATCTGATAAAGATAATTCGGGTTGATTATCAACATAAACAAAGCCGCCGCAAAAAGTGAATTATAAACACTTGTTTTGCGTTTGAGCTCAAGCCCTACCGCCAAAAAGCCAAACATAATAACCGCTCTCAAAACCGAAGGTGAAAAACCGGTTAATAAGGCATAAAACCACAACAAAACCAAACTTAAAATCAAAGCCAACCATCTTGAAATATTTTTTACGGGTTTGAAAATAAAATTCAAAAAAAGTAACAAAATACCTATGTGCAATCCGGAAATAGCCAAAATATGAATGGTACCGGTCGTTTTAAAATCACTCAATATTTCGGGCGAAAGTTCTTGTCTGTCGCCAAGCAAAAGGGTATATGCCAAAGCCAATCGGTGAGGAGACAAACCGCTTTGAGAAAAATTTTTCTTTATTTTTTCGCTCCATTTTCCGGCTAACATTACCAAGTCAAAACCCTCTGATTTGTCTATCTGATATGAAATATCGGTCAAATCGACACGCCTGTAAACATTTTGATATTTCATATACTTTCGATAATCAAAACCATAAGGATTTAAAGCCGTCGGAACGGGTTTTATTAGAGAAATTTGAATCGGAATCGTTAATTTGTAACCTATATCCGGCTTTTTATCGACCACAGGCAAACGCACCAAAATTTTACCGGTTACTGATAAACCGTTAATTTTATTAACAAACCCTATATAATTGGCATATTTTGAACTTGTTTTGAGTTTTTGACGAAGTTCAATTTGCATGACCACAATACTGTCTTTTGACAAAAAGTGTATATAATGGTCTGAACGGTGGCGTGCATCGGAATTATAGTGCAATACAAAGCCTGTTCCGAAGGAAATAACGCCAATCCAAAAGGTAACAAAAAAATTTCTTTTAAGCTGACGATTTTGCCAAAAATGAACCACTAACAAAAAAATCAAACTCAAAATCACCCCAATCCAAACATATTTAACCGGCAACACAACATAAGCGGCTGCCACCAGTCCGACAACAACCCAAAAAGTTATAAATATAAGCGGATATTTGGCAAGTGTTTTCAATAACAAAAGATTACAACACTCAACAAATATAATAAAAAAATATTTGAAATGTAAACTATTACCGATTAATTTCTAAAAAATACCAAAACAACACAACTATATTGGTTCAATATTTTCTTTCAATTTTGTTTTTTAAAATTATCTATTCCTTTTTTTAACCATTTATAATATTCATCTACATCGGGTGTATATCCGATGGGGTCATTCATACGTTTTTCGTTATGATCTATAATCACATACAAAGGTTGCGAATTGTTTTTGTAAACAAAAGTTTCGAGTTCGCTCCATTTCTGTCCCACCGTAGTTACTTTGTCTCCCGAAAATTTGGAGATATATTGTTGATCTTCGGGCAATTTGGTGCGTTCATCAACAAAAAGCGAAACCAACACCACATCGTTGTTTAATATGGGAAGTATTTTGTCCTTGCTCCAAACATTTTCTTCCATTAAACGACAATTTTGACAAGCTCGTCCCGTAAAATCAATTAATAAAGGTTTATTTACTTTTTTGGCATAAGCCATAGCGATATCGTAGTCTTCAAATACTACAATATTGTTAGGTCCGTAGTCGGCTCCTTCGGGAAGAGCAGCCTGTTGTTTGATAAGATGACCTGTTGCTTTGTGGGTATAACCTACTCCGAATTTTGATTCGGCATACTTCATCGGAGGCGGGAAACCACTGATGATATTCAACGGCGCTCCCCATAGCCCGGGCAACATATACAAAGCAAAACTCAAAGTAAAAACGCCCAATAAAAATCTAAAAACACTAAGATTTTGAACCGGTGCATCATGGGGCAATTGTATTTTTCCAAACAAATACATCGCCATTGACAAGGTTATGGCTATCCAAATGGCAATAAACATTTCTCTGTGCAAAAAGTGCCATTGATTGACCAAATCGGCATTGGATAAAAACTTAAAGGCAAAAGCCAATTCGATAAAACCGAAAATTACCTTTACGCTGTTTAACCAAGCACCCGATTGTGGCAAAGCTTTGAGTAATACCGGGAAAAAAGCCAATAAACCGAAAGGAATAGCTATACCCAAACCAAAACCAAGCATGGCATAAGTAAAAGTCATGGCTCCTTCGGCACCACTGGCGGCATTTCCCAAAATAAAACCAAGCGCTGGACCGGTGCACGAAAACGAAACTATTACCAATGTCAGTGCCATAAAAAATCCGGCTAAAATACCTCCTTTATTCGATTGCTTGTCGGCCGAGCTAACCCATGAGTTGGGAATCAATCTCACCGGATCTAGTTTTTCAACTCCAAACAAGTTTAAAGCAAACAAAACAAAAACCACAAAAAAACCGAGATTTATCCACGTATTTGTCGCCATATTATTAAACACCGAACTATTGGCTTTTTCCCAAATATGAAACGGCAAACTAAATAACAAATAAATCAAAACTATGGAGGCGGCATAAACCAAAGCGTTACGTTTGCCGTGCGACGATTTTTCGGACTGTTTGGTAAAAAAACTGACCGTAAGGGGTATCATGGGAAAAACACAAGGCGTAAGCAATACCAATAAACCGGCTATAAAAGCCGTCCAAAAGACACTCCAATTGGAGCTTTGAGAAGCAGGAACATCGCTACCGGTTTCATCGGCTTGGGTTATTTGTGCCGCCTGCTTTTCTTCTTTTGACAGCGGCACACTTGTATAATGTCCGTTTTCGGTAATATCATTTTCTTTTGCGGTTGAATCTGTTTTTTGGCTTGAAACTTTTTGATTTTGGGTGGCAGCTTGTGATTTTGGTTCTGATTTGTTGTTTTCTTTTTTATTCGTTTTTTTGGGTTTGACCGGAACCTCTTGTTTTTGATTATCATGTACCGGTGTTTGAGACATTACTTGTTTGGCTTGTGTCAAATCAAATACAAAATCTTTTTGAACTTGCGTACAAGATTCCTTACAGGCTTGTCCGTAAAGCCTTACTTTAATCTGCTTCAAATTATTGTCCAATACCTTAATGGGTTGTATCAACTTGGCATGACCGGAAAAAAAGGTTTCGGTAACTTTAAATACTTTATTATATTCTTTGTGAGTGCCTATTTCTTTGGCTTTTCCTATAACTTCGTATTTTCCCTTGGCATCTTTCCACTCAAACCCGATAGGTAAAGAGCCCATAGGGTCGTTAAATTGTGAATACAAATGCCAGCCGTCTTCAATATCGGCTTCAAATATCAAATTATAAGTATTTTTGCCCGTCTTTTCGACAGAAGAATGCCACTTTAACGGATTGACAATCTGTTCGTTTCCTCCAAATTGTGCTGCTGAAATTATGGGTAACCAAAGCAATAAAATCAATAATTTTTTCATAGTCCTTTGTTTTTGTTTATAAATTTAGTCCCGACACTCGGGGATTGACAAATCAATAATTTGGATATTGCACAATATCAAATCATAATTTAGCATGGTTTAATGTATTTTAATGTGCAATACATGTTTTGTTTTATCTGTAATTTTATAACGATTATCCATGCGTTTACCCGCCACCCAAATTATATTATTTCGGGAATCGCAAATTAACCAAATTTTTTCTTTTTCGGAAAGCCTCATCTTTTCGTCTTTAAAATAATCACTTAGTTTTTTTTTGCCTTTCATACCCAAAGGAAAAAAATAATCGCCGTCTTGCCATTTTCTTAAACGCAAAGGAAAACTTAAACGGTCATAATCGAAATAGGCTTCGGACACATCGGCTTTTTGGTATTTTGTTTTTACTTTTTCAAAATTTAGCTTTTCAAACGTCAATGCTATGGGGTGGTTCATCTTCGATTGGTTTTTAGCTATCCAATAAACCTTGTTTTGAGGGGGTGTCAGCGGTTCTAAAATCAAATTGTTTTGGTGTTTGTACAAACGATAATTTTCACTCAAAATATATTTTCCGGTTTGTGATTGCAACAAATTTTCAATGGATTTCCAATCCGAAAAACCATATTTTGACAACCATTGAAATAAAAACAACTCTTTTTGATTTATTTCATCAAATTGTTGCAAATCAATCACTTGTGTTTTATTATTGATTTTAATCAGGGTTTTATAGTTTTGTAAAAACCAGTCTTGCACCACAGCTTGACTTTGTTGCAAAAAAGAAAAATTTTTTTGCATAACACCGGCAAACTCGGGTTGTAGTTTTTCTAAAACAGGTATAATTTGGTGGCGGATAAAGTTGCGTCGGTATTTGTCTGAAGCATTACTGCTGTCTTCACGCCACTGCAATCGGTGTTGTCGAGCAAAATCTTCAATTTCTTTACGACTCACCGAAAGCATGGGGCGAAATATATGATCGCCGCTTTGAATTCCGGTCAAACCATTCAAACCTGTGCCGCGCAATAAGTTTATAAAAAAAGTTTCAATACTGTCATTAAGGTGATGAGCGGTCAAAATATAATCGAAAGAATGTTGAATTTTTAATTGTTTAAACCAATCGTAACGAGCATTTCGGGCTGTCAATTGTGTATTTTCGGTAGTTTGAGACAAATCGCATGTCTTGACAAACAAAGGTATGTGATTTTGACGAGCAAAATTCTCTACAAAAAATTGGTCTTTATCGCTTTCAATTCCCCGCAATTTAAAGTTGCAGTGCGCCAAAGCAAAATCAAGGTTTAATTGATGTAAAACAAAAGCCAAAACCACACTATCTATACCCCCCGAAAAAGCCAAAAGGTATTTTTGATTTTTCCATGGCGAAATTTTATTAAATTCTTGCTCGATTTTGGCTTGCATATCGGTCTTTAAAATTTGGGCTAAATATACAAAAAATGTAAATTTGCCCGAGTGTTTTAACATCTTGTTAAGTCTTAGATTTACCAAGTTTCATAAAACACTTATTATTAGCAAAGTTTTTAACGATAAAAATATTTTTTATGAAAGAAAGCGACAAAAGATTTGTAACCTATTGGGCAAATAAGAGAGAACAAGG
>JAMONO010000126.1 GCA_027065715.1 Flavobacteriales bacterium
CGGCGAAATTGTAAACGAAATTATACAAGAATATTGGAACGAACTGGAAGAACTGCAACGAAATCACCAATACCGATTTTGATCTGATTAAAAAACAAATTGTTAGTACAAAATATTTGTTTTATAGTTTTTTTTCTAAATATCAAGTCGTATATTTTTTTCATTATTTTCAACCATATCAATCGGTATTGCAGCTTTCATTGTGAACTGTTATTTACTCATTTTTGCTATAATTAATTTTTTGTCATACAATCTTTTATTATCAGAATTAAACTCATATTTAACATCTAATTTGAGTTTTGATAAATCCAATATTTTCCAACTTTTCACTTTATATAGGTGTTTACCTCCTATGCTTTTTTCAACATATATTTCAAATGAAATACCAAAATGATGTGCATCTTTTGTAACTTTAAATTCATTAGATGGTGATAAATAAAAGCTTCTTTGCGTTGAATGAATATTATCAATATTGAAAGTCTTACATTCTAAATAATTTATTCGTTCAAACTCGTCGATAAATTCAATATCAGGATAACCGGTTGATTTTTTCTTCCCGTTTATTGTAACAGGTGTATCAGCTTTATAAGCAAATGAATTTAACGCATCTTTTACAAATGGCTCAATATCGTTTCCAACTTCATTTGGTCTTGACCTTAAAATACCTTCAATGTTTACTTCTTTTAATACTTTATTTGCAACATTTTTTAATATGTTTAAGACCTGCAAATCTTTTTTATTGGTTGCATCATAAGGTATTACCTTATATCCTGCCCAACCTTCAATTACAATACCTAACGGCAAACCTGTTAAAGGTTTTAACATTTGTGATATTACCCCTTCTAATTCTTTTGATATTTCTTTCATTACTATTCTCCCTTTTTAAATAAGACAATTCTATTTGAATTTGTGCCTTTTTTATTATTTTTTATACCCCAAATATTTGCTGTTTTTGTAAATTTTTGCTCATTAATTAAAACTCCGAGCAAATTAAATCCCGATTTTATACCTAAGGGAACAACATATTCCTCTAATTTAATTTTTCCGTTTTTCACTTCTCCCACTTCAAAAGCTACATAACCACCTTGTTTTGTTATTCTAAATAATTCGTCAAAAACTTTCTGCATTACATTTGTCCAATCATCAATTGTTTTTGACATGGTTATTCTTTTTTCGACTTCATCAATCTCAATACCGTTAAACCAACCTCTTAACCAATTGTCTTTTGCATATTGTACAACATCTAAAAAAGGGGGCGATGTAACGGTTAATTGAACAAAATTATCAGGTATTTCACTCGTCTCTCTTGCATCTTTATTAAGAAAAACAGCTGTTTTATTAATTTCCTTTAATTGTTTTTGTTGAACATGTGTTATATTTTTAATGAGGGACTTGGTTTTTCGTAAGATTAGTTCTTTAACATTTCTATATTCGGGTTTTTGATTTCGTTTTTCATTTATTTTAATTTGCCTTTCGGGTAAAACAGCTTGATTGGGCGGCATAGTATAAACAGAAAAAAAACCTTTTGAATGCCCTGTAAGTCTATTGGTTGCCACCATACGTATCCATTTATCAAAAGCGTTCAATTCATTATTTTTTTCTTTTGTCAAAATATAATTTCGAAGAGAAACTATTTCGCTTTCAGTATCAGGGTGATAAAACATGGACAAATCAATATCTGCTTTTAAACCTTTTTTAAAAGGAATGTTTGACAAATATTCTTGTAATTTGTTGAAATCAGGAATCAACAGTCTTGGTGCTGCCAATATTTTACTTAAAGGATTTATATCGTTACCTATAATTTGTCTGTTCATCAAAGCTGCCTCAATGATTGTAGTCCCTCTACCGAGAAAAGGATCGTAAACAATATCTTTTTCTTTTGTTAGTTTTTCAATAAAAAAATGTGGCAATTGCGGTTTAAAACAAGCTCTATAAGAGACTTCATGTAAAGAATTAGCTTGTCTTTGTTTGGAAGTCCAAAATTCATTAATATAATACAGAACTTCTAAATCTTCAATATTTTTGGTTCTTATTGTGGTTTTTATATTTTTATACTTTTCTGATTGAAAAAGGGTATCATTGTCGTTATTTAATTCAAATTTTTCCAAATATTCCAAGAACATGCCATTTGCGTTTAAATACAATTATTATATTAAATTTGTTTGTTTTTCGTCATTTTCCTGTTAATGTTTCGCAACAGTATCATAAATGGTTCAAAGCGGATTATTACACACCTTGCCTTCTCTACTTACACAAAGGTAGAAAAAAACTTTGAACTTTCGTATAAATACATAACGAGCTTTGAATTAATATCAAAACATCATACAAGTTAACTCCAATATTCCGATTTGATATTATACCAAAACGACATACAAATTAGTCCAATATTTTGTTTCTTTTTCACTTACTCTGCGTCAAAAATACTCGTTAATAGCTACAGCTATTACTGCGTTTTTTTTCTTGATTAAGTAAAATCCCGAAGCTTCGGGTCCAAAATATTTTGGACTATTTTATAAATCGATTTGGTATTATATTTTTCCGGCAAATGATATTCAATGAAATTTAACTTACCCGAATAAAGCACAACATTCTTATAAAAAACCGTTTTATTAAAAACCCAATAGATGTCGGGCATGGTGCAAAGCCGAATCCGAAGGATTTTTACCCTCCAACATTTCGGCAATTTCATAGATACGTTCCTCCTTATTTAACTGTTTTACTTGGGTTGTTATACCATCATTTTCGGTTTTATATACTTTAAAATGGGTATCACCCTTGACAGCAATTTGCGGCAAATGAGTGATGACAACCACCTGCATGTTTTGAGATAAGTCTTTTAAAACTTCCGCCATATTTTGAGCGACCGCTCCCGATATTCCGGTATCAATTTCGTCAAAAATAAGAGTAGGCAATTTCTTGTATTTGGATAAAACGGTTTTTACCGCCAACATTAATCGAGACAACTCTCCTCCGGACGCAATATTTTTTATCGAGCCAAATCGTTTTCCGGTGTCGGAAGAAATTAAAAACTCCAAAATATCTTTTCCGTTGGGCAAGAATGTATCCGAAGACAGTATATTTATTTGTAAACGGGTATTATCCATAGATAATTTTTGCAATATTTCTTCGATTTGACGCACCAGTTTGGGAATGGCTTTTTGTCTGTTTTCGCTTATTTTAACGGCTTTTTGCTCCAAAGTTTCGCTGAGTTGCTTCAAGTGTTTTTCCATATCCTCAACACGCGTTTCCAATGAAGACAAATCGGTTACTTCATTTGCCAAACGGTTACGCAAGGCTATTAAATCATCTAAATGTAAAACCTGATGTTTAAGTAAAAGCTTATTGATTGCGGCATATTGTGCTTTTAATTCTTGTTGTTGTTCCGAATTAAAATCTTGATTTTCAACCGCCTTTTCAATTTCTTCCAAAATATCTTGCAGTTCCCATTGCAAACTCTCGGTTCGTTGAGCCCATTGCACATATTTTTCATCATAGCCGGCTATTTTTTGCAACAATTGACGCAAAGCGACCAAACCTGATAACAAACCCAAATCTTCATGGTTAATTTTTTGAACGACATGTGCCAATGTTTCGTTTATTTCGACCATATTATCCAACTTTTTAATTTGTTGTTCCAATTGGTCAAAATCTATATCGTCCAAAGGATAAGCGGTTAGCTCTTCCCATTGAAATTTTTTGTATTCCAATTCTTTTTCGGCATACATCAATTTTACAGAGATTTCTTGCAGTTCTTTTTTTAATTTGACAAACTTTTGATAATCAGCAACATAGGAGCGTAACAAAACTTCATTTCCACTAACGGCATCGAGCAATTCGTATTGAAAATCTTTTCGGGTCAATTCCAAAGTTTGATGTTGCGAATGTATATCGAGGAGTTTTTCGGTCAGATTTTGCAAATTTTCCAAACGCACGGGGGTGTCATTAATAAAAGCACGCGACTTGCCGCCGGGCAATAATTCGCGTCTAACAATGGTTTGAGTTTCGTAATCGATATCTTCTTGTTCAAAAAACGGTTTTAATTGATAATTCGAAATTTCAAAAACCGCTTCAACTACACTTTTTTCGGTAGTGTTTTTTAACAAACCTTGTTTGGCGCGACTACCTCGAACCAACTCCAAACCGCCCAACAAAATGGATTTTCCGGCACCGGTTTCACCGGTGATAATGGTTAAACCTTTGTCAAAAGTAAGGTTTATTTTGTCTATTAACGCATAATTTTTTATGTATAGATTTTGCAACATATTTTTGATAAAGCGGTAAGCAAAGATAAGATTTTTCTACATGTAATACCAAAATGAAAAAAAGCTTTGTATGTTTCTATCATTAAAACCAAAACCTTCGACAATAAAAGCATCAGGTTTTTTTGTGCTTCTTTTTGGCGGCAGGAAATAAAACATTATTTAGTATCAATCTATACCCCGGAGAGGTAGGGTGCAAATCGAGTTCGGTTTTGGGGTCGCCAATACGATGACTGTAATCTTCGGGGTCGTGTCCTCCGTAAAAGGTGAACATGCCTTTACCTTTAACACCGTGTATATAGCGGGCTTCACCATTAATTTTGTTTTCGGCTAAAATGATAATTTGTGGTTTTATCAGTTTGCGGTCAAAGGCTGTTGTTTGTCCCATAAAGCCTTTAATCATTACGGTATGGTCTTGTGTAAGCATGGTAGGAACCGGATCCCATTTGGCTGAAAATTGGTTAAGTTCAAAATAATCGGTTTCTTTGGGGATATGTCTTTTGCGTGTAGTATCGATATTTGAAAATTCGTAAACCATGGGATTGGGTTCCAATACAAATCCGGTAAAAGCAAAAGTTTTGTTATAATCCAATTTGCTTTGATAACCTGCTTCGGAAGGGTCACCGTCATACATTGATTCACATATATCAACTCCGTCGGCAGCGAGAGCAATGTCAAAAGAATCGGTAGCCGAACACATAGCAAACATAAAACCGCCACCCGTTACATAATCACTTATCTTTTTGGCTACTGCCAATTTTAATTGTGAAACTTTGTCAAAACCGAGTTTATGTGCCAGTGCTTCCAATTGAGCTTTGCGTTTGACATACCAAGGAGCAGTCCGATATGCTGCATAAAATCTGCCGTATTGACCGGTAAAATCTTCGTGATGTAAATGCAACCAATCATATTCGAGCAATTTGTCATTTAAAACCTCTTGGTCATAAACCACATCATAAGGTATTTCGGCATAGGTTAAAACCAAAGTTACTGCATCGTCCCAGGGCATCTTGTCTTTGGGAGAATATACGGCTATTTTGGGGGCTTTTTCGAGTACAACTGCTTCCATATTTTGTGAAGGGGCACTTATTTCTTTCAAAATTTGAACGGCATCGTCGTCCGAAATCAATTCAAAATCGACCCCGCGTATTTGACATTCTTCTTTGATGCTTTGGTCAAAAGGGATTAAAAAAGAACCGCCTCTGTAATTGAGCAACCATTTTACTTTGATATGATTTTGCAAAGCTTTGTAAACTATTCCGTAAGCTTTGAGATGATTGGACTGGTGTTCGTCCATGGGTATTAGGATAAATTTACCCCACATTAATTGAGAAAAACTCAAAAACAACAACAAAAAAAGACTTTTTAAATTCATGATTTGAAATTTTACATACTAAAAAGGTATATCGTCATTGTTCTCGTCTTGTGTTCCGGGGGTATAGGGGTCGAAATGATCGGGTGAATAACCTGTTTGGTTATGGTTCATACCCGATTCTATTTCCTGATATTCGTTTTGCAACATATTGAGTTCGGAAAAACGTCCGAATTTACCGTCAAAACGCAATCTGATGTCTCCCGTTTTGCCGTTTCGGTGTTTGGCAATGATAAACTCAGCTTGGTTTTCGGTAGGTGTGTCATCTTCCCAAGTTTCTACTTTGTAGTATTCGGGTCGGTAAATAAAACTTACGATGTCGGCATCTTGTTCGATAGCTCCCGATTCACGCAAATCGGATAACATGGGACGTTTGTGTCCGCCTTTGTCACTTCGTTCTTCAACTTTACGCGACAACTGAGACAAGGCAATAACCGGTATATTCAATTCTTTTGCCAATGATTTTAAGTTACGCGAAATGGTTGAAATTTCTTGTTCGCGATTGCCGCTGCGGTTATTGGTTTGGGCTGTCATCAATTGCAAATAGTCAATAATCAATATACCTATATCGTGCTGCGATTTGAGTTTACGAGCTTGTGCTCTCAAATCAAAAACCGAAAGCATACTCGAGTCGTTGATATAAATCGGTGCTTCCGAAATTTTGTCTATCTTGTTATTGAGCAAATTCCATTCCATATCGGATAATTTTCCGCTTCTAAATTTTTCGGCGGGAATTTCGGTTTCAATGGATAGCAAACGTTTTATCAATTGGTCGGAAGTCATTTCAAGGTTAAAAATAGCTACCGGCACTTTGTGATCTACCGCCATATTACGTGCCATGGAGAGCACAAAGGCTGTTTTTCCCATTCCGGGACGAGCAGCAATAATAATCAATTCGCCGTTTTGCCAACCCGAAGTATATTCATCTAACGAAGGAAAACCGGTTGAAATACCACTGAGTCCTTCTTGTTTGGCAAGTTGTTCCAACTGTGCTTTTACATCGGTAACCACCGAAGCTATATTGGCGTTGCCTTTTTTGAGACTGCCTTGTGAAACTTTGAACAGTTCTTGTTCGGCTTGATCGAGTAAGTCTAACACATCGACGGTTTCATCATAGGATTTTTCGATAATTTCACCCGAAATTTCAATTAATCGTCGTTTGACATACATCTGCAAAACAATACGGGCATGGTATTCGATGTGGGCAGCACTGGCAACTACGTTGGATAAACTTATCAGATAATATTCACCGCCAACTTGTTGCAATGTACCACGGGAACGCAAGGCTTCCGTTACGGTAAAAATATCAATGGGTTTGCCGTCTTTAAACAAACTGTATATGGTATCGTAAATTTCTTGATGTTCGGGCAAGTAAAAAGCATCTTTGTCAATAATATCGATTACTTCGTCCACCCCTCGCTTATCTATCATCATACCTCCGAGTATGGCTTTTTCCAATTCGACGGCTTGCGGCGGCACTTTGGCTTGCGGCAAACTCAAATTTTTTTGTTTTTGTTTGATTATGGCGGTATCTTTTTTGGGTAATTCCATTGACATCGGGTAAATTTGGTTTAATATTTTTT
>JAMONO010000127.1 GCA_027065715.1 Flavobacteriales bacterium
CAGCACAAATTTATTTATGTATCTATGTGTAAAAGTGAACTTTTTAATGTAAATTTGAACAAACTAACGATATGATACAGGCTGTTATCATCGAAGACGAAAAACCTGCGGCACGACGGTTGCAACGCATGTTGCAAAAAGAAAACATACAAACGAACATCTTGCTACATTCGGTCCAAGAAAGCGTCGAATGGTTTAATTCAAACGTTGCGCCCGATTTAATTTTTGCCGACATTCACCTTTCCGACGGCAGTGCTTTTGAAATATTTGAAAAAACCAACCTGCAAAGTCCGGTGATTTTTACAACGGCTTACGACCAGTATGCCATTAAAGCCTTTAAACTCAACAGTATCGATTATTTATTAAAACCTGTTAGACAAGAAGAACTGCATAGGGCTTTACAAAAATTTTTGCAACAAAAACTCGTTTTACCCGACATCAAGCAATTGTTATCCGATTTACATACAAGAGTCGCTTACAAAGAACGTTTTTTGGTGCAATACGGCAACCGGTTTCAAAGTCTTGACGTAACAGATATTGCACTATTTTACAGTCAAGACAAAACCACTTATTTGGTCAATCGCACCGGCGAAGAATTTATCTATGATAAAAGTCTGGAATACCTCGAAAAACAACTCAATCCAAAAGACTTTTTTCGTTTAAACCGACAATTTATCATACGATACTCCGCTATTGATAAAATGTTAGGATACAGCAATTCACGTATAAAAGTCATATTAAAAAAACCTTACCGAAAAGAAATTATTGTTGCACGCGAGCGAGTCAAAAAATTTAAAAATTGGCTACAATAATTCTTACAATTTATTCTATTTACCGCTATATCGCATCAAAATTTTCAAAAATATTTTCTAAATTGCCCTGTCGAAAAACATTCAACCATGAAAAAGTTACTCTTTATTATCACTTTATTTATTTCATTATCAACAGTTCATGCCCAAACCGATGTAAGCGGCAACCAATCCGGCACTTGGACTTTAACCAACAGTCCATACCAAGTTACCGGCGATATCACTATACCCGTAGGACAAACACTTAATATAGAAGCCGGTGTAAATATAATTTTTCAAGGATATTACAGAATATATGTCAATGGAAAAATAATGGCAAACGGCACCGAAGCACAACCTGTTGTATTCACCCCTGCCAATCACAACACAGGTTGGGGAGGTATCCGTTTAGACGGCACTCCCGATATAAGTATATTTCGGCACTGTTTGTTTGAATACGGAAAAACCAGTGCCACCGGCAATTATCCCGATATGCACGGTGGTGCCGTAGTGCTCAAAGATGCCGATGCCGAATTTTATCACTGTCGTTTTGAAAACAACGATGCAACCGGCGACGATAACGGAATGGGCGGTGCTGTTTATTGTATAAATACCGGAAGCAGCACCCAAAGTTTAACCCGTTTTGAAGACTGTATTTTTAAAAACAATCATGCTTATGGCGAAGGCGGAGCCATCAAATTTACCAACGACGGAAAAACTCCTGTCATTCGTTGTCAATTTATCAACAACAATGCCGGTTACGGTGGTGGAGCCATATTGTATTATACCGCTTATGACGCACAAGTCATACAATCCTTATTTTATATGAACAGTTCCGACAATTCGGGAGGAGGTGCTATTAAAACCCTCAATCCGCAAACCGATTTGCATATAACCAATTGCACCTTTGCCTACAACAGTGCCTACGGAGCCGGCGAAGGCGGTGCCATAGATTTGTCGTATGCCGACTTAACCGCCATAAACTCCATTTTTTACGGCAATACCCAAACCTACGGTGACGAAGTTAATATTGGTATGAATGCAACCGCACAAATCGATTATTGCGACATAAATATGCCGGCAGACGCCAACGGAAGCCACAATTTGAACAATGTAAACCCGATGTTTGTAAACCCCGGTCAAATCGACTTTCACCTGCAAAGCCAATCACCTTGTATCGATGCAGGTATAGATGTCGGACTACCCTACAATGGCTCGGCTCCCGACTTGGGTTGCTACGAATATGAAACAAATTCAACAGACGAATGGACAACCGCCAAAATCAATATTTTTCCCAATCCCGCTTATAATGTCATACAACTGCAACAAACCGAAGCAAATCCATTGCATATTCAAATCACAAATATGCAAGGAAAAATACTTTTTAACAGAAAAACAAACAGCCCCATTGAACAATTTGACATATCCAATCTTGCTGCCGGAACTTATTTGCTGACCGTTGAGAAAAAACAAAAAACATATCGAAAAATATTTCTGAAAAACTAAAAAATATGAAAAAATGTTTACACTTCAAGATCGAAGTAAGTGGCAAAGTACAAGGAGTATGGTTTAGGAAATACACACAAGAAAAAGCCGAATTATTAGACATTAAGGGTTTTGTCATGAACCTACCCGACGGAAAAGTTTATATTGAAGCCGAAAGCAATGACCCCGACAAATTGCAAATTTTACTTGATTGGCTACACCAAGGTTCTCCCTTATCAAAAGTATCCGAAGTAAAATTATTGCACAAAAAAGAATGTATCGGTTACAACAATTTTCAAATCCGAAAATAAAAGCCGAAAAACATTTTATTATCTGCAAAATAATTTTTAAATTTGCAGGCTGAAAATGATGAGGATGAACGAATTGAAATCATACGATATAAAATTTAGCGGTTTGAAAAACGGCAAACACCAATTCCGTTTTCATATCAATCAAGACTTTTTCAAGCAATTTGATTTTGATGAGTTCATCGACAGCAACCTTGACATTCTGATAGACTTAAACAAAAATGACAATCTTTTGGAGTTTAACATTCACAGTAGCGGAACCGTGAACATACCTTGCGATGTTAGCGGCGAGTATTATGACCAAAAAATTGACGGAAAAATTGATTTTATTGTCAAATTCGGCGACACTTACAACGACGATCGCGAAGACTTAATTATTATACCTTACAATGAATTTAAGTTTAACATCGCTCAACAAATTTACGAATCCGTCGTGTTGAATGTTCCACACAAAAGAATACACCCCGACATTTTAAACGGGAACAAAAAAGTTGAAAATGCCTCATACATTATCAATTACGACGACAATGAGGATTTTCAAAAAAAAGAAAATACCGAAATTGATCCGCGTTGGGCGGAATTAAAAAAGTTAATAACAGATAAAAAAATATAACGATGGCACATCCCAAGAGAAAAGTATCCAAACAAAGAGGACGCAAAAGAAGAACCCATTACAAAATTGATATGCCTCAGGTAGCAATTGACCCGACTACCGGTGAAGCTCATTTATATCACAGAGCCCACTGGCACGAAGGAAAATTATACTACAAAGGCAAGGTTGTGATTGACCCCGAGCAAGAAGAAGCTTAAAAATCATCAAAATACTGTTAAAAACTCCATTTTTTATGCAAAAAATGGAGTTTTTTTCATTTTAAGACCAAAATAAGCCTTTTTTTGCTTTTTTTTTTCTATTTTGCCTAATCAAAACAAACTACAATTAACAAAAAAATTTTAACATGGACATTAAAGAAGTACAAAATCTCATCAAATTCGTTGCCAAATCAGGCGTAAGCGAAGTCAAAATTGAGAATAAAGATTTTAAATTAACCATTAAAAACAAACCCGAATACGTAGCGGCACCCACACCGGCTCCGGCACCACAAGTTGCCATAGCACCGGCTGTCCAACCCGCAATACCGCAATCCGCACCGGTTGAAACCCAAACTACCGCCGCTCAACCGGTAAATGACGAATCTAAATATGTTACCATCAAAGCACCCATTATCGGAACATTCTATCGCAAACCGGCTCCCGACAAACCTCCCTATGTAGAGGTTGGTGATACCGTAAAAGAAGGCGACGTTGTTTGTATCATTGAAGCCATGAAATTGTTTAATGAAATAGAATCGGAAGTATCCGGTAAAATTGTAAAAATATTGGTTGATGACGCCACCCCCGTCGAATTTGATCAACCTTTATTTTTGGTAGAGCCATTATAGTAACTAAAATTTAGATTTTATGTTTAAAAAAATACTTATTGCCAACCGTGGCGAAATAGCCTTGCGGATAATTCGCACCTGCAAAGAAATGGGTATTAAAACCGTTGCTGTTTATTCATCGGCTGACGAAGACAGTTTGCATGTAAGATTTGCTGACGAAGCCGTAAAAATCGGTCCGCCTTCCAGCTCCGATTCTTATTTAAATATTCCCAGTATTATTGCAGCTGCCGAAATAACCAATGCCGACGCCATACACCCCGGATACGGATTTTTGGCAGAAAACGCCAAATTTGCCAAACTTTGCGGTGAACACGGTATCAAATTTATCGGACCTACTCCCGAAATGATTAACCAAATGGGAGACAAAGCAACCGCAAAAAAAACCATGATAAAAGCAGGAGTTCCAACCGTTCCGGGTTCAAAAGGTTTACTCGAAAACTATGAAGAAGCCGAAAAATTAGCCGACCAAATTGGCTATCCTGTCATGCTTAAAGCAACAGCAGGGGGAGGCGGAAAAGGAATGCGTGCCGTTTGGAAAAAAGAAGATTTGAAAAAAGCTTGGGAAGATGCCCGTCAAGAATCCAAAGCCGCTTTTGGCAATGACGGTATGTATTTGGAAAAACTCATTGAAGAACCCCGTCATATCGAAATACAAATCATCGGTGACCAATACGGAAAAGCCGCTCATTTATCCGAAAGAGACTGCTCGGTACAAAGAAGACATCAAAAATTAATAGAAGAAACCCCTTCACCTTTTATGACCGATGAACTCCGTGAAAAAATGGGCGAAGCCGCAGTTAAAGCAGCCGAAAGTATCAAATATGAAGGAGTGGGAACCGTAGAATTTTTAGTCGATAAACATCGTAATTTCTACTTCATGGAAATGAATACCCGTATTCAAGTAGAACATCCTATTACGGAACAAGTTATCGACTACGATCTGATACGCGAACAAATCAAAGTGGCAGCCGGAGTGCCAATCTTAGGTAAAAATTATTTTCCCAAATTACACTCTATAGAGTGTCGTATCAACGCCGAAGATCCTTATAACGATTTCAGACCTTCGCCGGGCGTTATAAAAACTTTTCATGCCCCCGGAGGTCATGGTGTTCGCTTAGATACCCATGCATATCAAGGTTATGTTATTCCGCCTTACTACGATTCTATGATAGCCAAACTCATTACAACGGCTCAAACTCGCGAAGAAGCCATTGAAAAAATGAAAAGAGCTTTGGACGAATTTGTCATAGAAGGGGTTAAAACCACCATTCCGTTCCATAGACAATTAATGGACGACCCCGATTTTATTGCCGGAAATTACACCACCAAATTTATGGAAGACTTTAAATTGGACGAAAGTTACTTAAAAGAATACGAACGAAACGTTCAATAAATAAAAGAGGCTGCACAAAACAGCCTCTTTTTTTTATTTCTTCAACAACATTAATTAAGCTTCACCGGCAGGACCGAAATTAATCGGTGGCGGCGTATTTTGTTCAAAATCCTTAATAGGTCCGTGAACACTTTCAAAACGCTTTATGTTGTCGTTTAAGGCACGTAAAAACCGTTTGGCATGCTGCGGAGTTAAAATTATTCGCGATTTTACCTTTGCCTTGGGAACACCCGGCATAATATTGATAAAATCAACGATGAACTCCGAGGCGGAATGATTAATCACCGCCAAATTGGAATAGATACCTCCGGCTATATCTTCGGGAAGTTCTATGTTTATTTGTTGCTTTTTTTGAGGATCATTCATAAGTATAAATTTTAATTTGTTTTATCGTTTAACACAAAGTTAATCGACAAAATTGTTTTGTATCTTGTCAATAATCATATCCTCGTAATCTTCCTTTTGATCTACAATGATATTATCATATTCTTTCAACCCTGTTCCTGCAGGTATTTTGCGTCCCACAATAACATTTTCTTTCAATCCTTCAAGTTCATCAACTTTGGCTCTAATTGCGGCTTCGTTAAGCACCTTGGTGGTTTCTTGGAACGAAGCAGCCGAAATAAAGGATTTGGTTTGCAATGAAGCACGGGTAATACCTTGTAATACAGGAGAAGCCGTAGCGGGTATAACATCACGGGCTACCACCAATTTTTTGTCTTGACGACGCAAAATAGAGTTTTCTTGACGTAAATCACGCGGTGTAACCAACTGACCGGCTTTAAAGTTCTCGGAATCGCCCGGATCTTCCACTACTTTCATAGATGAAATTCGATCGTTCTCTTCAATAAAGTCATACTTATGAACCAGTTCACCCGGCAAGAAAGTCGTATCGCCCGAATCTTCAATCATTACCTTTTGCATCATTTGTCTAACAACCACTTCAAAATGTTTATCATTGATTTTTACACCTTGCAAACGATATACTTCTTGCACTTCATTTACCAAATATTGTTGAACGGCAGAAGGTCCTTTAATCTTCAAAATATCATTGGGTGTAATGGCACCATCGGACAAAGGAGTTCCGGCTCGAATAAAGTCGTTTTCTTGCACTAATATTTGATTGGATAGTTTAATCAGATATTTTTTGGTTTCGCCCGACTTAGCCGTAACGATAATTTCGCGATTTCCTCTTTTTATCTTACCAAATGAAACAATACCGTCAATTTCCGAAACTACTGCCGGATTTGAAGGATTTCGAGCTTCAAACAATTCGGTTACACGAGGTAAACCTCCGGTAATATCACCGGCTTTGACCGAAGTTCGAGGAATTTTAACCAAAATGGTTCCTTTTTTGATTTTTTGACCGTCCTGAACACTAACGCGTGCACCGACGGGCAAGTTATAGGAACGCAATACTTCGCCGTTTTTATCGAGGATTTTTAAAGTAGGAATCATCTTTTTATTCTTACTTTCACTAATTACAATTTCCTCACGGTTGGTTTGTTCGTCTTTTTCAATTTGATAAGTAACTCCTTGCACAATATTTTCGTATTGTACTTTTCCGCTAAATTCGGATACAATAACAGAGTTCCAAGGATCCCACTCGGCTATTACTTCGGCTTTTAATACCTTTTCACCGGGTTTTTTATACAATTTGGAACCATAAGGCAATTGGTGGGTGCTCAATACTTTGCCACTTTGTTCGCCTATAATTTTCAACTCGGAAGTTCGTGATATAACAATATCAACATTATCTTCTTCATTTTTTACCGTTTTTAATTCGTCGATATCTATAA
>JAMONO010000128.1 GCA_027065715.1 Flavobacteriales bacterium
AAGCAACTCATTTATACGGGTTGCTTTTTTTTATCTAACATCTACAAAGATGCAGGTTTGCCCCGAAACATCGGGGCTGCCGGAGACACAACCAAAAAGCAACTCATTTATACGGGTTGCTTTTTTTATCTAACATCTACAAAGATGCAGATTTGCCCCGAAACGTCGGGGCTGCCGGAGACACAACCAAAAAGCAACTCATTTATACGGGTTGCTTTTTTTATCTAACATCTACAAAGATGCAGATTTGCCCCGAAACGTCGGGGCTGCCGGAGACACAGCCAAAAAGCAACTCATTTTTGTGGGTAGTTTAAAAAAATCATTTATAAAATAGCCGAACAAACTTATAATTTTTTATTAGTTTAAAATACACAAAACCAAGTAAAATTTAACTCTAAATTTGCTTGAAATTCGTCAAAAAATCGTATCTTGCAATCTTAATTATTAAATGATTATTCTATGAATAGTGAAGAGCGAATAATTCCAATCAACATTGAAGATGAAATGAAATCTTCCTACATTGATTATTCAATGTCGGTTATTGTTTCAAGAGCACTGCCCGATGTTCGTGACGGTTTAAAACCGGTTCACAGGCGTGTATTATATGGCATGCACGGATTAGGATTGGCTTCAAACAGACCCTATAAAAAATCGGCAAGAGTCGTCGGTGAAGTATTAGGTAAATACCACCCGCATGGCGATAGTTCGGTTTACGACGCCATGGTACGTATGGCACAAGAATGGAGTATGCGCTATCAAATGGTAGACGGACAAGGAAACTTTGGTTCGGTAGATGGCGACAGTCCGGCAGCTATGCGTTATACGGAAGTAAGAATGCAAAAAATTTCGGAAGCCATGCTTTCGGACATCGACAAAGAAACTGTTGATTTTGTTAATAACTTTGACGATACCCTGCAAGAACCTACCGTTTTACCATCCAAAATACCAAGTTTGTTGATTAACGGTGCGTCGGGTATTGCCGTAGGTATGGCAACCAATATGCCACCGCACAACCTAACCGAAGTTATTAATGGAACCATTGCCTACATCGATAACAACGACATCGAAGTCGAAAATTTAATGGAATATATCAAAGCCCCCGATTTTCCAACAGGTGGCATCATTTACGGATACCAAGGCGTTAAAGATGCCTTTATGACCGGGCGCGGGCGTATTGTGTTGCGCGGCAAAACGCACTTTGAAGAAATCAAAGGTAGAGAAGCCATTGTCGTAACCGAAATTCCTTATCAAGTAAACAAAGCGGACATGATTAAAAAAACCGCCGATTTGGTCAATGACAAAAAACTCGAAGGTATTGCAGACATCAAAGACGAATCCGACCGTAAAGGTATGCGAATCGTTTACTACCTTAAACGTGATGCCATACCAAATGTCGTTTTAAATAAACTGTTCAAATATACGGCTTTACAATCTACTTTTAACGTTAATAATATTGCACTGGTAAACGGCAAACCCGAAATGCTCAATTTGAAAGATTTGATACGCGAGTTTGTCAATCACCGTCACGAAGTAGTAACCCGCCGTACCCAATACGAATTACGCAAAGCCGAAGAAAGAGCACATATTCTGGAAGGTTTAATTATCGCATCTGATAATATTGACGAAGTAATCGCAATAATAAGAAGTTCAAAGAACGCAGAAGAAGCCCGACAACGTTTGGAAGAACGTTTTAAACTAACCGAAATTCAATCGCGAGCCATAGTCGAAATGCGTTTGCGACAACTTACCGGACTGGAACAAGATAAACTTCGAGCCGAATATGACGAATTGATGAAAACCATTGCCGACCTCAAAGATATTTTGGACAAAAAAGAACGTCGCATGCAAATCATCAAAGACGAACTTTTGGAAATGCAAGATAAATTCGGCGACGAACGACGCACGGAAATCAATTTTGCCGGTGGCGATGTCAGTATTGAAGATTTAATACCCGACCACAAAGTAGTTATTACTATTTCGCATGCCGGATATATCAAACGTACGCTTTTATCCGAATACAAAGCACAACGACGTGGCGGAACCGGACATAAAGGTGCACAAACCCGAAGTGAAGACTTTTTAGAACACATATTCGTAGCTTCCAATCACGAATATCTGTTATTCTTCACCCAAAAAGGTAAAGTATTTTGGATGCGCGTTTTTGAAATTCCCGAAGGTAGTCGAACCTCCAAAGGACGAGCCATACAAAACCTTATCAATATAGAACAAGACGATAAGGTAAAAGCCTTTTTAAACACCAAAGATCTTAAAGATACCGAATATGTCAATTCGCACTATGTATTGATGGTTACCAAAAACGGTATCGTCAAAAAAACCTCATTGGAACAATATTCTCGACCGCGACAAAACGGAATTGCCGCCATTACCATTCGCGAAGGAGATGAACTCCTCGATGCCAAACTCACCGACGGCAACAGCCAAATCATGCTGGCGGCACGTAACGGAAAAGCCGTTCGATTTGAAGAAAGTAAAATCCGTTCCATGGGACGAACCGCTTCGGGTGTGCGTGGAATAACACTAGCAGACGAAAATGACGAAGTGGTTGGCACGGTTTCTGTTAGTGATATGTCAAAAGATATATTGGTCGTATCAGAAAAAGGTTACGGCAAACGTTCCAAATTAGAAGACTACCGTATAACCAATAGAGGAGGAAAAGGAGTTAAAACCATTAACATTACCGAAAAAACCGGTTATTTGGTTGCCCTAAAAGATGTTACGGATCAAGACGACTTGATGATTATCACCAAAAAAGGTTTAACCATACGCATACCGGTAGCCGATCTGCGAGTTATGGGACGTGCCACACAAGGAGTAAAAGTCATTAACCTTAAAAATAACGACGCCATTGCAGCAGTTGCCAAAGTTATGCATAACGAAGATGAAATAGCCGAAGATGACCAAAACGAAGAAAAAACACATAATAATAACCAATAAACACAAATCGAAAAATACCTCGATATAATATAACTAAACAATAAAAATAATAAACAAATGAAAAAAATAACTTTTATTTTGATTGCCTTAATAGGATTGAGCACATTTGCTCAAAAATCCGAATTAAAAGCCGCCGACAAAGCTTACAAAAAGGGCGACTTAACCACAGCAGTAGAAAAAATCAACGAAGCTTGCAAACTCAAAGACCAAGCCGACGACAAAACAAAAGCCAAAATATTTTACACAAAGGCTAAAATCTATGCCAAATTGGGCTCAAAAGATTACAAAAACTATGAAAAATCATTAAAAATCATAAAAAAACTAAAAGATTTTGAAAACAAAATAGGTAAGAAAAAATACAGTGATGATGCAGATGAATTAAAAAAAATCATAACCAACGAAGTGCTTAACATTATCAATAACGACCTAAAAACAAAAAACTATACCGAATTGGAAAAAACCGGCATGATGGCTTACCAATTAACCGGAGATGACCAATACAAATATTTTTCTGCCGTAGCCGCCTTAGTCAATAAAAACTATGAACCTGCCGAAAAATTACTCAAAGAATTATATGACAGCGGTTATACCGGACAAAAAGATATTGTTACCGTTAAAGAAAAAGAAACCGGAAAACGTATTACGGTTCAAGATGAAAAAGCCGGAAAATTATTAATCATGGCAGGAACACACGAAGATTTGAAAAAAGAAAAAACTCCAAGTGCCCGCCCCGACATCATAGCCAACTTACTGTTTGTTTACGGAAAGTTAGGCAAAGATGATGAAGCTATCAAATTTATTGAAACTGCCAAAAAAGATGACCCTAACAATTTGGATCTAATTATTGGCGAAGGAAACTATTACCTCAAAAAAGGTAATAATCAAAAATTTGCACAAGCCATGAAAAAAGCCGTGGAAATTGAACCCGATAACAAATTGTTTAACTACAATTTGGCCACTGCCTTGTATGAACTCAAAAAATATGATGAAGCTAAGAAATACTATCAAAAAACCATCGACTTAGACCCCAATTATGTTGATGCTTACAAAGGACTGGCATACATTATTTTAGTGCCCGAAGAAAGTATAACCAAAGAAATGAATAAAGACGAAGTATTGATGAACGACGCACTTTACAATAAATATAACAAACAACGATTGGATTTATACAAAAAAGTGCTCCCCACATTAGAAAAAGCCTTAAGTATTGCTCCCGATGACAATACATTGTTGGTTATGCTCAAAAAAATATATCGCGATTTGGAAATGAAAGACAAATACAACAAAGTAAAAGCCAAATTAAACGCTCAAAAACAATAACCAAATTTTGAACGCCTTGTAAAGCCTGTTGAATGAGCTTCAACAGGCTTTATTTGTTTTTATACAACATATATATTACCAAAGGAGCACCAAAAAGAGCCGTAATACTATTAATAGGCAAACCAATTACACTACCGGGCACCTGTGCCACTATGTCACAAAATAACAACAACAAAGCTCCCGTCAAAACATTGGCAGGTATCAGTATTTGATGCAAGTGCGTCTGAAAAAAACGACGCGTTAAATGAGGTACCGCCAAACCGATAAAACCAATAGGTCCAAACAAAGCGGTAATACTTCCTGTCAATAAACCTGTAATCAATATGATTGTAAAATAAACTTTTTTAACGGAGACACCCATAGACATGGCATATTCTTCGCCCAACAAAAGCAAATTGAACTTTTTGTATAAAAATAATGAATAGACTGTTACCAAAAACAACAAAATAAAAATCAACCGCAATGATACAGCAGAATGATTCCCTAAACTTCCCATAGACCAAAATACAAATTTTTGCAAATTGGCTGCCGGTGAAAAATAACTCAAAATACTGATCAAAGCAGAAGCAAAAAAACCTATCATTAAACCGGCTATCAACAAATGAACCGGATTGCCGAATTTGACGTATAAAACCACTACAAATAACAAAACAAGCATACTACCCAGAATAGCCGCCAAACCGGTAGTAAACCCCGAAAGAAAATGAAAACCCAAAAGACTTCCGCCCAGCAACAACAGGGCAACCCCCAAACCGGCTCCCGAACTCAAGCCCAATACATAAGGACCGGCTATTGGATTGCGAAAAAGTGTCTGCAACAATAAACCACTCAATGCCAAACTTCCTCCTGCAAGTATGGCGGCAAAAGCTTTTAACAAACGAAAATGAAAAATTCCGGCATAATTTTCGGGCATGTGCCCATGCAAAAGGTCTATCCAAACAGAAGCCGGAAAAATAATGGAACCTAAACTCAAATTAAGTACAAAAACCAGTATCAACAACAAAAAAAGATAAAAAAACTTTGTATATATCAATCGCATACATATAATTTTGAAAAATTCAAATGACAAAAGTTTTTCCTTCTCCTGCAATATCAACATTATCAAATATTTCGAAAGCTTCCGACACAAATAAAGATTCATCGGGGTAACGAGATGAAAAATGACCTAAAACCAATTGTTTAACGCCGGCTCTTTGAGCTATTTGAGCAGCTTGCCGTGCAGTACTGTGTTTGGTTTTTATCGCCAAGGATTTGTCTGCTTCCAAAAAAGTAGCTTCGTGATACAACAAATCAACCCCTTCAATAAGCGGAACAATATCGGGTTTGTAAGCCGTATCCGAACAATAAGCATACGATTTTGCAGGAGGAGGTGGCAAAGTCAATTCGGAGTTGGGAATAATACTGCCGTCATCTCTAACAAAATCTTTTCCGCGTTTCAAGTTGTGATACGCCCATGTTTCAATTTCGGGATATTGCCGAACAGCATCTATATTGAGTTTTCGTAGTGCAGGTTTTTCTCGAACCAAAAAACCGTTGGTATAAATCCGATGTTCCAAAGGAATGGTTGTAACCGAAAATTTATCGGTTTCCAAAATCAATTCCGGTTCAAAATTAACTAATTCATGAAAAAATAAAGGGTAATTTATATCGGTTTGTGTAATTTTGAATTGTAACAAAATAATTTCTTTTAACCCCGCAGGAGCATAAATATGCACTTCTTTTTCGCGTCCTATCAATCTTAATGTAGATAAATATCCCACCAATCCGTAAAAATGATCACCGTGCAAGTGCGATATAAAAATGTGTTTGATACGGTTAAATTTGTGTTTGTATTTGCGCAATTGTATTTGCATGCCTTCACCGGCATCAATCAATAACAACTCGTTTCCAACCTCCAAAACTTGTGAAGAAGGAAATGCAACACTGCGAGGAGTTGCAGAATGACAGCCTAATATGTGTAATTTCATATTATAAATTATTTGACAAACCGGTTAAGTATGCAAGTTAATGTTTTTTTGCCATAAACAAACAGCCATATTGAATTGCACTTACAAAATTTATTTACAGCTTGTCAATTTCGAAGATGTCCATTGAATTGTGATACAAAATACATTCGAGTTCTTCGCGTTTCATTTGATAAACATCTGCCAGTTTATTTACCACCAAATCTATATATGCCGGTTCGTTTCGCTTACCCCGATAAGGCGTGGGCGCTAACCAAGGCGCATCGGTTTCTACCACTAATTTATGGGGTGGAATTTGATCTAAAAATTGGTCTATTTTGCCGTTTTTAAAAGTTACCACTCCCCCAATTCCCAAATGAAAGCCCAAATCTACTGCGTGCTTAGCCTGATTCAAAGTGCCGGTAAAACAATGAAAAACACCGCGTAAATCCGGCGATTTTTCTTGCTCTACGATTTCAAATACTTCATCAAAAGCATCACGAATATGAATGCTTACAGGAAGTTTTTTTTGTTTTGCCCATTGCAGTTGGGTTATAAATACCTCTTGCTGTTCCTTTAAAAAAGTTTTGTCCCAATACAAATCTATACCTATTTCTCCAATGCCATAATACTTTCCTTTTTCTAATTCATGTTTTATAATTGCCAATTCTTCTTGCCAATTCTCTTTCACACTCGTAGGATGTAACCCCATTAACGGAAGCATATCATCGGGATATTGGGCTACGGTTTGGTTGAGTTGCTCAATTGATTTGCTGTCTATATTGGGCAATACAAATTTTTCTACGCCAACAGCTTTGGCACGTTCAATTACTTCTGCTCTGTCGTTGTCGAACTGCTCTACAAATATATGGGTATGGGTATCAACTATCATTTAAAATATTTTACTGCAAAAATAATGGATTTGTTAAACTTTTCAATACGGATCCACATCAATCACAACTTGCACGCTTTTAAAATAAGGAATATTG